>CANCOY010000034.1 GCA_947379865.1 Acetobacteraceae bacterium
GCTGGCTGATTTGCTGCCCAGCAGATATTCCACGGCGTCGCGCCCGCCGGGCAGGCCGGCCCGCGCGGCCAGTGCTGCGGCAAAGGCAACCCAGCGGTGACCATGGATCTGCCGCCGCCCGTCCAGCCAGCCGCCCGGCGGAATCATCAGGTTGTTCACCACATGGGCGATCTCATGGACCACCGTGTCGGTGAAGAAATGGCCCTGCGCGTTTTCCAGAAAATCGGCCGCGAAGGCAATGGGGGCCACCTGGGCGTCGGCCGGGGCCGGCGTGCCGCCCAGCCTGAGCCAGATCCCGGCGATCCTCTCGAAATCGTGCAAGGGTGGCACAAAGGCAACCGCATTGGGGCGCCGCTCCCGGCCAAGCAGGTCTGCCACCAGGGGCATGATGCTGATGTCGCTGACAAGCCGGGCGGCAAGGGCGCCGATTTCGCCAAGGCGGGGCAGGTGACGCCTGAGGATGGCGGAGGGGTTTGCCGTTTTCATGGCCCGAAGATGGGGCCATCAGTCCTAACAAAGTCTTAGCAAGGACCATCAGAACGCGGATTATTTTATCTGTAGGCGGTGTAATCCCGGATTTTTACCGGAATTACACCGCCGACAGAGCATCGGTTTCAGATGTAATGGGCCTGCAGCGGCGCAAAGCCGTTGAAGTTCACGCTGGCATAGCTGGTGGTATAGGCGCCCGTGGACAGGATCCGGACGCGATCGCCAATCACCAGATCCACCGGCAGCTCGTAACCGGCCTTGTCATAGATGATGTCGGCGCTGTCACAGGTGGGGCCTGCCAGGACGACAGGGCCAACGGCGCCGGTCTCATGGGGGGTGGTGATGCGATATTTGATGGCCTCGCCCTCGGTCTCGGCCAGGCCACCAAAGCGGCCCACGTCGAGATAGACCCAGCGGCGCGGATCATCATAGGCCTTCTGCGAGATCAGGATGATCTCGGCCTCAAGCACGCCGGCGTCACCCACCATGGAGCGGCCCGGCTCGATGATCATGTCCGGCAGGGAATTGCCGAAATGGCGGGTCATCGACCCCATCACCGCCCCGGCATAGGCCTCAAGTGCGGGCACTTCCGAGCGATAGCGCGCCGGGAAACCACCGCCCAGATTGACGAGGCCAAGCTCGATCCCGTCTTCGGCCAGGCCCTTGAACAGGCGCGCCGCTTCGGCCACGGCCATGTCCCACTGGCTGACGTCGGTCTGCTGCGAGCCGACATGGAACGAGACGCCCCAGGGCACAAGGCCCAGGGCGCGGGCCTCCACAAGCAGGCTGCGGGCCATCTCGGGCGCGCAGCCAAACTTGCGCGACAGCGGCCAGTCGGCCCCGGCGTTCTCCACCAGAATGCGGCAGAAAACCTTGGCACCCGGGGCGACGCGCGCGATCTTCTGGAGTTCGGCAAGCGAATCAAAGGCAAACAGACGAACCCCCGCCCCAAAGGCAAAGGCGATGTCGGTTTCCTTCTTTATGGTATTGCCGAACGAAATCCGGTCGGCGCTGGCACCGCAGGCCAGGCAAAGCTCGATCTCGGGCCGGCTGGCCGTATCGAAGTTCGAACCAAGCTTGGCCAGCAGGCGCACCACTTCCGGCGCCGGATTGGCCTTGACGGCATAAAAGACCTGCGCCAGCGGCAGGTGGCGGCGCAGCGCGGCATAGTTTGCCGCCACCACGTCAAGATCAACAACCAGACAGGGGGTTTGCGGTCGGCGCTCGTCAAGAAAGCGCAGAATCTTTGCGGTCATCGCCTTGGTCCTTCGGGCGGAGTCGGAAGTGCGGCCTGCTGCACTCTGGGCAGAGGACGTTCCCGTTACGTGTACGTTTGATGAAGGTTCGCGCTTTAGGGCCCGCGCAATGGCCTACATACTCGAGATCGTACTCAAGCTCGTGGCGGCAGATGCCGCACGCAGGCAGGCAAGACGGGAAGGGGCCAAGATGGCGCGCGGGGCGCCAATGGATGCGGACATGACGGATTCCTCCGGGGTCGGCGAGCCGACCGAGATAATGGTACCGGGGAACGCGTTATCGTCGTTGCCTGTTTGCCAAGAGCTAGGGCACGTGCGCATCTGCGTCTGGCGCTGCATATAGCGCCGACGTGAGCCCTGTACAATGGCAAATTTGCGGTTGAGTTCGATTATATCCCATCAGTATGGTTTGTGACATTTGCCGGCCGATGCAGCGGGATTGCCAGGCCGGCCAGCAGGCTGGTGCAACCGCACAAGGCCACTGTCCAGGGGGCGCCGATGTGATTGGCCAGCACCCCGGCCAGCAGCGCCCCAAAGGGGGCAAGACCCAGGAAAGTTGAAGTATAAAGCGCCATCACCCGGCCGCGCAGCGCGTCGGGGACGCTCAACTGGATCATCAGATTCGTCGTTCCCGCCTGGAACATCAGCGCAAAGCCGCTGCCAGACAGCAGCAGGGCCGAGAGCCAGAAATGCCCGCTGGCGGCAAACAGCATGAGGCCAAGACCAAAGGCTGCCGCCGAGCGCCGGGGCCAGGGCGCCAGTCCTTCGCTGCCGCCTTGCCGTGCCGCCAGGGTCAGCGCCCCTGCCAATGCGCCAAGGCCGGAGGCCGACATCAGAATGCCAAGGCCGCGCGCGCCACCGCCCAGAATCTCATTGGCAAAAATCGGCATCAGCGTGGCATAGGGCATGCCCGCCAGGCTGACGATTCCCAGCAGCAACAGGGCGCGGCCAACGTCCGGGGTGGCACGGGCATAAGCAAAGCCGCCTGCGATCTCGGCAAGGCGGCTGCCCTGGCGCGGCGGCGGCTGGTCTACCGGAGCCAGTCGCATCAGCACCAGCGCCGTGGTCGCCGCCAGATAGCTGAGGCCATTGCCGATAAAGCACCAGCCCTCGCCAATGCTGGCCACCACAAGGCCGCCAACCGCCGGCCCAACCAGCCGTGCCGCGTTGAACACCGATGAATTGAGAGCAATGGCATTACCAAGATCAGCACGGCCCACAAGCTCGAGCAGAAACGACTGCCGCGTTGGTGCGTCAAGCGCGTTCACCGTGCCCAGCAGGGCGGCCAGCACAAAGATCTGCCAGATCTCGATCCGGCCCGTCACGGTCAGCACCCCTGCCACGGTGGCCAGCACCGTTGCAATGAGGGAGGTGGTGATCAGGATGCGCTGGCGGGGAAAACGGTCCGCGACCGCCCCCATGAAGGGGCCGATGGCAAAGACCGGAAACTGTCCGGCAAAGCCCGCAAGGCCAAGCAGGAAGGGCGATTGCGTCAGGCGGAAGACAAGCCAGGACTGGGCGATGATCTGCATCCAGGTGCCGATCAGCGACACCAGCTGTCCCAGAAAGAACAACCGGTAATTGCGATGGGCAAAGGCCCGCGTGGCCCGGCGGAAGGCGGCGCGGGGGCCTTGGGTTGCCTCGCCCGCCACCCTCAGGCCCCCGCCCGCAGATGGGCGGGCACATCAGGCGCCAGATGCCTGGGGACGCTGACCGGGATCTCCAGCAGTTGCTGGGCCTTGCCCTTGGCCAGCATGTCGACCCGCATGGAGGCAACACCGCCACCGCCCAGCGCGCCCTGCAACAGGAAGTTGAGGGCGTTGGTGCCCGGCACCTCGAAGCGTTCCACCCGGGGGGCGGCGCCAGCGGCAAACTCATGGGCGAAATGGCTTGCCACGCGGGCCTGCGTCAGGGCGGCACGGATCCAGGGAAGATAGTCAGCCTGCCGCGCAATGATGCCCACATTGAAGGCATCGCCCTTGTCGCCGGAACGGCCCCAGGCAAGGGTGACCAGGGGCACGTCCACCATCGTGGCCTCGGGTGCCGGCGCCTCTGCGGCTGTCGGGCGGCTGATGGCGGCCGGGTCGAATACCCCGGCCTGGGCAAAGTCTACCCTTATCCGCTGGCCGTCCACATCAACGGTTGCCGGCACGTCTGCCTTGGGTACCAGGCAGGAAAACAGGCGCACGATGGGGGCCAGTTTCGGCTCCAGCCCATGCCACATGGTGGTGCCCACCGACATGGAGGTGATGGGGGAGGCGTATTCCCGCAGGAAGACCTTGAGTGGCGCTTCCTCCTCGTGCTCCACGGCGATCTTGCACAGCACCTCGCGGGCACGGCTGGCGGCGGGATCGTCGCCATAGCTGGCCCCCGCCCCGACAATATCCACACGGGTGGCGCGGAAGGGGCTCATGTTCCGGTCGCGCAGCATCTCGGCGGTGCGGGTCAGCAGGGCCTCTGCCTGGCGCTGGGCCTTGGCAGCAGCCTCCATGCCCAGCACGGGGGTAAGTGTCGTCAGGCGATGGCCATCCTCATAAGTCGCACAGACCTTGTAGGTAGTGGTGGCCGGACGGCCCCTTGTGCCGGATACGTGGACCCGATCAGGGCCATCCTGCCGCATTTTCACGGTGGAGAAGTCGCAGACCACATCGGGCACGATATAGGCCTGTGGATCCCCCACCTCATAGAGCATCTGCTCGGCCACCGTAGCCGGGGTGACAAGGCCGCCGCTGCCCGGCGGTTTAGTAACGATAAACGTGCCATCGGCGGTGCATTCCGCAATGGGATAGCCGATGTGCGCCCAGTCCGGCACCTCCCGCCAGTCGGTGAACAGGCCGCCCGTGGCCTGGGCACCGCATTCCAGGACATGGCCAACCAGGGTTCCCGCCGCCAGCAGATCTTGGTCGCCGGGACCCCAGCCGAATTCATGCATCAGGGGGCCCAGGGCCAGGGCGGAATCGACAACCCGGCCGGTGATCACCGCGTCCGCCCCCGCCGCCAGGGCCCGTGCGATGGGACCGGCGCCAAGATAGGCGTTCATGCTGGCGATGCGCTCTGGTGCCGGGAAGGGGCGGCCATCGAACATCTCGGTAACGCCCGCTTCGGCAAAGGCGGCGGCGCGGTCGGCGATGTCGTCGCCTTCCACAATCGCCACCCGCACCTTGAAACCCTGGGCAGCGGCAATCTCCTCCATGCGGGCGCGTGCCGCATGGGGGTTGACCCCGCCAGCATTCGTCACAATCTTCACACCCTGGGCAATCAGCGCCGGCAGGTTTTCCTTCCAGACCCATTCGGTGAAGTCGCGGGCATAGCCGGCCTTGGGATTGGCCCGTTTGGCCAGCGCCAGCGCCGACATGGTCACTTCCGCCAGGTAATCCAGCATCAGATAGTCTACCCCGGCTGCGATCAGCTGGGGCGCTGCGGTGGCGCTGTCACCAAGAAAGGCACAGGCGCCGCCAATGCGGACGGTCTTGGACATGGGATCTCCTCCGGGGCTGTGGCCAGCCCTGCCGTTTTCCTGATTGTACGGCGAAGATGGCCGGCGAACAGGCCTCTGGCAGGCGGGATCGTGGCGCGACCGCTTTTGCGTCTCCCCGGAATTTAGGTTAACATCGTCGCAATTCAGTATTCATGGATTTGGAGAGAATAAAATGCTGTCGATCAGGCGCTTGTTTTCTCATATTATATTGACCGGTGTGTTTTTTATTGCACTGGCACTGCCTGTTTCTTCTGCGCGTGCCAACCAGGCCAGCGTCAGTACGGAAAATGTAACGGCGACGCTGTTCTCCGAGCGCGAGGCCCTGATGCCGGGGGTGACCAACTGGGTCCTTGTGCACCAGAAGATCCGCCCGGGCTGGCATACCTATTGGCTTAATCCCGGGGACTCCGGTCTGGCCACCCGGCTTGAATGGACCTTGCCGGCGGGCTTTGCGGCTGGCGACATTTCATGGCCAGCACCCCATTACTTTGAGGTCGGCGGGCTGGCAAACAATGGTTACACCGGCGACGTCGGGCTTCTTGTTCCAGTTTCCGTGCCCCAGGGCGCGGCCGGCAGCCGTGCCCGCCTTGCGGTAAAGGCCAGCTGGCTGGTGTGCGAGACCATCTGCGTGCCGGAAGAGGTTGATCTGGCGCTTGACCTGCCCGTTGGCAAGCAGGGTCAGGAAACGGCTTTCGCCCCGGAAGCGGCCGGGGTTTTCCATACGGCGCGGGTCTCGCTGCCGCAGCCAACGGCAGGCGCCATCTTTGCAATCGATGGCCGGAAAGTCGCCGTCTCCGTTCCCTTTCCGGGGGAAGCGTCAGCCCTTGCCGCAGAGACCAAGATCCGGTTTTTTGCCAATCTCGCCGGCGTGGTGGAACCCGCCGGCGTCCAGTCGAGCCGGATTGCCGATGGTCGCCTGATCATCGAGATGGCGGCACCTGAGGCAGCGGTTGCCCCCCCGGTGCTGGACGGTGTGATCACGATTGATGGCGAGAACCGCCTTGCCTTTGCCATTGCCGCCCCTGCGGGCCGGATCGGCGCCTCGGGCGCTACGGACCTGCTGGGCCTGCTGGCGGCCCTGGGCCTCGCCTTTCTGGGTGGGCTGCTGCTGAACCTCATGCCCTGTGTCTTGCCTGTGCTCTCCATCAAGGCGCTAGGGCTGGTGGGGCATGGGCGGGATGCCCATGGCAAGCTGCGCGCCCAGGGGCTGGCCTATGGTGCGGGCATTCTAGTGACCTTTGCCCTGGTTGGGGGCACGGTGCTGGCCCTCAAGGCGGGTGGCGAGGCGGTGGGCTGGGGCTTTCAACTGCAGTCGCCGACGGTTGTCGGCCTGCTCGCCTATCTGCTGTTCGTGATCGGCCTGTCACTTGCCGGGGTGCTGCCGTCACTGGGTGGTGGCATTGCTGGCATCGGACAATCGCTGGCTGACCGCAATGGGCTGGCTGGTGCCTTCTTTACCGGCGCGCTGGCCGTGCTTGTGGCAACGCCCTGCACGGCCCCCTTCATGGGAACGGCGCTTGGCTATGCCTTTGTCGCGTCCTGGCCGGCGGCCATGGCGACTTTCCTGGCGCTTGGTCTGGGTCTGGCGGCGCCCTTTGTCGTGCTGGCCTTCAGCCCCGCCCTGGTGCGCCATCTGCCGCGCCCCGGCCCCTGGATGGAGCGCCTGCGTCAGGCGCTGGCCTTCCCGATGTTTGCCTCGGCGGTTTGGCTGGTCTGGGTGCTGGCACGCCAGGCCGGGCCGGATGCCGTTCTCGTCGTGCTGGCGGGCGCCGTGCTGCTGGCGTTCGGCGCCTGGGTTCTGGGGGCCGGGCAGGCCGGTGGCCATCATGCTGGCCGGCAGATGATGACACGGGGCCTGGCCCTTGTGTCGGTGGTCCTGGCCCTTGCCATTGTCCAACTGCCAGAGACCAGGATGGCACCAGCACCCGTCCACACCACAGGCAACTGGGAGCGCTTCTCGCCAGGTGGCCTGAAGGCCCTGTGCGCCGCCGGGCGGCCGATCTTTGTCAATGTGACGGCGGCCTGGTGCCTGACCTGTCTGGTGAACGAGCGCGTGGCCCTGTCCGATCCGGCCGTCACCATGGCCTTTGCCGATCGTGGTGTCGCGCTGGTTGAGGCCGACTGGACGCGGCGCGATCCCGAGATCACGGCGCTTCTGGCCTCGTTCGGGCGCTCGGGCGTGCCGCTCTATCTGGTGTTTCCGCCCGGTGGCGGGCCGCCGCGCGTCCTGCCCCAGGTGCTGACGCCCAGCATCGTTCTCAACGCGCTCGCGGCACCCTGATCAGGGGGCCGCTGCAGGCCTGACCCGGCATCCTCAGCCGGGTCAGGCCGTGAGGCGGCGGAAGTCGAGGCCGATGTCGAGGCAGGGGGCGCTGTGGGTGATCCAGCCCACCGACAGCAGATCGACACCGCTGGCCGCAATGGCCGGGGCCGTCTCGACGGTGATGTTGCCCGACGCCTCGGTTACGGCACGCCCCCCTACCAGGGTCACGGCGCGCTTCAGGGTCTCAGGGCTCATGTTGTCCAGAAGCACGGCGTCGGCACCGGCGGCCAGCGCTTCTTCCAGCTGGTCGAGCGTGTCCACCTCAACCTCGATCTTCACCATATGGCCAACCCGCGCCCGGGCGGCCGCAACCGTAGCCGCGATACCACCGGCCACGGCGATGTGATTGTCCTTGATCAGCACGCCGTCATGCAGGCCAAAGCGATGGTTGACGCCACCACCGGCGCGCACGGCATATTTCTCGAACACACGCAAGCCCGGTGTCGTCTTGCGGGTGCAGCAGATGCGGGCGTGGCTGCCGGCAACCGCCGTCACGATGCCATGGGTGGCGGTGGCGATCCCTGACAGATGCCCAAGAAAATTTAGGGCCACACGCTCTGCCGTCAGCACGCCGCGCCCGGGGCCAGAGACAAGGGCGATGGGCTGGCCGGGCACGGCAGCGCCGCCATCACGCACCAGGGTTTCCACCTGAATGCTGGGGTCGATCAGCCGAAAGGCGGTGAGCGCCAGATCCAGCCCGGCAATACGCCCCGGCTTGCGGGGCACGATGGCAATTTCCGCCCTGGCGCTTTCCGGCACGACATTGTCGGTCGTCATGTCGCCGCCGGTGCCCAGATCCTCGGCAAGGGCGGCCCGCACGGCGGGCTCCACCACGACGGGTGACAGGGGGGGCAGGGCGAAGCTGTCGCTGTGCGGCGCGCTCATGCCAGCATTCCTTACGAGAGATGGGACAACATGATGGACGCGGTTGAGAGGCCTCAGGCGCTGGCACTGGCCCGCATCTGCTCAACCCGGGTCAGCAGTGGGGCCAGGGAATCGAGTTCGGCCCGGCTTGCCGCCATGCGGCGCTTCCAGGCATCCGAGGCCACGGGATAGTCCTCGCGGAAATGGCTGCCCCGGCTTTCGCTGCGGGTAAGTGCTGCCAGGGCCATCAGACGACCGATCATCACCATGCCCGCCAGACGCTGGCAGCTGGCCACGCGGGGCGCCATGGCATCCAGCCGACTGATGGCTTCGCACAGCCGCGCGGAATCGCGAGAGACGCCCACGTTCTCACTCATGATGCGGCGCAGTTCCGCCTCAAGAACGGGGTCCACCGGATCAGGCCGCGCGGCCGGAGGGGGCGGCATGGTGGCATCAACGGGAGCAAGGTCGGCAAGGTCGGCGGCCACCTGGCGGGCCAGCCAAAGCGCTTCAAGCAGGGAGTTGCTGGCCAGCCGGTTGGCGCCATGGGCACCCGTGCAGGCTACTTCACCCGCTGCCCACAAGCCGGGAACAGAGGTGCGCCCCAGGGCATCAACGGCAACGCCGCCCATATGGTAATGCACGGCCGGTGCCACCGGGATGGGCTGGTGCACGGGGTCGATTCCAACCTCCCGGCAGAGCGCATTCACCGTGGGAAAGCGGGTGGCAAAGTCAGCGCCCACGGCTGTGGTTGCGTCGAGGAACACCTGCCGCCCGGCCCGCCGCTCGCGGAAAATGGCGCGGGCCACCACATCGCGCGGGGCCAGTTCCGCATCGGGGTGAATGGCGGTCATGAAACGCTCGCCCCGGCTGTTGACCAGGGTGGCACCGGCGCCGCGCAGGGCCTCCGTGGCCAGAGGCATGGGGTCCTTGCCGGCGTCGATGGCGGTGGGGTGAAACTGCACGAACTCAAGATCCGCAAGCCTGGCACCCGCCTCGGCCGCCAGCGCCAGACCCTGGGCGCAGGCGCCAGCGGGGTTCGTCGTCTCGCGATAGAGGCGGCCAATGCCGCCTGTGGCCAGCACCGTAGCGGCGGCCGGCAGGAAAGCCGGTGTATCGGCGGCCGACATGCCGGGGGCGCGATACCATACGCCGGTCACACGCCCGTCAACCACGCCAAGTGAGACTGCTTCACCAAGGATAACAGTAACTGATGATGTTTCCATAACCCGTTGCGCCAGCACACGCATGACGGCAGCGCCCGTGGCATCGCCCGCCACGTGAACAATGCGCTTGCGGCCATGGGCGGCCTCGCGCCCCAGCTGCAGGGCGCCTTCTGCGTCGCGGTCAAAGGCAACACCCAGGCCCGACAGCCAGGTGATCGCCTCAGGGGCAGATTCCGTCAGCTCCCTGACAATATCGCGGTCGGCAAGGCCGGCGGCGGCTGTCAGGGTGTCGCCCTCGTGCAGGGCCGGGCTGTCGCCCGGGCCGATGGCCGCCGCAATCCCCCCCTGCGCCCAGGCGCTGGCGGCATCAACGCACAGCGGCGCCTTGGTGAGGATGGTAACCGGGCGCGGCGCCAGTCGCAGGGCGAGCGCAAGCCCTGCCAGCCCGGCGCCTACCACAACGATCGGCGCCTGCTCAGCTTCGGGTATCCCGGCGGCGGGACCTGCGCCGGTCTGGCTCATGATTTGGGCATGGGCACGGCGAGCATGCGCTCCACCGCCAGGCGCGCGGGGCCGGCCACGGCCGGATCCACATGCACCTCATGGGTCAGGGTCTCCAGCGCCTGGCGGATGGCGCCAAGGGTGATGCGCTTCATGTGCGGGCACAGGTTGCAGGGCCTGATGAACTCGACGTCCGGGTTTTCCACGGCAACATTGTCGCTCATGGAGCATTCGGTGATCAGCACCACACGGCCCGGCTGGCGGTCGCGCACATAGTTCGACATGGCAGCGGTCGAGCCGGCAAAGTCCGACGCCGCAATCACTTCCGGCGGGCATTCCGGATGGGCCAGCACCACGACGCCCGGATGGCTTTCACGGAAGCGCGCAATGTCGTCGGGCGTGAAGCGCTCATGCACCTCGCAATGGCCCTTCCAATAGGCGATCTCGACCTTGGTCTTGGTCGCGACATACTGGGCCAGGAACTCGTCCGGGATCATCAGGACCTTGGGCACGCCCAGGCTCTCGACCACGGCAACCGCGTTGGACGAGGTGCAGGTGATGTCCGAGGCCGCCTTCACGTCGGCAGAGGTATTCACATAGGTGACGATGGGCACGCCCGGGTACTTCTGGCGCAGCAGGTTCACATCGGCCGCCGTGATGGAATCCGCCAGCGAACAGCCGGCAGCCATGTCGGGGATCAGCACCTTCTTGGTGGGGTTCAGCAGCTTTGCCGTTTCCGCCATGAAGTGCACGCCGCACATCACGATGACATCGGCATCCGTCTCAGCCGCCCGCTGGGCCAGCTGCAGGCTGTCGCCCACCACGTCGGCGACGCAGTGGAAGATTTCCGGTGTCATATAGTTGTGCGCCAGGATCACCGCGTTCTTCTCGCGCTTCAGGCGATTGATGGCTGCGATGTCAGGCGCGAAGGCCGGCCATTCCACGTCGGGAATAACCCGGGCTACCCGAGCCCGCAGAGCGGCGGTTTCGGCAGCAATCTCGGGCGTGAAGGCGTCAATCCGAGGGGCGATGGTCATGGCATTTATGCTCAGGTTGAGTATAACCGAAGGCAAGGTTATGCCAATTCAGAGCATAAATCGACTCCTATTTTTACGATGATGTTACGGCCCTCTCAGGCAGCCTCCGCCGTGCTCCCCCAGCCGCGAAAAACCAACTGAACTGCCGGGCAGGTTGTGGCCACTATGTCGTAATGGGCAAGACATGCAGCGCCTGCATGGCTCGCCTGCGTCGGACCTGCTTACTGAATGACACGTATTCGTCTAGAAGATGGCCATCGGTCAACACGAACATGCGGAGAGACATCATGAAGATGTACCGTTCTGTATCGTCCCGACCGGCCGCCTCGCGAGGGGCAGACTTTCGGGACGTCGGCGTTTTCGGCCAGGTGGTCGGGGCGCGTGAAATCCCGGTTCTTGGTGCAGCCACTTTGGTGATGGCAGCTTTCGAACTGGTTTGGCGGGGCGTCGTTGCCCTGCAGATGGCAATGGGGCGCGCTTTGGCCCGCAAGCAGATGGTTGCCCGCCTGTCGGCGCTCGATGACCGCCTGCTGCGCGACATCGGCGTCAGCCGCGACATGATCCGCACCGTCTCGGCCGAGGCGCTCAAGCGCCGCGCCAATGACGATGTCTACGAGAAAGACGCCGCCTGATCGTCGGCGTCGGCTACCAGAAAGACGCCGCCTGATGGTCGGCGTCGGGTATCAGAAAGACGCCGCCTGATGGTCGGCGTCCGGAACGGCCGCCTGGCGTGGCTGTGCGGCCCCCCTGCTCGATAGCGGGGTAATGTTTCAGGCTCTCCGGTTGCGGGGCGCCAGAACAAGGGCCAGCCAGCCATCCCGGGCGCGCCGGGCCTCCAGCTTCAGGCCCACCAGCGCATAGGCGCCCAGCACCTGACGTTCCTGGCTTGCCAGCAGACCGGACAGCACCACCCGCCCCCCCGGCGCCAGGGCGCGGGAGATCGGCATGGCCAATTTGGTCAGCGGCCGGGCCAGGATATTGGCCAGGATCAGGTCATAGGGCCTGCCTGCCTTGATCCGCCGGGCTGATAGGCCATCGGCCACCAGCGCATCCACCCGGCCCAGCAGGCCATTTGCCCGGGCATTGGCACGCGCCACCCTGACCGAGCCTTCGTCAATGTCACAGCCAAGGGCCGAGGTGGCAAACAGCTTTGCCGCCGCCATGGCCAGCACGCCCGAGCCACAGCCCACATCCAGCACCCGGCGATAGCGCCGCTTCAGCCCCAGCGCCCCGATGGCCTCAAGGCAGGCTGCCGTGGTGGCGTGGCGGCCTGTGCCAAAGGCGATGCTGGCCTCGATCTCAAGCCCGATCCGGCCAACGGGCGTGGTGCCCCGGTCGTGTTCGCCATGTACCCAGAAGCGGCCAAGGGCAAGGGGGGCGAGGTTGCGCTGGTTCTCGCTCACCCAGTCGCGCTGGGCCAGCGATTCAAGGCTCCAGACAGGCACAGGGATGCCAGCCGCCTCGGCGGCGGCTGTGATGGCTGCGGCGATGGCGGCGCGCGCGGGCTCTTCTTCATAGATGGCATCGATCAGCCATTCGGCCTTGCCTGGCTGTTCCATGGTGGCGAGTGCCGAGGCCTCGTCACCCAGCAGGCCCTCGAAGGCAGGCAGGGCAGGGCGTGGGACTTCAAGCAGCAACTGCCAGAGGGGTTTTTGCATGATGTGCCTTCAGACCCGGTTCACAAAACTGTCGATCACCTTCTTGGTGCCGGCCTGTTCGAAGGCAATTTCCAGCTTGTTGCCCTCAATACCCCGGACGCGGCCATAGCCGAACTTCTGGTGAAACACCCGCTCGCCCACGGTGAAGCGGCTGCGCTCGGGATCATCGCTGGCGATCACCTCGGGCACCGCATCAATCAGCCGGGCCTGGCTGCGGGAGCGCAGGCCGCCGGGATCCGCGCGCATGGCCTCCTTGGCCCGCTGCCAGCCAGGGCCGCCGCGCGGCGCACCAGAAAAATCCTGCCGGTCAAAGGATGAGGTGGTCTCGCGGGCGGGCGCGCCAAAGAAGGTGATCTCGTTGCCCTGCTGCACATGGCCGGCCGGCAGTTCGTCGATGAAACGCGACGGGATGCACGATTGCCACTGGTTATAGATCCGCCGGTTGGCCACATGGCTGACATAGGCCCGCTCGCGCGCCCGGGTCAGCCCCACATAGGCGAGGCGGCGTTCTTCTTCGAGACCCGCAAGGCCGCTTTCGTCCAGGGTGCGCTGGCTGGGGAACACGCCTTCTTCCCAGCCGGGCAGGAAGACATTGCGGAATTCCAGGCCCTTGGCGCCGTGCAGCGTCATCAGGCTGACCTGATCGCCGGTGTTGCCGCTCTCGTTTTCCATCACCAGGGAGACATGTTCGAGGAACCCGATGAGGTTCTCGAAATAGCCCATGGCCTGGATCAGCTCCTTCAGATTGTCGAGCCGGCCGGGTGCTTCGGGCGACTTGTCGTTCTGCCACATGGTGGTGTAACCGGATTCATCCAGCACCATTTCAGCCAGTTCCGTGTGCGGCAGTTCTGTCGACAGGCGGCCCCAGCGCTCCAGACTGTCGATGAAGTCGCGCAGGGTGCTGCGTGCCTTGGGCTTCAACTCGTCCGTGCCCACGGCGGCGCGGGCCGCGCGCACCAGCGAGACGCGCTCCATCCGGGAAATGCCGTGCAGAACCTGCAGGGTGGCATCGCCCAGGCCGCGCTTGGGCAGGTTCACGATGCGCTCGAACGCCAGATCGTCATCGGGCTGGGCCACTACCCGCAGATAGGCGAGCGCATCGCGGATTTCCTGCCGCTCGTAAAAGCGTGGGCCGCCGATCACGCGATAGGGAATGCCGAGGGTGATGAAGCGCTCCTCGAACGAGCGGGTCTGGAAGCCGGCGCGCACCAGGATCGCCATGTCTGACAGGCGCTCGCCCCCGCGCTGCAGGGCCTCTACCTCGTCGGCCACGGCGCGGGCTTCCTCTTCGCCGTCCCAATAGCCAGAGACCTTCACGGGCTCGCCGCCCTCGGCCTCGGTCCACAGGGTCTTGCCAAGGCGCCCCTGGTTGGCGGTGATCAGGCCAGAGGCGGCACCCAGAATATGCGAGGTAGAGCGGTAATTGCGCTCCAGCCGGATGACTTTGCCACCCGGGAAGTCGTGCTCGAACTTAAGGATATTGCCCACCTCGGCGCCGCGCCAACCATAGATCGACTGGTCATCGTCGCCCACGCAGCAGATGTTGCGCCGCCCCTGGGCCAGCAGCCGCAGCCACAGGTACTGGGCAACATTGGTATCCTGATACTCATCCACCAGCACATAGCGAAAGCGGTTGTGATATTCCGCCAGCACTTCCGGATGGTTCTGGAAGATCGCCAGGTCCAGCAGCAAGAGGTCGCCAAAGTCGGTGGCGTTCAGGGTCGCCAGCCGTTCCTGGTAGAGGGTGTAGATGCGCCGGCCCTGGCCATTGGCAATGGCTTCGGCCTCGTCGGCTGGCACCTTGTCGGGTGTCAGGCCCCGGTTCTTCCAGCGGTCGATCTGGGTGGCGATCAGGCGGGCAGGCCAGCGCTTGTCGTCGATGTCCTCGGCCGTCATCACCTGCTTCAGCAGGCGGATCTGATCGTCCGTATCCAGAATGGTGAAGCTTGGCTTCAGGCCCACCAATTCGGCATGGCGGCGCAGGATGCGGGCTGCAATCGCGTGGAAGGTGCCAAGCCAGGGCATGCCCTCCACCGCCTCACCGCACAGGGCGCCCACGCGCTCCTGCATCTCGCGGGCGGCCTTGTTGGTGAAGGTGACGGCCAGGATCTGGCCCGGAAACGCCTTGCGGGTGGCCAGCAGATGGGCGATGCGGGTGGTCAGCACCCGGGTCTTGCCGGTGCCGGCGCCGGCCAGCACCAGAACAGGGCCGTCCACCGCCTCCACGGCGTCGCGCTGCTCGGGGTTCAGGCCCTGAACATAAGGGGGCTCGCGCAGGGGCGTGCCCGGGCGTTCGGGGAGGGGCTCGTCGTCATCGACGAGGTCAAATGATTCTGGCATGAGCAAAGCTTAGCGGAGCCAGAGCGCACGCTCCAGCCCAGCGGTTCAACGGCACTGATCGTGGGAGCCGGCCGCACATACCCGGCCATCACTCCAGATTGCCCCTGCCAGGTCGGCGTTCAGAAAATCGGCGCCGTCCAGCCGCGCGCCCGTCAGGTCGGCCCCTTTGAGCCGTGCCCCAAAGAAGCGGGCGCGGCGCAGGTCCGCCCCCTTCAGGCTTGCCCCCGTCAGGTCGGCATTGGTGAAGTCGGTTTCCTGCAGCCGGGCACGATCAAGACGGCTGGCCACAAGCTTGGCCGAAAGGAACTTCGCCCGCCGTGCGTCGGCGCCCGTCAGTTCGGCGCCCGACAGGTCGGAGCGGTTAAACCGCGAATCGCTGAGCACGGCGCCGGCCAGGCTCGCCCCCACAAAGGCCCGTTCTTCCAGATAGCACCGCTGCCATTGCACGGCCGGTGCGCCGGAGTCCGTGCAGGCCGCCTTTGCCACAGCCGGGACAAGCCAAAGCGCCAGCAGCAGGGCTGCACCAAGAGACCAGCGTCTGTGTGTGTTCACCCGGCGACCTTGGCAGGGCTGCGCTTGATGCCGATGGGTCGGCCGGCTTCGGCCGGGCGGGGCAGATGGGCCTGGCGGGCCAGCATGTTGGCAAACTGGGCGGCGGCCGCGTCGGGCATGGTGGCGGACCGGCGGGTGCCCATGTCCACATGGACCGTGATCTGCTCCAGCGTCGCCGCCAGATAGCCTTCGGTCGCATGGTGCATGTGCATGAAGTAATGCACGCGCTTGGCATCGTGATCGAGCAACTGGAAGGTAAAGCGCAGCGGATCGCCCTGCTTCACCTCGCCCACATAATTGACATGGGCCTCCAGCACAAAGAACGAGGCGTGCTGGTCCCGCACATAAGCGGCGCCAATGCCCAGACCATCGAACACGCGGTCAAGCGCATGGTCGAAGGCCAGCACGTAATAAGCCACGTTCATGTGGCCGTTATAGTCGATCCAGTCCGGGTGGACTGCTTCGGTGCCGGCATCGACAAGGCCGTCGGCAAGGAATGTAAGGCTCATGGAGAGGGATCATAGCCCCGCCCGTGGCGCCCGCAAGGTGCAGGCCGGCACTTCCGCCCCTCGCTTTGGCCCTTCCCTTCAGCCCCTCCCTTCATCGTTGTGTGGCGCCGGGGCTGGGTCTAGGCTTCTGTCATGGGAAACGTCGCCATCAAAAAACAGGAAACCGGGCCGCTTGAGGCCTGCATCGCCGAACTTGTCACCCTGCTGGGTGACCGCCTGAGCCGGGTTGCCGCCGTGCGCAGCCGCCATGGCCGGGATGAAAGTCACCACGACGGGGCCGATCCCGATGCCGTGGCCTTTGCCCAGACCACCGAGGAGGTGGCGGCGATCATGCGCATCTGCACCCGCCACCGGGTGCCAGTGATCCCGTTTGGCACCGGCACCTCCCTTGAAGGGCACATCGCGGCCCTGGAGGGGGGTATTTCACTTGATCTGTCGGGCATGGACCGCATCGTGCGCGTCAGCCCTGATGACCTCGACTGCACGGTGGAGGCGGGTGTCACCCGCATGCAGTTGAACGAGCATCTGCGCGATACCGGCCTGTTCTTCCCCATAGATCCCGGCGCCAATGCCAGCCTTGGCGGCATGACGGCGACAAGGGCGTCCGGCACCAATGCGGTGCGCTATGGCACCATGCGGGAAAATGTCCTGGGGCTGACTGTTGTCACCGCCGACGGGCGCGTCATCAGGACCGGGGGCAGGGCACGCAAATCATCAGCGGGTTATGACCTGACGCGGTTGTTTGTTGGCTCGGAAGGCACGCTTGGCATCATCACAGAAATTACACTGCGCCTTTATGGCATTCCCGAGGCGATAAGGGCTGGCACCACCTGCTTTGCCACCATCGCAGGTGCCGTTGATACGGTGATCCAGACGATCCAGTCGGGCATTCCCATCGCCCGGATCGAGTTGATCGACGAGGCGTCGATCACCGCCATCAACCGTTATTCAAAGATGGACCTGCCCGTCCGCCCCACCCTGTTCCTCGAGTTTCACGGGACCGAACAGGGGGTGGCCGAACAGGCTGAAATGTTTGCCGCCATCGGCGCAGGCAACGGGGCCGACGTCTTTACCTGGGCCAGCCAGGCGGAGGACCGCAACCGCCTTTGGGCGGCACGGCACTCAGCCTATTACGCCACCATGCAGTTGCGTCCCGGCGCCAAGGGCTGGCCGACGGATGTCTGCGTGCCCATCAGCCGCCTCGCGGACTGCATCCGCGAGACCCAGGCGGATCTGGCGCAAAGTGGCATCATCGCCCCCATCGTCGGCCATGTGGGCGACGGCAATTTCCACCTGATCTTCCTCTATGACGAAGCCGATGCGGCGGAAGTTGCCAAGGTGGTGGAGATGAATGGCCGTCTTGTCGCCCGGGCGCTGGCCATGGGCGGCACCTGCACGGGCGAGCACGGCATCGGCTATGGCAAACTTGCCTTCCTCGAGGCGGAGCATGGCCCCGCCACCGCCCTGATGCGCGATATCAAGCGCACCTTCGATCCGCTCAACATCCTCAACCCGGGCAAGGTTCTGGTGATGGACTGAAGCCCGAGGGGGCATAGCCCCCTCGGCCAAAGCCTTCAGGCCGCTGCATCAGGCCTTGGGCGTGCCGCCCTCTACCGGGGCGCCGGCCTTTTTCCAGGCGGTGAAGCCGCCGCCCACATGCTTGACCGGGGCCAGGCCCATTTCCTGGGCTACGCGCGCCGCCAGGGCCGAGCGCCAGCCGCCGCCGCAGAAGAAGACAAAGGTCTTGTCCTCCTGGAACTGCGGCTTGGCATAGGGGCTTTCGGGGTCGATCCAGAATTCCAGCATGCCGCGCGGGCAATGGAAGGCACCCGGCACCCGGCCCTCGCGCTCCAGTTCGCGCGGGTCACGCAGATCGACAAAGGTCACGTCCGCTTGGCCCAGCAGGGCCTGGGCTGCCGCGATATCGATTTCTTCCACAACGGCATTGGCCTCGTCCACAAGCTGGCGGGCGCTTTTCACAATCTTCTGCGGCATGTCTGCCTCCCCTGATTTTCCTGATCTTCCCGCGCCACCAGCATGCCCGCAAGCCCGTTGGGCTGGGCTTGCCGTTCAGCCGCCGGGAATGGAGAAGGTCGACGTCGCGTGGGCCACGGGTTCCGGGTCGCCGTCGCTGAAGAGGGTGATTTCACCCACAGCCAGGCGTCGGCCCAGTTTCAGCAGGCGGCATTCGGCAATCACGTCGCGCGGCGCCGGGCGACGCAGGAAGTTGATGTTGAAATTGGTGGTTACCGCCATGGCAACGGGGCCGATCTGGGCGAGGATCGCCACATAGATGGTGGCATCGGCCAGGCGCATCATGCTGGGCCCGGAAATGGTGCCGCCCGGGCGCAGATGCTCGTTGGCAAAGGGCAGGCGGCAGCGCGCCGTCATCGGACCCACGGCCTCGATCACCAACTGCCCCTCGGTCTGGGGGAAGGTGGCGGCAAACAGGGCCTCGATGTCGGCAACCGTCATCAGCACAGTCCGCTCGCTCATGCCGCGCTCCATTTTTGGGTATCGGGATCCGGGCCAGATCCTTGCCCCATCTGCGGCCTCAGGGAAAGAGACGGCGCGTTGCCGGCGGCAGCGGCATCTTCTAGAACCCCGCCATGATCCTTAGCCCCATTGCCGACGCAGATCTGCCCCAGGTGCTGGAGACGTTCGCACGCGCCCTGCCTGAGGGCAGTGCGGCGGCCCTGGCCTTTGCCCGCCTTAGGGGGGCGGTGCCACGGGATGGTGCCATTGATACGCCCGAACATCGCGCCGCTGCCGTTGCCCTGGCCCGGCGGCTGGGCATGGCGACCCTGGCAGAAGAGCCGGCGGCAGCGTTTTCCTGGGACGGGCAGGTGTTGCGGACCGAGAGCGAAGCCTGGGTGATCCTGCACGAGATTGGTCATTTTCAGACGGTGCCCCCAAAGCGTCGCCATCTCATCGACTTTGGCCTTGGCGCCGGCCCCGAGACAGGCTGCATTGCCGAGGCCGACGCTGCCTGCGCCATCGACCGTGAAACCGGTGACCGCGAGGAACAGATTGCCTCCCTTCTGGGCATTCTGTGGGAGGTGGAACTGGGCCAGCCAGCCCTGCTGGCCCTGCAGGAACAGAACTGGCTGGAGGGCTGGAATCGCCCGGGTGGCCCGGCCCATTTTGCGGCCTGCATGGATCGGCTAATCAAGCTGGGCCTTGTGAATTCACAGGGGCGGCCCCTGGCAAAGCTGCGCGACTGAAGAGCGCGTACACGGAAAATTCACGGTCAGAAGGCTTTCATGCGATTGGAAAAGGACTGATCGTCGCACATCATGATGTTCTGCTTCAGTTTCAGCCTTACCTATACGGGAGCCCGTCCTTGGACGTGATGTCCGCCATTGCGGACTATGGTCCCTGGTTTTATCTGGTCACCCTGGTCTGGACCTTTCTGGAGGGCGAGACCTTTGTCCTGTTCGCCGGCTTTGCCGCGAAGAAGGGGCTGCTGCGGCTTGACCTCTTGATCCTCTTTGCCTGGGCGGGAAGTTTTCTTGGGGACCAGTTCTATTTTCTGCTGGGGCGCCTTTATGGTGCCCGCCTGCTCGACTGGGCGCCCCGCTGGCGCTCTGCTGTGGCCCGACCGCTGTCTTGGCTGGAGCGCTATGACGCGGCCTTTGTCCTGACCTATCGCTTCATCTATGGCCTGCGTAATTTCTCGTCCCTGGCGCTGGGGTTGTCGGACATTTCCTGGCGACGATTCCTCATTCTGAACTTCATTGCGGCCGGCATCTGGGCCGTGACCTTTGCCACCGTTGGCTATGTCGCCGGGGCAGCCTTTGAACGTGCCCTGGGAGACCTGCACTTTGCGGTGGGCATTGCGCTGCTGGTGGCCTTTGCCGCCGTCGTGCTTGCCGCAACCCTCAGGCACCGGCGCCGGCTCCAGCGGGCGGGCGCCTCAGAGAACGCGCCGGAAAGTCCTGAGTGAGTCTGGTTGCCCTCAGTCCTTTGGCTTGATGCCAGGGTCTTCGGGGGCCAGACGTTTTCCTTCCAGCGCGCGCCGGCGGGCCTCGTTTTCCCGGGCCTCGCGTTCCCGCTCCTCGCGTGTCCGGCCATGAAGGATGCGGTTCTCCGTGGCCTGCCTTGTTGCCTCGGCCTTGTTCTGGGCCTTGCGAAAGCGGTTCAGGTTAACGATCTCTGCCATGGCTCTTGCGTCCTCGGAATGAACCCCCTTGGGTGCCTCGTCCGGCGACGGGATACGCGCTACAAGAAGCCCGCGTCAGCCCGTTGTCGGGAGGCCGGCTCAGTCTAGCAAAGGCCTGGCGCCGGTGTTCAGCAGAATCGCCACCATGTCATGACATAGCCTCCGGATCGGCCGGCGGCACAGGGTTTAAGAGGTGTTGGGTGCGCTGGCTTTTTGGCATCCTGACGGCACTGGTTGTGCTTGTCATCGCGGCGGCACTGGCCGCCCCTTCCGTGATCGATCTGGGAACCCGCAAGGATGCGCTCGCGCGTCTGGCGGGGCGTGTGACCGGTCGTGCACTGACAATTGAAGGCCCGGTTGCCTTCCGGCTGTTGCCAACCCCCGTGGTCTCCCTGAGCGGGCTGCGTCTTGCCAGCCTGCCCGGTATGGCAGAGCCCGATGTCATCCGCATTGCCCGGCTTGACGCCCGCCTCTCTCTCTTGCGGCTTTTGGTGGGCGAGATCGAGATCGAGAACCTTGACGTTGGTGGCGCCGAGATCAACCTTGCGCGCGCCTCCGATGGCCAGGGCAACTGGACCTTTGCCGGCGCCAATCCTGCGGCCCTGGGCGATGCCGAAGTCCTTGGCGCCCTCACCGGTGGCCTGCCTCTCAGTTTCCGGCGCCTTGCACTCGACAAGGGCGTGCTTGTCCTGCACGGGGCAGATGGCACGGTGGAACGGCTGGAGGACATCTCGGCGGTAGTGAAGGCTGATACGCCCAACGGGCCCTTCGCCCTCGATGCTCGCGCCGTGCTGCATGGGCAGGCGCTGGCCATCACCCTGTCGGCCGGCCGCCAGCAGGCGGGTCAGCCTGTGCCTTTTGGTCTTGGCCTGACCCTGTCTGGCGATGCCGCGCGCCTGAAGTTTTCGGGCACTGCCACAACCTCGGGAACATTCGGCCTTGAGGGCAAGCTAAGCCTTGTTTCAGCAGACGCTGGCAAGGCGGCGGCCGGCCTCGGCCATGATCTGCCCAAGCCGCTGGCGGGCGCCTTTGAACTGGAGACCATGCTTTCCGCCAGTACCAGCCGGATGAAGCTTGCGGGCTTGTCTGTGCGCGCTGGCGACATTGCCGTAACTGGCGAGATTGAGACAACCGCAGGCGCCACAGATGGCGCCCCGGCGCAGGTTGATGCCCGTCTTGCCATCGGCCAGATCGATCTTGACGCCCTCGTCGAGGCCCTTGGCGCGACCCCTGCCGCGACCACAGCGCCACCGCCGGCTGTCGGCGCCGAACCTGTAGCGTCCACGGCAGCCTTCACCCTGCCGACCGGCCTCGACGGCCGGTTTGTCCTCGACATCGGGGCCCTTGGCCTCAAGGGTGGCGTGGTTCAGCAGGTCGCCCTTGAGGCAAGCCTTGCCGGGGGTGTCATGACCCTCACCAAGGGGAGCGCCCTGTTGCCGGGCGGCTCGGATGCGCGGCTGACAGGGCAGGTCCGCCAGACAGCCCTGGGGCCACGTTTTGACGGCACCCTTGATCTTGCCTCCAGCAATCTGCGCGGTCTGGTTGCCTGGCTGGGTGTGGGCGGCGGCTTTGCGACGGGTGACCGGGCCAATGGTCTGCATCTGACAACCCGGATTGGCGCCACAGCCGAGGTTGTGCAACTGGCCGACATCGACCTTCAGATGGATGGCAGCCGCCTGACCGGTGCGGCTGCCGTGGCCTTGCGGGCCCGCCCGTCCTTCAGCATCGATGCCTCTGTCGACCAGATCGATCTTGGTTCCTATCTCGGCGGCGAGGGCACGGGCCTGCCCTCCCTCGACCGGTTGGCCGATTTTGATACCAACTTCCGCTTCAAGGTTGGGCGGATGATCTGGCGGGAATCCACGATCAGTGGGGTTGATGCCGACATTGCCCTGCTGCGCGGCACGCTGAACGTGAACCGGCTTGAGGTGGCTGACCTTGCCGGTGCAAGGCTCAGCGGCGGCGGCATGGTGCGTGACCTGGGCGGTCGCCCCGTGGTTGACGTGAATTTGCTGGTGGATGCGGCCGACCCGCTGCCGGTGCTGCGTCTTGCCGGCCTCACCCCCCCGGCAGGCGCCCGTCTCGGCACCGGCCATCTGGAACTTAACCTTGCTGGTGCCACCGACTCGCAGGTCTTGCGCTTCCAGGCGCGGCTTGGCGATACCACGGTGCTTCTCAACGGGAACGTCACCGACCTGCTTGGCCTCGCGCGGGCGGACCTTACCATCCAGGCTGCAACCCCAAGCCTTGCGGGCCTTGCCCGGACCGCTGGCCTTGCCTTTGCGCCGCTTGCCGATGCCGATCATCCGCTTACCCTCGCAGGGACGGTCGAGGGCAATCTGGGAGACGCCAGTCTGCATCTGGGTGTGGACATGGCCGGTGGCCGCGTCGAACTGCAGGGCAAGGTTGATCTTGCGGCTGGCCTTGCCCGTGGCGATCTTGTTGTTTCTGCCCACGCGGCCGATGGGACGATCTTCCTGCGCGGCCTTGGCCTCGACCTGCGCGACCCGGCCCCGGACCGTGCCAATGGAGCGGCGGGCGATGCCTTTGCCCTCGACTCCGCCGTTACCTGGGACGAGGGGGCCATCACCCTTGCCGGCTTCAAATCCAGCTTTGGGACGGCAGACCTTGTGCTTGATGCCCGGCGGGTCTCTGGCCCACGGCCCCGGCTTGAAGCCACGCTGAGTGCGGGAGAACTCGACCTGTCACGCCTGCCGGCACGGGGGGACAGTGCAGGTGGCCCTGGCGCACGCTGGTCGACCCTTGCCCTGCCGTTCGACTGGCTGCGGACATCGGATGGTGTTGTAACCTTTGCGGTTCGGCATCTTGTCTGGCGCGGGGGTGAACTTGGCGATGCGCGCGGCAAGGCAAGCTTTGCCGATGGCACCCTTGTGCTTGGCGATACCAGTGCGGCCCTGTGGGGCGGCACGCTTGGGCTGGATGCCTCGATTGCGGCAGGGGCAACGCCGGCCGATGCCCCCACCCTCATTCTGGGCACCCGGCTTGCCAATGCCGATTTTGCGGCCGCCGGACTGGACCGGCTGCTGCACGTCACGGGCAGGTTTGACGCCCGCCTCAATCTCACGGCCAAGGGTGCAAGCCCGGCGGCCCTGGTGGCCAGCCTTGCCGGCCCCGTTGAGGTAACCGCACGCGATGGCACGCTCAGCGGCTTTGATCTTGGCCGGGTCGCAGACGATGTTGATGCCCGCGTGCGCCCGACCGAGATTGTCGGCCTGATTGCCCGCAGTCTTGGCGCCGGGGCAACCCCTTATGGGGCGCTGGAAGCAAACTGGACGCTCGACGGTGGCATTGCGCGCCCGGGTTCCTTCCGTGCCGAGATCAAACGGATCAACAGCCAGATGGCTGCAACCGTCGACCTTCAGGCCTGGACGCTTGATGCGCAGGGTGCCTTCGCCATCGAGGGGGCCGTGGGGGCGCCGCCCGTTGGTTATCTGCTCAGCGGTTCGCTCGATAATCCAAAATTGCGCCTTGATGGCACCGGGCTGTCTGCCTGGGCCGCCCAGCGTGCCGCCGACCGCGCTGCTGCCCCGGCAACGGCCGCAAAGCCCACCCTGCCACAAAAACCAGCCAAGCCGGCCAAGCCGGCGGCGAAGCCACCTCTGGCAAAGCCACAAGCGACGCCAGCACCAGCCCCCTGATCTCAGGGCGGGCTGGTGCGGCGTTCCATCAGGAAGACACGAATGGCACTCGACAGATTGCCCGTCCGTGCCTCATCGATGCGCGCGACCAGGGCGTTGACCGTAAGTCTTTCCTCTGCCGCCGCCGCCATCAGGCCCTGCCAGAAGATCCGTTCCAGGCTTATCGAGGTGCGGTGCCCGCGCAGCAGCACGGAGTGCTTCTCGAGGGTGGCCGGATCATCTGCAGGGCCAGCTTGCGCCATGCCTTTGGGCTTCCTCAGGCAGTCAGGACAGCAAGGGCGTCCCAGTCGGCGACAGCAGCACAATTACGTCTGACCAGCGCCAAGAGCAGGGCGTCCGTCTGCGGGGTGGAGGGAATGGCCACCGCCGCCCCCACTGTGGCCTGCAAGCCCGAGACGACATTGCGGCGATAGTTCGCAAGCGCCACATCGTCCGTATAGCTTGCGTCGCGGGTGCGCAGCACCTGGGCATGCCGGGCGATCAGCGGGCGCTCACAGGCCCGGCGATCCTCCGGGCTCAGGCTGCCCGTCAGGAAATAGGCGAGGTCAAACTGCGGGTCGCCCACGCCAGCACATTGCCAGTCGATCACATAGGCCGAGGGCAGACCATCAGCACCCGTGGCAAACAGGATATTGTCCACCCGGGGATCGCGGTGGATCAGGGTCTGATGGGCAGAACGCACCCCACTCCAGGCACCCACCAGCGGCTTGAAGGCATCGATGATACGGAATTCGTCTGCCGTCAGACGGTCTCCAAAGCGCTCGCGGAACATGCCGGCGCCCGCAACATAGGTCTCCTCGGCAAGGCCTGCCGCAAAGGCGCGGTCCATGGCCCATTCAAGGCCGGGCAGTTCCGGTGACTGCAGATAGCGGGCGTGCAGGCTGGCCAGCTGGTCCACCACGGCGGCGGCATCTGCCTGATCACAACCGGCAATCTGGTCGCCTGGGCGGCAGCGTTCCGACAGGTCCTCGAACAGCAGGTTGATCGACTGCCGGTTGGCTGAGGTGTTGGACAGATAGACGCGCGGCACCTGCAACGGCGGGTTGGCGCCGAACAGGGCATAGACATCGGCCTCGCGGCCATAGAGGTCATAGCGTGCCGCAAGGGCCGCCGCCTCGGGCACTTCCGAATGAAACTTGGCAATGGCCGAATGGGGCGCGCCGCTGGCGTCGGCATTGTAATCAATCATGACCTTGACGGTCGAACTGACATTGCCCTTGCCGAACGGCTCTGTCCGGCAGAGTGAGACCCGGGGTACCTCAATGCCAGCTTGGGCAAAGACGCGTTGCAGCCAGGTGATGTCGATTTGGCCGACATTGGCCAGCAGGCCCGGCGGCGGCAGGTCCTTCGGCACCGAGGGGTCGCCCTCGCGGCCCCAGAAGCCGGGGGTGTAGCTGGAGTTCCAGCAGTCGGTAAAGCGGCCGTTCTCGGCCTTGAAGACCTCGATCCCGCACAGCTCGATGCGCTCACCCTTACGGGTATACATGTTCCAGACCGAGGTCACATAGGTATCGTCGGCCAGCAGCACTTCATGGGTGAAATAGGGCTCCATCTTGCTGCTTTGCTGGCGAACGCGGTTCACCTGCTCGTCATGGCTCAGCCGGGTCACGCTTTGCGGATCATGGCGGATGATGGGGTCGGCACAGATCTCGCGGATCAGGTCGGCCTCGCGGTTGTTCCAGACGCGTTCCCAATAGAGCTCGATAAGCTCGCGCGGTGTCCGTGTGTTGCCCACGGTTCCCTCCCAGTTCAGAGATTGGCGAAAAAGTCGTTGCCCTTGTCGTCCACCACGATGAAGGCCGGGAAGTTCTCGACCTCGATCCGCCAGACGGCTTCCATGCCGAGTTCGGCGTATTCCAGAACCTCGACCTTGCGGATGCAGTCCTGGGCCAGGATCGCCGCCGGCCCGCCGATTGAGCCCAGATAGAACCCGCCATGGGCCTTGCACGCCGCCGTCACCTCGCGGCCGCGATTGCCCTTGGCCAGCATCACAAGGCTGCCGCCAGCCGCCTGGAATTCATCGACATAGCCGTCCATGCGGCCGGCCGTGGTTGGCCCGAACGAGCCTGAGGCAAAGCCGGCGGGCGTCTTGGCGGGGCCGGCGTAATAGACCGGGTGGTCCTTGAGGTACTGGGGCAGGCCCAGCCCCGCATCAAGCCGTTCCTTCAGCTTGGCATGGGCAATATCGCGTGCCACCACCATGGTGCCGGTCAGGGCCAGGCGCGTCTTGATCGGGTGCCTCGACAGCTCGGCCCGGATCTCGGCCATGGGGCGGTTGAGGTCGATCTGCACGACCGCATCAGAGAGATGCTCGTCCTTGGCCTCGGGCAGGAAGCGGGCGGGATCGGTCTCCAACTGCTCGATCCACACACCCTCCGCATCGATGCGCCCCAGGATCTGCCGGTCGGCGGAGCACGAGACGCCAATGCCGACGGGGCAGGACGCGCCATGGCGCGGCAGGCGAATGACCCGCACATCGTGGCAGAAATACTTGCCGCCAAACTGCGCACCGATCCCGGTGGACCGCGTCAGCTGATGGATTTCCTTTTCAAGGGCGAGGTCACGAAAGGCGCGGCCCTTGGCATTGCCCTCGGTCGGCAGGTCGTCGAGATAGCGGCACGATGCCAGCTTCACCGTCTTCAGGGTCATCTCGGCAGAAGTGCCGCCGATCACGATGGCCAGGTGATAGGGCGGGCAGGCCGAGGTGCCCAGCGTCTTGATCTTCTCGTCCACGAACTTGAGCAACGAGGTGGGGTTCAGCAGGGCCTTGGTCTGCTGGAACAGGAAGGTCTTGTTGGCGCTGCCGCCGCCCTTGGCAACAAACAGGAACTCATAGGCATCGCCCTCGGTGGCATAGAGGTCGATCTGCGCCGGCAGGTTGTCGCCGGTGTTGACCTCCTTGTACATGTCGAGGGGCGCCATCTGGCTATAGCGCAGGTTCGTGTCGGTGTAGGTGCGGGCAATGCCGGCGGAAAGGGCAGCCTCGTCGCTGCCGCTGGTCCAGACATGCTGGCCCTTCTTGCCCATGACAATGGCGGTGCCCGTATCCTGGCACGAGGGCAGCACCATGCCAGCCGCCACATTGGCGTTCTTCAGCAGCTCCAGCGCCACGAAATGGTCGTTGGGGGAGGCCTCGGGGTCGTCGAGAATGGCGGCGAGCTGGGCGAGGTGGCCGGGGCGAAGCAGATGCGCCACATCGCGCATGGCGGTTGCCGCCAGCAGGGTAAGGGCCTCTGGCGCCACCTCCAGAACCCGGCGGCCCGCGACCTCAAGGGTGCGCACGTGGTCCGAGGTCAGCTTGCGCCAGGCGACGGGTAGATCGTGGGCGTGCTCAAAGATCGGCTGGAAACCTGCCGCCTTCGCGGCGCTGGCGGGTGCGGACATGGTGCCTCCGGGCATGGCGTGTTCGGGCTGACGTGTTCAGGCTGGTGGGGCCAAGGGGCAGCCCGCCAAGGGTTGGTATGAGCGGACGCGAGCTTATTTTCTGCGGAATGCGTCCAGGGTCACCACTTCGCCGGTCTTTGGCGGGGTCTCGGTCACGTCACCAGCCTCACTGCCTGCCGTCTCGGCCGGGCGGGTTTCGGTGCTCTTGGGCTGGACCGGCAGGCTGGTGGGAGGTGCTGCGGCCTCCCCGGCTGCGGCTTCATTGGCGCTGACCTGCTGGAACTGCAGGCCGAACTGGACCGAGGGATCAAAGAACCCGGCCAGCGCGGCAAAGGGGATGACCAGACGCTGCGGCGACTTGTTGAACGAGAGCTGGACCTCGAAATCCGCGTCCCGCACCTCAAGGCCCCAGAACTGATGCTGGAGAACGATGGTCATCTCCTCGGGGTATCGCTCCATGAGAAAGTCGGGGATATCGACCCCCGCATCATGCGTCCGGAACGCGATGTAGAGATGATGCGCACCCGGCAGACCCTGACGGGCCACCCGCGCCAGCGCCTGACGGACAACACCCCTGAGGGCGTCCTGCACCAGACCATTATAGTTCATGAAGTCTTTGGACATCGTATGCTCCGCCGCCACCTGGGTCGGCTGCCCCGCGTCAAAGGGTAACGGGGTCAGGCAGGGAGTCAATTCAGCCGGGCCGATGTTGTGCGCAATGTGTGCAACCGTGACGCATTGGGCACGATTGCGCCGCTGCTGGTCAGGGGGGCGACCCCCTCCTCTTGTTGATCAACTGGGTGAGGTCGGGAAGGATCTTGCTGAGATCCCCCACCACTGCAAGGTCCGAGAACGCCATGATGGGGGCGTCCCGGTCGATGTTGATGGCAATGATGGTCCCAGAGCGCTCCATGCCCAGCTTGTGCTGGTACTGGCCGGAGATGCCGCAGGCAATATACAGCTGCGGGGCCACCGTTGCGCCGGTCTGGCCTACCTGGAGTGCGCGCGGTGCCCAGCCCATGTCCACCAGTGGCAGCGACACAGCCATAACGCCGCCAAGCGCCTCGGCAAGATCGGATACGAGTGCAAGGTTTTCCTGAACCCGCAGTCCCCGACCGCCCGCGACGATGATTCCGGCACTGGCGAGGGGTGGTGCTCCCAGGCTTGGCGAGCGACTGATCTCGACAGTCCCCGTGGCCGATGGCTTGGGAGCCTCTATCTGGACGACGAGGGGCTGATCTGCCTTGCCCAGCGTCTGAGGCTCAACGGCGCCCGGTCGCATCAGGCCGACACGCAGCAGTGTTTCCCATTCGACCAGTGCCGTCAGCGTATCGCCACGGGCCATGCGTCGCCCGATCAGCCGGCCGTCATCCATGGTGAGAGATGACAGGTTCCAGATCAGGCCGGCGCCAAGCCGGGCAGCCAGACGGCCCGCCAGATCAACACTCAGCGCACTTGTGGCAAAAAGGAATGTATCAAAGCCTGCGCTAGCCTGAAGGTCCGCCAGCAGGGCAAGGCGTGCCTCGATCGGGCATGTCGGTTCTTGTGGGAGGGCGGCAGCATAGACGGTTTGGGCGCCAGCCCCTGCCAGCCTTCCCAGATCATCTTCTGCTGCCGGGCCCACCACAAGGGCGGCCACGTACAGGCCAAGTGCCGCAACGTGCGAAACGATCCCCAGTGAATCGCCTGTTGGCACGCCATCGCGTTCCTCGATGAGGACCAGCACCCTCATGCCAGGAAACCATGGGTTTCAAGGAAGGAGACCAGGTTCTCAGCGGTTGCGGCAGGCCCTTCCAGAAGGGTGGGCGTGCGTGTGGGCGGCGTGCTTTGCAGGGCGACAATCCGTGTACCGTTCTTTGCCGGCGCAGCTTCCAGGTCTGCAAGGCTCAGGACGGCCAGGGGCTTGGCGCGGGCGGCAGTTCGCCCCTTCATGCTTGCCCTGCGGGGTTTGTTGATGGTGTCGGTCACTTCGACCAGACAGGGCAAGTCTGCCTTCAGTGTAACATTTCCAGTCTCTACCTGGCGCTCGATGGTGACGCTTTCGGCCGCAAGGGAAAGGTGGCGCGCCTGGGTCATCACAGGATGGCCAAGTCGTTCCGCAACCGCAGCCCACAGAAGCGTGCCGTCGACATCACCGCTCCAGGTGCAGTTCAGATAGAGATCGGCGGGCTCGCTGCTGAGGGCAGCCGCCACGAGGGCGCTGCGCGCCAGCAGATCAGCCCCCTCCATGGCGGGATCGGCGATCAGCACGGCGCGGTCAATTCCCATGGCCAGAGCTTCCCGCAGGGCGCCCAGCACCTCGGACGAGGGGGCAAGGGCAATGCAGACGGCCTCGTGCGCCAGACCATTCTCCCGCAGGCGGATGGCCTCCTCGAGGGCGTGGGCATCGGCCGGTCCGATCACGCCAGGCGCGGTGCGGGCGGCGCGGGTAAAGGCGTCTTCTGCGTCCACCGCTCCACCCGTCGCAGTCTTGATCAGAACGACAACCTTCACCCGGTCACACCGGCGCGCGCGGCATGGCTGCCGGCCCGCCTTCCAAAGGTAAGGGCTTTCAGGACCGAGGTTGCAGAGGGGTAGTCGTGATAGAAAAGCCCCACGATCTCGCCGGCTGCATAGAGGCCCGGCATGGGATGGCCATTGGTGCCAATCACCTGTGCATCCACATCTGTCTTGAGACCCCCGAAGGTAAAGGTGATGGCGGCGGTGAGAGGAAAGGCAAAGAAGGGTGGGGCCACAAGCGGATAGGCCCAGTTCGATTTCGGAGGCACGATCCCGGTTGCGGCCTTGCCGTCGTAGCGTGCGGGATCAAAAATTCCTGGGCCGACGGCCGCGTTATAGGTCTCGACGGTTGCCTCAAGGGCGTCCGGGTCAAGGCCAAGCTGCTCAGCCAGATCCCCGATCGTATCTGCCTCGACCGGCGGCAGGTCGGTATCAAAATAGCCCATGACAGCCGGAAGATCCCGGATTGTCTGATCACCAATGAAAAAGGCCGTTTGCTGCTGATTGCGCCACACTTCATAGGCAATCAGCTCAAAGCTGGCGTCGAGGGTTTTTTGCCCCTCGTCATAAAACCGCTGTGCTTCACCGTTCACCACAATGCCATAAGTGTGGGCATAGATGACGGCATCGGCGCGGCTTGTGCGGCGGTCCACCAGTTCGGCGTGGATCATGTCGAACTGGCCGGCTGTGTCGGCGCCAGCCTTCATCGCCATGCGAATGCCGGCCCCCTTGTTATAGGCAATCCCAGGCGCAATGTGCTTCAGGTCGCAGGCCGTCGGCCCGACATATTGGGTGAGCATGGCCTTGTCACCTTCAAAGCCGCCGCAGGCCAGAACGACCGCGCGGGCATTGAGGGTGCGCTGAAGGCCGTCCCGCCCCCTAACCCTGACACCGCACACCCGCCCATCCTCAGCCTGAACAAGGTCCATCGCCTCGGTCTCATAGTGGATCTCAACGCCCGGATAGCTGGCGATGCGTGCGGCAAGCGCCTCGATAATGGCGTGGCCGCCGCCATTGGGCGCCATGGTGCCGCCGGTCAGTTCCAGCGCCACCTGTGGCTGGGTTGCAATGAGTTCCACCCCAATGTCTCTCAATACACCAATGGTTGTGGGAACCTCACGTTCAAAGACCTTGCAATAGTCGAGGTCGGTCAGGCCCTTGGAGACCTCTTCCATCTTGCCAACCCAGGTGGGGTCCAGGCGATCCTTGGCGCCCACGCGGAATGTCGCCATGGTCCAGCGGGTCGCGCCGCCTCGCGCTGCTTCTGGCGCACTCTCCAGCACAGCTATACGGGCCTCCTGGCCTGCGGCGCGGGTTTCTGTCGCGAATGAAAGGGCGGCCGAGAGGCCAGCCGCGCCACAGCCGACGATGACGAGATCATAATCAGAGCGTCCCATCAGCGATCCTCCAATAAATATCGATTATCCAACCGCATCCGAGGCTGGCTCAGGGTTCGACCCTTTAAGCGGTGCAAGTCTAAAGAGGCGTGACGGTATGTGCGAGAAGGGGCCGTAGGGTTGGAGAAACAAATCATATATGTGTTTTTAGATTCTTGGCCGCGCAGCGTCTCTGGTGGCATATTTCATATGTGATGGATTCAGCAAAACACCGATTTTTGTTTGTTGGCCACGTCATCGCCATAGCAGAATGCAGGGAATGCCTGTTCTGTAGGGTATCTGGTTCTCTGGGGAGACGTCTGCGCCATGGGCGAAAATTCTGGTCCCACGGTCATTCTACGGTTGGCTTACGGTTATTGCGCTGCCCAAGATGTCTGATCGCCAGCCTTTTGGTGCCCTGCGCGACATCCGCATCATCGACCTCACCCAGATGCTCGCGGGACCCTACGCCACCATGATGCTTGCCGACCAGGGGGCTGAAGTGATCAAGGTGGAACCGCCCGAGGGCGACGTGACCCGCAGCGCTGGTCCATTTCAGGCCGACGATGTCCACAAGATCCTGGGCGGCTACTTCCAGAGCATTGACCGCAACAAGCATAGTGTCTGCCTCGACCTCAAGACCGACCCTGGGCGCAAGGCTTTTTTGGCTCTGGTGCGTGATGCCGACGCCGTGGTGGAAAACTTCCGCGCCGGTGTGATGGACCGCCTGGGTCTAGGGTATGAAGTCCTGCGCGAGATCAATCCGCGGCTGGTCTATGGCACGTTGAGGGGCTTTGGGGACCACCGCACCGGCAAATCACCCTATGTCGACTGGCCGGCCTATGACGTAGTGGCGCAGGCGATGGGCGGTGTGATGGCCATTACCGGCCCGAATGCTGCGACGCCGACCAAGGTTGGTCCCGGTATTGGCGATATTGTGCCCGGCATGATGCTGGGCTTTGGCGTGCTCTCGGCAATCCATGAGGCGCGGCGCAGCGGCGTGGGTCAGTTCGTAGACGTATCAATGGTGGATGCCATTCTTGCCGTGTGCGAGCGGATGATCTGGCAACAGTCGATCCAGGGTCTTGTGGCTGGGCCGGAGGGTAACCATCACCCCTTCCTGTGCCCGTTCGGCATGTTCCCGGCATCCGATGGCTTCATCACCGTTGCCGCCCATCAGGATGTGTTTTTTGATCACCTGTGCCGCGAGATTGGCGCCGATGTCCTGATGGCCGATCCCCGCTTCGCCACGCCTGAGCTGCGGACCAAAAACCGGCATGCCCTGATCGGTGACCTCGGTGTCTTTACCCGGCGCCTGACCAAGGCTGATCTGACCAAGCGGCTTGGCGGGCTTATTCCTTATGGCCCCGTAATGAATATGGCGGATATTGAAAGCGATCCCCATTTCACCATCCGCGAAATGATTGTCGCTGTGGAACATCCCGGAATCACGCCAGTCAAAGTTGCCGGTGTGCCCATCAAGATGACGCGCACCCCCGGTGGTGTGCATCGCAGGGCGCCCCTGCTTGGCGAAGACAACCAGGCCCAGTTGTCCCGGGCGGGACTGTCGCTCGCCGAGATTGCCGAAGCCACCCGCGTTGTGCCACGCAAGAGACATTAGACGCAGCCCAATGCAGCGAACCGGGCATCCCGGGGCTGCCTGAGGATCAGAGAACATGAACACCTTGCATCATTATATCGACGGACAGTCCGTGGCGCCCAACACGGGTGCCTATCTCGACGCCTTCGATCCGCGCACGGGCAAGCCCTGCGTTGCCGTCGCTGCGGGCAATGCGCATGACGTTGATCTGGCGGTGCAGGCCTCCGCGATTGCTGCTGCCGCCTGGCGGGCGAGGCGGCCGATCGAGCGGGGGCGCATCCTGCAGGCGATTGCCGCCAGCATCCGGGCCAATGCCGCCCGCCTTGCCGAGATCGAGCAGGCTGAAACCGGCAAGCCCTCGTGGCAGGCGCCGTTCGAGATCGAGGTGGCGGCGCAGTATTTCGAGTTCTATGGCGGCCTGGTGAACGTCTTTGGCGGCGAGACCATCAATCTGGGTGCTGGCTATCACTCCTATACCTCGCGGGAGCCCTATGGTGTGGTGGGTGTCATCACGCCGTGGAATGCCCCCCTCAACCAGGCTGCCCGCGCCGTGGCGCCGGCATTGGCGGCAGGTAACACGGTGGTGCTCAAGCCCTCGGAGTTCACCTCCAGCACCAGCATTGAGGTGGCGCGTCTGGCGGTTGAGGCCTGTGGCCTGCCCGTCGGTGTGCTGAACGTTGTCCTTGGGGCTGGCAAGGAATGCGGTTCTGCCTTGGTCTCGCACCCCTTGGTGCGCAAGGTTGCCTTCACGGGCAGCGTGCGGGCAGGCCGCGAGATTGGCCATATCGCCGCCGAACGCATCCTGCCGCTCACCCTGGAACTGGGTGGCAAGTCGCCGAACATCATCTTCGAAGATGCGGACCTGGCGCAGGCCATTCCGGGCGCGGTGCGGGCCTTTGTACTCAATGCCGGGCAGGTGTGTCTGGCGGGCACGCGCCTGCTGGTGCAGCGCTCGATCCATGATCAGGTGGTGACACAACTGGCCGCCGCCGTGCAGGCGGTGAAGGTTGGCCAGGCGCCTGATGCGCTGGTGGGGCCGTTGACCACACAGGCCCAGTTCGAGCGGGTAAAGAGCTATTTCGAGATCGCGCGTGCCGACGGCGCGCGGCTGGTGGCAGGCGGACAGACCTTGGCTGATGACGAGCGCGGCGATGGCTGGTTCGTTCAGCCCACGGTCTATGCCGACGTGACCAACGACATGCGCATCGCCCGCGAGGAAGTGTTCGGGCCGGTGCTTGCGGTAATGCCCTTTGATGACGAGGCCGATGCCATCCGCATCGCCAATGACACGGACTATGGCCTGGCTGCCGGGATCTGGACGCAGAACCTGGGCCGTGCCCACCGCGTGGCGGCTGCCCTTGAGGCGGGCCAGATCTATGTCAACGAATATCAGGCCGGTGGCGTGGAGACGCCGCTGGGTGGTTACAAGATGAGCGGCTATGGCCG
>CANCOY010000035.1 GCA_947379865.1 Acetobacteraceae bacterium
GCCCCCTCCCAGCACGATGACATGGGGGTCGAGCACATTGATCACCGAAGCGAGGGCTCGCGCCGTTCGGCGGCACAGGCGTTCCAGGCTGGCCGCGCAGGCAGCGTCCCCCGCAAGGGCAGCAGCGGCGATCTCAGCCGCCGTCATGCGGCGCCCATCGTGGCGCTGGTGGTCGGCCGCAAAGCCGGGGCCGGAAAGGAACGCTTCGATGCAGCCGCTGCGCCGGCAATAGCAGCGCGGGCCAGGCCATTCGGGATTGCTGCCGCCAATCTCAGGCCAGGGCAGGGGATTGTGGCCCCATTCACCGGCGATGGCGTTGGGGCCTGAGAGCAGGCGGCCGTTGATGACAATGCCCCCGCCGCAGCCGGTGCCCATGATCACGCCAAAAACCGTCGCTGCCCCCGCGCCGGCCCCGTCCGTCGCCTCGGAAAGTGCAAAACAGTCGGCGTCATTGGCCAGACGCACGGGACGCCCGAGTGTTGCCTCCAGATCCTCACGCAGGGGGTGGCCGATCAGGGCCGTGGAATTGGCATTCTTGACGAGGCCTGTGGCAGGCGACACAGCCCCCGGAATGGCAACGCCAACAGTTCCGGTTTTCCCGATCTCGCGTTCGGCGCCAGATACCAGATCGCGTATGGCCAGCACCGTTGCGTGATAGTCATGCGCCGGGGTGGGGATCCGGCGGCGCAGCACCTCTTTGCCGGCATCGGCGCCCGACCCGGCAAGCGCCAGAATTTCGATCTTGGTGCCGCCGAGGTCTATGCCGATGCGCATGGGCTCCTCAGAAACCGGCCTCAGCCAGCGTTTCCTCGATCTGGAGGCGGGCAGTGGGCCAATCGTCAATGCGGTGGTGGCTGTGCTCTGAAGCCGGGATAAGCCGGGCAAGCCGTGGGTCCGCCACGAAATGGATGCGCCGCACGTCCTCCGCATGGGTCGCGACCGAGGAATGGTTGTGCGGAATATCATCGAGAAAGAACACCGGCCCCGTTACCCGGTCGGCCAGATGGCGCACGACCCCGCCCTTGGCGCCGACATTGGCGACAACCGGATAGCCCATGGCATGGCGGGCGAGGGCGCGGATACGGGCATCGCGCTGAATCACCGGCACGTTCGAAACCACCACCACCTGCGCCCGGTGCGACAGGGCGGCAAGTGCGTCGGCCGCACCCGGCACGGGCTCCATGGACTCGGTCGCCTCGGCGAAGAAGTCGGGAATCAGGGCGCGGGTGGCATCGGCCGAGATGGCGTCGTCGGTGCCAAGGCGCTTGATATTGCCGGCCAGTGCAAAGGTCGACAGGTCGATCCACAGTTCGCGGCCGGCCAGGAAGCGCTCGAAAGCTTCCATGAACAGGAACAGCACTTCGTCCGCGTCGGAAATGATCAATGGGCGCTTGGGATCGAGGATGATCTCATCAAGCTGCGGGCGAACCAGGCCGTGAATATTGCTCATGCTGCTCCCCTGTCGCCCGGGCTGCCGCCCGGAAGACTCTGGCGTGCGCGTGCCGGCCAGGTCGGCTCAAGAGATGTCTCGGCACAGAAGGCGAGCAGGCTCGCTTCATCGCCAAGGAGAAAGTCGAGGACGCCCCCGAGAAAGGTGGGGTTTGCGGCCTGTTCCCGGATTTCCTCCGGGGCAAGGCCGGTTTCCGCCAGCAGACGCCCTAGGCGATCCTGGTCTTCGGCAATCCAGGCGAGCGCCTGCAGGGCGACGGTTTCAGCTTGTTCCTGCTTCATGGCCGCATCCTAGGCCAGATGGCCGCCCCCGCAAGCCACCGAGGCCCAACGGCAACCGGTGCCCGAACTTGTAACACGGGATCTTTTGCAATCTTAGGCAGCGTTGGAAACACCTTGTTTACCTATTGGGCGTCATCATGGCGGCCGGACATGGCCACGACCCTTGTGGGGGCGTTTCGAGAATGGATCACATGGGTAAGACGGTGCTCATCGTCGAGGACAATGATCTGAACATGAAGCTCTTCCACGATCTGCTGGATGCGCATGGCTACAAGACATTGCAGACGAAGGACGGCATGCAGGCGCTTGAACTGGCGCGCACACATCGTCCTGATCTGATCATCATGGACATTCAGCTGCCCGAGGTTTCGGGGCTGGAAGTCACCAAATGGCTCAAGGAGGACGACCAACTCCACACGATCCCCGTGGTGGCTGTCACAGCCTTTGCCATGAAGGGCGATGAAGAAAAGATCCGCCAGGGCGGGTGTGAGGGCTATCTCGCAAAGCCGATTTCGGTTGCAACCTTCATTGCAACCGTCAAGCGCTTCCTCGATTGAAGCCATGTCTGCCCGCGTTCTGGTTGTTGATGATATTCCGGCGAATGTGAAGCTTCTCGAAGCGAAGCTGACCAGCGAATATTTCGATGTCATCTCCGCCCGGAACGGGCCTGAGGCCCTGGCGCTGATCCGTGATGCCCGGCCGGATATTGTCCTGCTCGACGTGATGATGCCGGGCATGGATGGGTTCGAGGTTTGCCGCAAGATCAAGCTTGATCCCGCTGTTGCCCATACGCCCGTGATCATGGTGACGGCGCTTGATCAGGTTACGGATCGGATTACAGGTCTTGAGGCCGGGGCCGATGATTTTCTGACCAAGCCGGTTGTCGATGTGGCGTTGTTTGCCCGCGTACGCTCCCTTGTGCGCCTCAAGATGATGACCGACGAGCTGCGCCTGCGCGAGGATACGGGCAAGCAGCTGGGCTTGCCTCCCCAGCTTGCCGAAGTGGAAAGTGGCGCGCTCGCCGCAGCAAAGATCCTTGTGGTGGAGGACCGCCAGCTCTCGGCTGAGCGGCTGGCCTCGGCCTTTGGCGGGCGGCACGATGTGCGGATCGAACCAGATATCGAGGCGGCGGGACGACTGCTGAGCGATGGCAGCTTTGACCTCGCCATTATCAGTCTGGCGCTGAGGGAGGCAGATGGTTTGCGCCTCTGCTCGCATCTGCGCTCCCTCGATGTAACCCGGCAGTTGCCGATCCTCGTGCTGGTACAGGAGGGCGACATGGCCCGGCTGGCGCGCGCGCTTGATATCGGCGCCAGCGATTATTTGATGCGCCCCGTGGATAACCAGGAACTGCTGGCCCGTGTCCGCACCCAGCTGCGGCGCAAACGTTATGCCGACCGGCTGCGCGAACATGTTTCGCGTTCCATGGCGCTTGCCGTCACCGATCCGCTTACCGGGCTTTTCAACCGCCGCTACATGTCCAGCCATCTTGAAAGCACGCTGAACAGGTCGGCGGAAACCGGCAAGCCAGCGGCCGTCATGGTTCTGGACATCGACTTCTTCAAGGCGATCAACGACAGCCTTGGCCACGGCGCCGGAGATGCCGTGTTGCGCGAGTTTGCCGCGCGAATCGGCCGCAACATCCGCGGCTTTGACCTTGCCTGTCGCTATGGCGGCGAAGAGTTCGTCGTGGTCATGCCTGATACGGACAGCAAGACCGGCTGCATGGTGGCCGAGCGTCTGCGCCGCGCCATGGCGACGGAGCAGTTCGATGTGGGGACAGGCCCCCCCATCGACCTGACGGTATCCATCGGCGTGGCCGCCTGCAGCGGTACGGATGACACACCAGATGCCCTGATCGAGCGGGCAGACAAGGCGCTCTACACCGCCAAGCGGGAAGGGCGAAATCGCGTCATTGCAGCTGATTGAGCCTGTGCAGGCGTTGCCTCACAGGTCTATCCTCGGGTTAACGAACGGGGAGACGCAGCATGACGGAATGGGATGGCAGGGGCCTTGTGTCCACGGAATGGCTGGCGGCGCATCTTGGAGATGCCTCGCTTCGCCTTTATGACGTCACCGTCCACCTCAGGCCGGCAACCCCCGGTCCCTATAAGGTGGAAAGTGGCCGCGCCGATTACGAGGCCGGCCACATTAGAGGCGCCGCCTTCCTCGATCTGGTCCACGACCTTTCGGATACCACCTCGGCGTTGAACTTCACACGGCCGAGCCTGTCAGCCCTTGAGCATGCCCTCGGGGCAGCGGGGATTGGCGCTGGCATGCGGGTTGTCGCCTATTCCTCGGGCAGCCCCATGTGGGCCACCCGTTTCTGGTGGATGCTGCGCGCGGCCGGCATCGCCGATGTCGCGGTCCTCGATGGTGGGCTCGCCAAATGGACGGCTGAAGGCCGCCCCGTTGAAGCCGGCCGCCATGACTATGCGCCGGCAGCAGTTCATGGCGCCGAGCGCGCGGGATCCTGGGCCGACAAGCAGGACGTGCTTTCAGCCATTGGGGATGGCGCCGTCTGCACCATCAATGCCCTGTCGCCCTCGGTGCACAGCGGCGAAGCGCCCATAAGCTATGGCCGCAAGGGCCATATCAGGGGCAGCACGAATGTGCCCTATGCCGCACTTCTGGCGGCCGACGGCACCTTCCGGCCCGATGCGGAACTCCGCCCGCTTTTTGAGGCGGTCGGGGCTTTGGCGCGCAAGCGTGTGATCTGCTATTGCGGCGGCGGCATCTCCGCCACCATGGATGCCCTGGCACTCACCCGCCTTGGGCACGAGGCCGTCGCCGTCTACGACGGCTCAATGGCCGAATGGACTGCGGATCCTGATCTGCCCATGGACCTTGGCGCCTGAGGTAAAGGCAGGTGAGGGGTGCCCGGGGTCAAAACCCGGGCACGCCCTCGCCCTCGACGAAGACCTTGATCATACGGGGTTCCATCGCCACCAGGTCGCCCGGCTGCAGGCCAAGGGCAGTCCAGGCGTGGCGGGGCACATCAGCCTCGATCAGGCGGCCGCCAGTGCCCTCGCACTCGATGCGCAGGGTGGGGCCGGCGGCAAAGACATGGCGCACCCGGGCGGCAATGCCCGGGCCCTCGCCCTGACGCCGCAGGAACAGGTCGTGTGGCCTGACATAGGCAAGGGCCTTGGCGGCGCTGACACCGGCGTGTTCCGGGGCTGGGCCGCGCCAGTCGTCGATTTCCACCTGCCCCGCAACCACACGGCATTCAAAGCGGTTGGTGTTGCCAATGAAGTCGAAGACATAAGGGCTTGAAGGCTCCTCATAGATCTTCTGGGGCGTGCCCACCTGCTCGATCTCGCCCAGGTTCATCACCACCACCCGGTCGGCCAGTTCCAGCGCCTCTTCCTGGTCGTGGGTGACGAAAATGCTGGTCAGGCCCATTTCCTCGTGCAGGGTGCGCAGCCAGCGGCGCAGTTCCTTGCGCACCTTGGCGTCAAGGGCGCCAAAAGGCTCGTCGAGAAGCAGAACCTCCGGCTCGATGGCCAGCGCCCGGGCCAGCGCCACGCGCTGCCGCTGGCCGCCGGAAAGCTGCCCCGGATAGCGTTCGGCCAGCCAGTCCAGTTGCACCAGACCCAGCAGGCGCATCACCCGGTCGCGGATCTCCGCTTCAGGGGGGCGGGTATGGCGGGGCTTTACCCGCAGGCCAAAGGCCACGTTCTCGAACACGCTCATGTGGCGGAACAGGGCATAGTGCTGGAAGACGAAGCCCACCTTGCGGTCGCGGGCGGTGCGCGTTGCCACGTCCTCACCCTGGAAGCGGATGGAGCCTTCGTCGGGGAATTCCAGGCCTGCGATGATTCGCAGCAGGGTGGTCTTGCCGGAACCAGAGGGGCCAAGCAGGGCCAGAAACTCGTTCCGGTCAGCCTTCAGGTCGATGCCCTTGAGCGCCTGGAAGGAGCCGAAGCGCTTCTTGATGCCGGAAATCTCGATGGACATGGGGATGGTCCTAGTGGCGGCGGCCGCCGGTCGCCAGTTCATCGCCAAAGCGCCACTCCACCAGGGATTTCATAACCAGGGTGACAAGTGCAAGCAGGGCGAGAAGCGAGGCGACGGCGAAGGCGCCGACGAAGTTGTATTCATTGTAAAGGATTTCGACATGCAGCGGCATGGTGTTCGTCATGCCCCGGATATGGCCCGAGACAACGGAAACCGCCCCAAACTCTCCCATGGCGCGGGCGTTGCAGAGCAGAACGCCATAAAGCAGGCCCCATTTTACATTGGGCAGGGTGACCCTGAAGAACGTTTGCAGGCCTGAAGCGCCCAGCACGGTCGCAGCCTCTTCCTCGTCTGTGCCTTGTTCCTGCATCAAGGGGATCAGTTCCCGGGCAACAAACGGAAAGGTAACGAAGATGGTTGCCAGAACCAGCGCGGAGACGTGAAAGATGATCTGGATGCCATGGGCCATCAGGAATTTGCCAAACAGTCCCTGGGCGCCGAACAGCAGCACATAGACAAGGCCAGAGATGACCGGCGAGACCGAGAAGGGCAGATCGATCAGCGTGATCAGCAGCGCCTTGAAGCGGAACTCGAACTTGGCGATGCACCAGCTGGCTGTCAGCCCGAACAGGACATTCACCGGCACGGCAATGGCGGCAACCGTCAGGGTCAGGCGAATGGCGGCCAGGGCATCTGGTTCAACGACGCTGCGGGCATAGGCCAGCACCCCCTGGCGCAGCGCCTCGGTAAAGACCGAGGCCAGCGGCAGGACCAGAAACAGAACCAGGAAGGTCAGGGCGACCAGCGTCAGGGTGACGCGCACCCAGCGCGGCTCGGTGATGCTGTCGCGGGCGAGGTCGCGGGCCTTGTTCATCGCGGCTGTCCTATTGGCCCCAGCGCTGAGCCCAGCGCTGGATGATGTTGATGACAAGAAGCATGGCGAACGAGGCAGAGAGCATGACCACGGCGATGGCAGCGGCACCTGCATAGTTGAACTGTTCAAGCTTGATCACGATCAGCAGGGGCGCAATCTCCGACTTCATCGGCATGTTCCCGGCTATGAAGATGACCGAGCCGTATTCACCCACGGCGCGGGCGAAGGAAAGGGCAAATCCTGTCAGCAGGGCCGGCAGGATGGCTGGCAACAGAACCCGGGTGAAGGTTTGCAGCCGGGTTGCCCCGAGGCTTGCCGCCGCCTCCTCGATCTCATTGTCCAGATCCTGCAGCACCGGCTCCACAGTACGGACCACGAAGGGCAGGCCAATGAACGTAAGGGCGACTGCAATGCCCAGAGGCGTGAAGGCAACCTTCAAACCCCAGGGTTCCAGCAACTGGCCGATCCAGCCGTTGGGCGCATAGAGCGCGGTCAGGGCGATGCCGGCCACCGCCGTTGGCAGGGCAAAGGGCAGATCGACCGCCGCATCAATGATCCGCTTGAACGGAAAATCATAACGTACCAGCACCCAGGCGACGATCAGGCCAAACACCGCGTTGATGCAGGCGGCAATCAGGGCCGTACCAAAGCTCAGGCGCAGGGCTGCCAGAACACGAGGCGCCGTGACCTCGGCAATCATGCCCGACAAGCCAAGCTCTGCCGGTCGCCACAACAGGGCTGCCAGAGGGATCAGAACCACGAGGCTGAGATAGAAGATCGTATAGCCAAGGGTGGGTCCAAAGCCGGGCAGAACGCTCGGCTTTTTCCACGGGCCACGCAGCCAGCCGCCCAGGGCACGAATCCCTTGCTGTTCGCTGCCTGGCATCAGCCTCGGCCCCGGCGGTGCTGGCCGTCTGGCCAGCCCATGATCTGCATCATTTTCACGCGCGCCCTCATGCATCCAATCGGCGGATGATGCTCCGCCAGCCCACCATACAGGAAAAGCGCAGGGGCCGATGCCACTGCATTCCCATACAGAACTTTGTTCACGTGAGCCGGGCACTCCCTTGAGGGAGGCCGAGTGAAAACCACGTCAGCCTGCTGCAGGTTCCGTAACAAGACAAATCCACGCCGTCAATGGAGAACTCAATCAATTCACATAGAAAATTGTACTATAGTGCACAAAAGTATGGTTATGGCTCTTGTGAATGTAGATTTGCGTGGTGCCGTTACCTTGTACCCCGGGGCCTGCTGTGGCATAGCTGGAACCTTGAACGAGGGTGTGTGATGTCCTTGAAGGTGCTTACCGCCAATCGGCTCATTGATGGGGCCGTGGTCTATCTGACAGATCTGGGTGCCTGGGGTGAGGTTCTCACCCGGGCGCGCGTTGCCGACACCAAGGAAGCTGGCGAAGCCATGCTGGCCATGGGTCGCGAGGCGATTGGCTTTCGCCTTATCGTCGGCGCCTATCTGGCTGATGTGACGCGTGATCCCGATGGCACCCTGCGCCCTGTAAAAATGCGCGAGATCATCCGTGCACGCGGGCCAAGCGTGCGGGCTGACCTTGGCAAGCAGGCAGAGGGGCGTGGCTTGCCCGCCTGACCAAGATCCCCCTGCCCAAGACGACCCTGGCCTGAGCGGCTTGCCGTATCGCCAGTCTGCCATCCCTGGAGTGAGTGGAGCGCCCATGTACCGCTATGACGAGTTCGACCAGAAGATCGTGGACGAGCGCGTGGCGCAGTTCCGCGACCAGGTGCGCCGACGCATCTCAGGTGAGTTGACCGAAGATCAGTTCAAGCCGCTGCGCCTCATGAATGGCCTCTATCTGCAGCTTCACGCCTATATGCTGCGGGTGGCCATACCCTATGGCACCCTGTCGGGCCGCCAGATGCGCATGCTGGCGCACGTCGCCCGGAAATATGATCGCGGCTATGGGCATTTCACGACGCGGCAGAATATCCAGTACAACTGGCCGGCACTTGCCGATGCGCCGGACATTCTGCTGGATCTGGCCACGGTCGAAATGCATGCCATCCAGACCAGCGGCAATTGCATCCGCAATGTGACGGCGGATCATTTCGCCGGTGTGGCGGCGGACGAGGTTGAGGATCCCCGCATCATCGGCGAAATCCTGCGCCAGTGGTCGACATTCCACCCCGAATTCTCGTTTCTGCCGCGCAAGTTCAAGATTGCCATCACCGGCTCGCCGCGTGATCGGGCGGCCATCCGCGTGCATGACATCGGCATCGCCATTGTCCGCAATGCGGCCGGCGAGGTGGGCTATGAGTTCTGGGTTGGTGGCGGGCAGGGGCGCACGCCCATCCTTGCCAAGAAGACCCGCGACTTCGTGGCCAAGCGCGACCTGATTTCCTATTCCGAGGCCGTGCTCCGCGTCTATAACGAATTGGGGCGCCGCGACAACATCTACAAGGCCCGGATCAAGATCCAGGTCCAGGAGATGGGGATCGAGAAGTTCATCGCCATGGTCGAAGAGGAATGGGCGCAGATCCGCGATTCCTATCTCGTCCTGCCCGAGGAAGAGGTCCGCCGGATCGAGGCCTATTTCGCCCCCCCGGCCTATGAATCGCTGCCTTCAGTTGACCCGGCGTTCGACGCCATGCGCCGTGACAACCGCGACTTTGCAGCCTTTGTGAACACCAATGTCCATGCCCACAAGGTGCCGGGCTATGCCGTGGTTTCAATCTCGCTGAAGCCGATTGGCGCACCCCCGGGTGATGCCAGTGCCGATCAGATGGATGCGGTTGCCGATATTGCTGAGCGCTTCAGCCTTGACGAAATCCGCGTCACCCACGAGCAGAACCTGGTGCTTCCCAATGTCCGCCAGTCCGATCTTGCCGCGGTCTGGCAGGAACTGAAGCGCCATGGTCTGGCGACGGCGAATATCGGGCTGGTGTCTGACATCATCGCCTGCCCGGGCCTCGACTATTGCGATCTTGCCAATGCACGCTCGATCCCCGTTGCCCAGCGCATTTCCGAACGCTTTGCCGATCTTGACCGCGCCCATGGCATTGGCGAATTGAAGATCAAGATTTCCGGCTGCATCAATGCCTGTGGCCATCACCATGTCGGCCATATCGGCATTCTGGGCGTCGACAAGAAGGGTGAGGAATTCTACCAGATCACCCTGGGCGGCAGCGCGGATGAGAATGCCTCGATTGGCGACATCCTTGGGCCGGCCTTTGCCTATGATGATGTGGTTGATGCCGTCGAGACGGTTGTGAAAACCTATCTTGGTGTCCGCGCCTCGGAAGGTGAGACCTTCCTAGCCTGTTATCGTCGCGTGGGCGCCGCCCCGTTCAAGGAAAGCCTCTACGATGCCGCTCATTAAGGCAGGCGCCCTGGTTGCCGACCCCTGGGTCGGCGTTGATGACGGTGAACCGCTGCCGGTCGATGGTCCCGTGATCGTCAGCCTAGCGCGCTTCCATGAGGAGCGCGAGCAGTTGCTTGGCCGGGGCGAACCGCTGGGCCTGCGCCTGAAGTCGTCAGAAATGCCGGCCCAGCTGGGGGCAGACATCAAGCACTTTGCGCTGGTTGCGCTCGAGTTCCCAAGCTTCCGCGATGGCCGGGGCTATAGCCATGCCCGCATCCTGCGCGAACGCCTCGACTTCCGGGGCGAGATCCGCGCGGTGGGCGATGTGCTGCGTGACCAGTTCCAGTTCATGCACCGCTGTGGCATCGACGCCTTCGAGGTGAAGGACGAAACGGCCCTGCAGGGCTGGCTGGCGGCACTGGCCGAACTCAGCGTGTTCTATCAGGTTTCCTCCGATGGGGCGCCCGATGTTCTGTCGCTCCGCCATCGTCGTAACGCGGCCTATTTCGACTCCGGGATCTGATCCCGGAGGGTGCCGCGCCTACACGCTCGGTCTGATTGCAGGAACTCCTTGTGCTGCAAAGGCTTGATCTCCCTGAATGAAGGTGAGGTCCCATGCAGTTTGCCCTGGAAAGCCCGGCGTTTCCCGACGGCGGCGAGATACCCAAGCGCTTCACCGGCGATGGCGCCGACGTCTCGCCCTATCTTCGCTGGATCGACCTGCCCGAAGGCACGCAGGCCCTGGCCGTTGTCCTCAAGGACCCCGATGCCCCCTCAGGCCCCTGTTATCACTGGGGGGCCTGGAACATTCCCCCTGTGGCCCGTGGCCTTCCAGAGGGCCATCACCCGGTCGGTGGCGGCCGCGAGGCGCTGAACGACTTTCATCGCCGGGGTTATGCCGGCCCGCGTCCGCCCCGCGGTCGTGGCCCCCATCGCTATCGCTTCCGTCTGTTCGCCCTGCCCCGTCCCCTCGACCTTCCCGAGGATGCGGATGCCCGTGCGGTCGAACTGGCTGCTGAGCCCCAGGCCCTGGCCGTGGCTGAGCTGAGCGGCGTCTACGAGCGCTAGAGCCGCTTATTCAGCAATCTGGGGCACCGGCTTGATGCTGAGGGTGGCGCGGTTGCGCCCAAGCAGTCGATAGGCCACGGGCACCACCAGAACCGTCAGCATGGTGCCCACCAGCAGGCCACCGACAATGACCCAGCCGATGGCGTGGCGGCTCTCGGCGCCTGCACCCCTGGCAAAGGCAAGGGGCACCGCGCCCAGCACCATGGCGCCTGTGGTCATCAGGATGGGACGCAGGCGCAGGGTTGCCGCCTCCACCACCGCCTCGACCCGGCTCTTGCCCTGTTCCTGCAGCTGGTTCGAGAACTCTACGATCAGAATGCCATGCTTCGTGATCAGCCCGATCAGCGTCACAAGGCCGATCTGGCTGTAGATGTTAAGCGTATTGCCCGTCAGCTTCAGGGCCGCAAGGGCGCCAGCAATGGACAGCGGTACCGAGCCCATGATGATGAGAGGGTCAACAAAGCTCTCGAACTGGGCAGCCAGCACGAGATAGATGAAGCCAAGCGCCAGCACGAAGGTGACGTAAAGACTGGCGCTGCTCTCGCGGAATTCACGACTTTCGCCCGAATAGTTCACGCGTGCCCCTGAGGGGAGTTCCTCGCGGGCAATCGCCTCCAGTTGCAGCAGCGCTTCGCCCAGGCTGTGGCCAGGAGAAAGGTTGGCGGTAAGGATGGCGGCGCGGGCCTGGTTGAAACGGTTCAACTCGCGCGGGGAAACCCGCTCTGTCAGCGAGACCAGGTTGGAGAGCTGCACCATGGTGCCATTGCCGGCGCGCACATAGATCGACGCAAGGTCATCCGGGTTGCGGCGATCCACCCCCGCCATGCGCACGATCACGTCATACTGCTTGCCGTCGCGCTCGAACCGCGTGATCTGGCGACCCCCCAAAAGGGTTTCCAGCGTGCGGCCAAGCGTATCAACATCCACGCCGACATCCGCCACCTTGTCGCGTTTGATGTCGACGCCGATCTGCGGCTTGTTCATTTTCAGGTCGGATTCGATGTTGGCCAGCGCCGGAAGTTCTGCCGCGCGCTTCATCATGCGCGCCATGATTTCGTCGAGTTCGGCATAGGTGCCACTGGTCTGGATGACGAATTGCACGGGCTTTTCGCGAAATCCCTGGCCGAGTGAGGGCGGATTGATGGGGAAGGCCATGATCCCGGGGATCTGCATGTACTGGGGGATCACCCGCGCGATGATCTGCTGCTGTGTTGCCTCGCGGTCTTCCCACGGCACCAGCGGGCCCCAGGCAACCATGTTGTTGACATCCGGGAAGCCGACCACTGTTACATAGGCGCGTGCCTCGGGAATTTTGGACAGGATTGCCTCGATCCGCTTGGCCCATTCAGCGGTGTACTCGATGGTGGCACCTTCCGGCGCGACCCCGACGGACAGGATCGTGCCGCGATCTTCCACCGGCGCCAGTTCACGCGGCAGGGCGTTGAACAACAGGTAGTTGGCACCCGCCACCATAAAGGCCATGGCCACCACGAAGGGCCAGCGCCCAAGTGCCAGGCGCAGGGACCAGCCATAAAAGCGGTTCAGCGCATCAAAACCCTGTTCCACCGTGCGATACAGCGCCCCGTGATTCTGGTGGGCGCTCAGAATGCGCGAGGCCAGCATGGGGGTCAGCGTAAGGGCGACAAAGCCCGAGACGACGACGGCCCCGGCCAGGGTTATGGCAAATTCCGTGAACAGCTTGCCCACACGTCCGGTGGCGAAGGCGACGGGCAGATACACCGCCACCAGGGTCAGCGTCATGGCGACAACGGCAAACGAGATCTCATTCATGCCCTTGAGCGCCGCCTGCTTGGGGGCAAGGCCACTCTCGATGTTACGGTAAATGTTCTCCAGCACCACGATGGCATCATCCACCACAAGGCCAACCGCAAGCACGAAGGCCAGCAGCGTGATCGTGTTCAGGCTGAAGCCAAAGGCATACATGAAGAAACAGGCGCCGATCAGGCTGACCGGGATCGTGACGATCGGGATGAGGGTCGCGCGGAAATTGCGCAGAAAGACAAAGATCACCAGCGCCACCAGCAGCACGGCCTCGCCGATGGTCTCATAGACCGAGGCGACCGAGCGCTCGATGAACACCGATGTGTCAAAGCCGATGTCGAGTTCCATTCCCGCAGGCATGCTTGCCTTGATTTCTGGCAGGATGGCCCGGATGCCACGGCTGATGTCGAGGGGATTTGCCGTGGACTGCTTGACGACGCCGAGTGTAATTGATGGCTTCCCATTGAAGCGGGCAATCACGCGGTCGTCCTGGGGGCCAAGTTCGGTGCGTGCAACGTCCGAGAGACGCACCAGATAACCATTGGCATCCTTCAGCACGATGCGGTCGAATTCCGTGGGTGACAGCAGGTTGGTTTCAGCCTTGACCGTGAACTCGCGCGAGGAACTCTCGATACGGCCGGCGGGAATGTTGACGTTCTGACGGCGCAGGGCGTTTTCCACATCCTGGGCCGTCAGCTCATAGGCCGCGAGGCGCTGGCGGTCGAGCCAGATGCGCATGGAGTAGGAGCGCGCGCCCAGCAGCCGGACCTCTGAAACGCCGGTGATCGTCTGAAGCCGCGTCTTGACGATACGGTCGGCGACGTCGGTCACTTCCATGGGCGACAGGTGATCAGAATTCATCGCCATATAGAGGATCGGCTGGGCGTCGGCCTCCACCTTGGCGACGATGGGCTCGTCCACTTCGTCTGGCAGGCGCCCGCGCACGCGGCCGACACGGTCGCGCACATCGCTCGCCGCAGCATCGGGATCAATGCGCAGGTCGAACCGGACCGTGATCTGGGAGCGACCATCGCGGCTGATCGAACTGATGGTCTTGATGCCCTCGATGCCCGATATGGACTCCTCGAGCGGCTGGGTGATCTCGCTTTCCATGATCGCGGCGGCGGCACCGCGATAGCCGATGCTGACGGTGACCACCGGCTCGTCAATATTGGGATATTCACGGACTGGCAGGCGCTGAAAGGCCACCAGTCCGATCAGCAGAACCAGCAGGCTGAGGACCGACGCGAAGACGGGGCGGTTGATGCACAGCGCCGATAGGTTCATGGCTCAGCCTCCAGTGGCGGGCTTGGCAGACGCAATCGCTGATCCGTCGTGCAGTTTCAACTGGCCGGCGGTCACCACGACATCATCCGGGCGCAGGCCGCCGGTTACCTCGACCTTGCCATCACGGCGGATACCGAGTTCGACATCCGTAGCAATGGCCTTGCCATCTACAACCCGAAAAACCGTCTGGCGGCTGCCAACGGGCACAATGGCCTGTTCGGGAATCAGCATGGCATTGTTTCTGGTCGTGACGATCAGATTTACGCGCGCAAACAGGCCGGGCCGCAGGGTGCCATCAGGGTTTGGTACCCGGGCGCGCAGCAGAATCGAGCGTCCTGCCGCTTCAACCAGCGGCTCGATGGCATAAACGGCCCCCTGAAAACTGCGGCCGGGCAGCGCATCCACTGTCAGATCCAGTGCCTGGCCAGGAGCGAGGGATGGCAGGCGGGTTTCGGGCACCCTGAAGTCGACCTTGATGGGATCAAGGGCAACCAGATTGACCAGGTCCTGGCCCGGCGAGACCACATCGCCAACGCTGAAACGGCGCAGGCCAACAACGCCGGCAAAGGGTGCAACAAGGGTCGCCTTGGCGAGTTGCGCGTCGGCAAGTGCCACCCGGGCGCGGGTTGAATTGAGGGCCGCCGCCGTTTCATCAACGGCGCGACCGGTGCCGGTTTTCTGGGAAAACAGGGTGGTGGCGCGGTCGTGATTGGCCTTGGCAAGGCTGAAATCCGCCGCAGCCTGATCCAGTGCCGCGCGATAGATACTGGGATCGAGTTCGATCAGGGGGGCGCCAAGGGCAACCTTCTGGCCTTCGTCGAAACGGATTTTCAGGACGCGCCCAGGGATTTCGGGGCGCAAGACGATGGATTCACTGGCAATCAGGCTGCCCACCGCCGTCAGGGTATCACTGACTGAACCGGTCTCCACCCCAACCACATCGACGGATGCTGGCGGCATGGATCCACCTGGCGCAGGGGCGGGGCCGCCCGGACTGCCGTTGCCCCCACCACGCAAAGCCATGCCAACCCCGCCGAGTACGACAAGCGCCCCGATGGCGATCCAGCCAACCCGACCCATGAAAAACCTTTCCCCGGCACAAGACGCCGGTTGCCTCGCCGCAGGTACTCACCACAGGGAATGGCCATACGGCGGCAGAGGGGGCAATACAACAGGCAAACTGCACCAGCCAGCGCATTGTCAGCCTGCAACACAAAACAACAGGACGGCAGGTGGCCTGCCGTCCTGTTTCAGTCTCCGACTGGAAGGCTGCTCAGCTCAGGCGGTCATGCCGCCGTCAATGACCAGCTCGGTCCCCGTCGAGAAGGCGCTGTCGCAGGATGCCAGATAGAGGCATCCATTGGCGATGTCTGCCGGCTTGCCAAAGCCGCCCATGGGATGGCGCGACATCATGGTGCCGCGCGTTTCGTTGCTGGAATTGCCACCGATGCGCGCGAAGTCATTGATCAGCGCGTCGGCCATGTTGGTCTGGATCACGGCCGGGTGCACGGAGTTGACCCGCACCTTGTACCCCAGCGAGGCAAACTCCAGCGCCGCCGCCTTGGTGAACAGCTTCACCGCACCCTTTGTCGCATTGTAGGACGACGCAAAGGCAGCCCCCCTCAGACCCGCCACCGACGAGATATTGATGATCGAACCGCCACCTGGCCACATGTGCGCACGGGCCTTGATGGCGCCAATGGCCGCACGGGTGCCAAGGAAGACACTGTCCATGTTGATGGCGGTGATGTGCCGCCAGTCGGCCAGGGTCATTTCCTCGATCGACGACGACATCCAGATGCCAGCGTTGTTCACCAGCACATCAAGACCGCCGAACTGCTTGACGACAGCGTCGATCACCGTGGGCCATTCGGCCTCGTTGGTGACGTCCTGACGCAGGAACATGCAGTCGCCACCCGCCTCGCGGATCGCGGTCGCGGTCTCTTCACCACCGGCTTCATTCAGATCGGTGATGACAACCTTGGCGCCCGCCTCGGCAAAGCGGCGGGCTGTGGCCGCGCCCAAACCGCGCGCGGCCCCTGTGACAAGGGCAATCTTGCCGTCGATTCTGCTCATGCTTGTTTCCTCCGGCTGGCCCCCTCTGACGGGGGGCTCAGCCAAACAATGAGATCAAGGGTTGAGGTTGATGCCGCCGCCCGTGGAGCCACCCGAGGGAGGGGCCGCGCCGCCAGACGGTGCCGCACCACCAGCCGCCGGATTGGGGGCTTCGGGGGCATTGAAATTCGCCTTCACGCTCGGCAGCTGCTTGTCGAGGCGCTGCAGAACCTTGTCGGTGATGTTCAGGTTCGAGGCCGAAACCAGCACCCGGCTGGAGTCCAGCACCACTGTGGCGCCAACTTCCTTTGCGACATCGCCGCAGATCTTCTGGAAGGCGGGCTGCATCTGGCGCATCGCGTCGTCCTGGGCAAAGGCGAGCTGTGTGCGGCGGCGGTCAAACTGAAGGCGGGCTGCCTCAACCTTGGCCTGGAAATCGCGCACGCGCTTCTGCAGGGCTTCGGGAGTAAGGGTGGCGCGCTGCTTCTGGATATCCTGATCTTCGGCGCGGAGCTTCTCTTCCGAGGCCTTGATTTCGGCTTCGTAGATGCCCTGCTGCTTGGTCAGCTGGTCACGGGCGCTCTTGGCGGCGGCCGAATCCTTGAGGACGCGAGGCACATCCACAAAGGCGATGACGGTCGGCTGGGCATCTGCCCGCGCCGGGGCCGGGGCTGCGCTCATGGTCGCAAGCGCCAGGGCGGCTCCCACCGCGAACATGATGGCGCGCATCGACATACCTGACTTCATTCCATCACCTCATCCTATTGCGATCTGCAAGCCGTTACGCGGGTTCAACCCGTCGGCTGCCGTTCGAAGAGCCACACACGTGCCGGCGGCACATTTCGCCATACCCTGCCAACCGAGCGTGCAATCAAGCCCAGTTTGCCCAGAACACCCGGCCGCACCGGCACAGAGGGTCCATAGGTGAACTGGATGAACTTGCCATCCGGGCCCAGCGCTGCAAAGGCTGCTGCCAGAATGGCCTGTTGAACCATGGCTGGCATGCCAAGCAGCGGCAATCCCGAAATGACCGCATCGACCGGTCCGATACCTGCACGCGTCAGGAGCCCCGCCAGATCCGCCGCATCCCCTTCGAGGACTGGCAGGCTTGGGAACCTTCTGCGCAACGCTTGATACATCACCGGATCGCGTTCCACCACTATCAGATTCTCGTGAGTAATGCCGTGGGCCAGCAGGGCGCGCGTGATGGCACCCGTTCCGCCGCCCAGTTCAACCACCCTCTTGCCGTCAGGATTGCCAATCTGCCACGCCATCTTGCGGCCGAGCGCGCGGGAACTGGGCGCGATGGCGCCAATGCGCAGGGGATGGCGCAGCCACATCAGAAGCATGCTCGGATCACGTAAGCCTCTGCCGATCTTGCTCGTCACCGGCTTCCCCCAAGCGATACCATCTGTCGCGCAAATCTGGATGGACCCGTCATGCCCGGCCCAAGCGGGCGGACACTAACAGAGTCATTTAATAATTAAAGATGGCAACACCGCGGCAACCAAATCATCCGCTCGGGGTTTCTTTGGTTAAGGCTTTGTGTTACCAACCGCGCCTTCGATGAGGCGGGGCTGTTGCCGCAGTTGTTGCTGCGATCCCCGTCGCACGGCCGATTTCCGGCATGAATGCCGGCCGCCGCCGTCGGAAACAAGCTTCCGGCTGGTTGCGTCAAGGAGTGACGATGCAGATTCTCGTGCGGGACAATAACGTTGACCAGGCCCTGAGGGCTCTCAAGAAGCGCATGCAGCGCGAGGGGATCTTCCGGGAAATGCGTCTGCGTGGCCATTACGAGAAACCCTCTGAAAAGCGTGCCCGCGAAAAGGCTGAAGCGGTTCGGCGTGCGCGCAAGCTTGCCCGCAAGCGTATCCTGCGCGACGGCGCCCCCTGATCTTTCCCTTCGGGACATCATGTCTGCGCACCCGGATCTCCCGCCTGCCGCGAGGTCGCCGATTGAGGCTGCCCGGCCGATGACCGTTCCCCGCCTGCGCGCCCGCAAGGGTGGGGAACCGCTTGTCTGTCTTGCCGCCTACACCACCCCTGTTGCCCGGGCGATCGATCCGCATTGCGATGTGGTTTTGGTCGGCGACTCGGTCGGCATGGTGCTGCATGGCCTGCCATCTACCCTTGGCGTGACCCTGGAGATGATGATCATGCACGGCGCTGCCGTGCGGCGGGGACTTACCAAGGCCCTGCTGGTGGTCGACATGCCCTTTGGCAGCTATGAGGCAAGCCCGGCCGATGCCTATCGCAATGCGGCCCGCATCATGGCGGAAACCGGTGCTGCCGCCGTCAAGCTTGAGGGCGGACAGGCCATGGCCGAGACCATTGCCTTCCTGACGGCACGCGGCATTCCCGTCATGGGCCATGTGGGCCTGATGCCGCAAAGCGTTCACTCCAGCGGTGGCTATTCGGCGCGTGGCACCCACAGCCGCGACTGGGCGCCCATCCGCAGTGATGCCAGGGCGGTTGCGGCGGCAGGGACTTTTGCCGTTGTCGTCGAGGCCGTTGGCGAGCCCCTGGCGCGACAGATCACCCAGGATCTCGCGGTGCCCACCATCGGCATCGGCGCCTCACCTGCCTGTGATGGTCAGATCCTGGTGATTGATGACCTGCTGGGCATGACCAGCCGCAGCCCGCGTTTCGTCAAGCGCTATGCTGAGGTGGGCGACGCCATCACCGCAGCCGCCGCCCACTATGCCCAGGAGGTCCGCGCGCGCACCTTCCCGGGACCCGAGCACACCTACGCCATGAAGGACTGAGAGCCCGCCGCCCCCTATGGTCTGCGCCCTGGCGTTGCAGGGGTGGGTCCTGAAAGGGGCGGGGCGTTGCAGGGGCGGGGGGGGCGGTTTAAGGTATTAGTGAATGTGCCTGCCGGGCACGACTTGCCAATCATCAGGACACAGCATTGGTCGACATCTTTAACGAGGTCGAGGAAGACCTTCGGCGTGACCAGTACCTCAAGCTGTGGCGACGCTACGGCATGTGGCTGGCCGCCGCCGCCGCTTTGCTTGTCGTCGGCACCGGTGCCGTCAGCATCTGGCGCTCCTGGCATGCCGGCAAGCTGGCTGCCGTAAGCGATGCCTTTGCCGTGGCCGCTGCCCTTGATGCCGAAGGCAAGCACAAGGAAGCTGCGGACGCATTCGCGCTGGCTGGCAATGGTGCGCCCGGTGGCTATCCCGCCCTGGCCCGCCTGCGTCAGGCGGCAGCACTTGCGTCTGGTGGCGACATGGCCAGCGCCGTTTCCATTCTTGACGGCCTCGCCGCCGGTGGTGGAGATGCGGCGCTGCGCGAACTGGCTGCTCTCAAGGCTGCCTATATCGTTGTCGATACGGCCACGCCCGAGGATATCGCCAAGCGTCTTGCCCCACTCGCCGCCGATGGCCGGCCCTGGCGCTATTCAGCGCGGGAGCTGCAGGCCCTGGCGGCACTGAAGCAGGGGCGCAAGGACGACGCACGTACGATCCTGTCAGGCATCTCTGACGATCCTGCGGCGCCAGAAGGTTTGCGTGGCCGGGCAACGGAGTTGTTGGCCGCCCTTGGCAAGCCTGTAGGGGCTGCAGCAACGCCTGCTCAGGTTCCGGCTGCCACGCCGCCAGCGGCGCAGCCTGCACCAGCGCAATAGCCGTCCTCGGGGGTAATACCCATCGGTGACCCACCTCAACTGCCTCCTGTCGAGCATGTCCTGACCATGATGATGCGATCCGTCGTCCTGCTCGGCCGTTGTGCCGCCCCCCTGCTGTTGCTTGGGGTGCTGTCCGGCTGTTCCGTGTTCAAGGACCTGACCACCGTCCACAAGCCGCCGCTGCCCGGCGAACGCGTGTCGGTTCTTTCCTTCGATCAGAAACTTGCGCCAGAGAGCGAGGCAACGGGCACGATCAGCCTGCCGCGCCCCTATAGCAATCCTGAATGGCCGCAGGCCGGCGGCTATCCCGCCCACGCCATGTACCACCTCTCCCTCGGTGAAGCGCCGACGGAGATCTGGAAGACGAACATGGGCGAGGGGACGGGATCGGACACCCGCCTCATGGCCTCGCCCATCATCGCTGGCGGCATGGCCTTTGTTTATGACACCGCCGGTCAGGTCACGGCGGTAACAGCTGCCGATGGCGAAGAGATCTGGCAGGTCGACCTGACGCCTGAAGACGAAAGCTCGTCCAAGGGCTTCCGGGGCGGCATCGCCTATGAGGCCGGGCGTATCTATGCCGCAACCGGTTTTGGTCTTGTGGTGGCGCTCGACGCCAAAACGGGTGAGCAGCGCTGGAGCCGTACTGTCGGGGTGCCGCTGCGTTCGGCGCCGACCGTGAACGGTGGCCGCGTCTTTGCCGTGACCCAGGACAATCAGATCTTTGCCCTGAATGCCGAGACGGGCGAAATCCTCTGGAACCATCAGGGCATCGCTGAAAGTGCCGGTCTGCTGGCGTCATCAAGCCCGGCCGTCTCGGGCGATACGGTGGTGGTGGCCTATTCGTCGGGCGAACTGTTTGCGCTCAGGGTTGAGAACGGGCGCGTTGCCTGGTCCGACACATTGACGCGCCAGGGCCGCATGACCCCCCTTGCCGCCCTCAACGATATCTCGGGCCAGCCGGTGATCGACCGTGGTCGGGTCTTTGCCCTCAGCCATTCCGGGCGTATGGTGTCGATCGATCTGCGCACCGGTCAGCGCCAGTGGGACAAGACAATCGCCGGCACCCAGACACCCTGGATCGCTGGCGAGTTCATTTATGTGGTCACCACCGATGCCGACCTCGTCTGCCTCATGCGCGAGGATGGCAAGGTCCGCTGGGTGACGCACCTTGGACAGTTCGACAACCCGGAGGACCGGGAAGGCCCAATCTATTGGAGTGGCCCCACCCTGGCGGGTGATCGCCTGCTGGTTACCTCGTCCAACGGTTTTGCCGTTTCACTGTCGCCCTATACGGGCGAGTTGCTTGGCCGGCTCGAGATGCCGACCTCTGTTCTAATTCCGCCGGTCGTTGCTGACGGCACCGTTTATGTGCTGACAGAAGACGCCGACCTTATTGCGATGAAGTGAGGATCACATGAGCGCCGGGCCAAGAGAGCCACGGCCCCGGGCACCGCAGGCTAGCGACCTCGTCGTTGCCATCGTTGGCCGCCCCAATGTCGGTAAGTCGACCCTGTTCAACCGCCTCGTCGGCAAGCGCCTGGCGCTGGTCGATGATACGCCTGGCGTAACACGCGACCGGCGTGAGGGTGAGGGGCGGCTTGGCCCTTTGCGTTTCCGCATCGTCGATACGGCCGGCCTTGAGGACGTGCTGGACGAATCCATGGAAGGCCGCATGCGGCGCCAGACGGATCGCGCCATTGCCGAAGCCGATGTCTGCCTGTTCCTGATCGACTCACGCGCAGGCGTAACACCGCACGATACCCACTTTGCGCGCCTGCTTCGCAAGGGCAGCACGCCTGTGGTGCTGGTCGCCAACAAGGCGGAGGGTTCCGCCGGTGCAGCCGGCGTGATGGACGCCTATTCCCTCGGTCTTGGTGAGGCGATCGCCATCTCTGCCGAACATGGCGAGGGGCTGGCCGATCTGCATGACGCCATCATCCCCTTCATTGGGCGGCGCGGCACACTGGAGCACCAGCCCGATATCGACCCCGAAACCCCGTCTGACAGCTATGATGATGAGGGCGAGGAGGGGGCCGATTTCGAGGTGGATCCGGAAAAGGCCCTGGCGATTGCCATCGTCGGGCGCCCCAATGCCGGCAAGTCCACCCTGGTCAACCGCCTGCTTGGCGAAGACCGCATGCTCACCGGCCCCGAAGCCGGCCTGACCCGTGATTCCATCGCCGTCGAATGGCGTTGGGGCGAGCGGCGCATCCGGCTGTTCGACACCGCCGGCATGCGCCGCCGCGCCCGTGTCACGGGCAAGCTCGAAAAACTCTCGGTGGCAGACACCCTGCGCGCCATCCGCTTTGCCGAGGTTGTCATCCTGATGGTTGATGCCGTGCAGGGCCTGGACCGCCAGGACCTGCAGATCGCCTCCAAGGTGGCGGACGAAGGCCGCGCCCTTGTGGTGGCGGTGAACAAATGGGATGCGGCCGTGGACCGGCAGGAGTTTCTTGCCGATCTGGCAGAGCGCCTGTCCCATTCCATGCCCCAGGTACGCGGCGTGCCGGTGGTAACCATCTCTGGTCGCACGGGTGCCGGTCTTGATCGTCTGATGAAGGCGGTGGAAGACATGGAGCGGGCCTGGAACCACCGTGTTCCTACGGCCCAATTGAACCGTTGGCTGGTGGAAGTGCTTGAGCGCCATCCGCCGCCTGCGGTTGAGGGGCGCCGTCTGCGTCCGCGTTACATGACCCAGATCAAGACGCGGCCGCCCACCTTTGCCTTGTTCATGAACCGCCCGGGCGCCCTGCCAGAGAGCTATTTGCGCTATATGTCGAATGGCCTGCGCGACGATTTCAACATGGCGGGTGTGCCCATCCGCATTTATCTGCGGACGGCCGAGAACCCCTTTGCCGACGATTGATTGAGCGACGTGCGTTCCGGTGCCTCAGCGCCGGAACGACACGATCTGGCCGTGTCGCGTCTCGGCAGGGCTTGCCAGTTCAAGGAACAGGTCTGTCAGTGCCTCGGGCGTGGGCAGGGTATCCGGGTCTTCGCCCGGCATGGCCATGGCGCGCATGGCTGTCCGCACCGGCCCCGGTGACACGAGGTTGATCCTTGTGGTCCCGCCGGCCGCTTCGCCGGCCCAGGTAAGCACCAGGCTTTCAAGGGCTGCCTTGGTGGCGGCATAGCCCCCCCAATAGGGCTTGTTGGCCTGCGCCGCCCCTGAGGTAACGAAGATGGCCCGCCCCGAGGGAGAGGCGCGCAGCAAAGGCTCAGTCGAGCGGATCAGGCGATAGTTCGCGGTCACATTGATCGCCATCAGATCGTCCCAGACCTTGGGCGACAGGTGATGCACCGGCGTGATCGAGCCCAGCACGCCAGCATTGCCAACCACCACGTCCAGCCGTCCCCAGCGTTCGTAAACGGCAGCACCCAGCCGGTCGAGGCCGTCGGCATCCTTCAGATCAAGGGGGACAAGGGTGGCGCTGCCGCCAAGCTTGCGGATCTCGTCATCCAGATCTTCAAGCGCCCCCACGGTGCGGGCCACCGCGATCACGTGGGCGCCTTCCTCGGCATAGCGGCGGGCAATGGCGGCACCCAGTCCGCGCGACGCCCCGGTGACAAGTGCGACGCGGCCGTCGAGAGTCTTAGCCATGAATGATGTCCTGCGCTTGTCGGCCGTTCAGCCGCGTTCTGCCAGCAGCGAAAGCTGCGCCGGGTGATCACCGCCCCAATGGTCCGTAAGCGGGATCGGATAGTCACCGGTAAAGCAGGCATCGCAATACTGCGGGTGCTCGCTGTTGCGCTTGGTCTCGCCCACGGCGCGATAAAGCCCGTCCATGGAAATGAAGGCCAGGCTGTCGACGTGAATGAACTTCGCCATTTCCTCAAGGGTCATGGTGGCCGCCAGCAGCTTGGAGCGCTCAGGCGTATCGACCCCATAAAAGCAGGAATGGGTGGTTGGCGGGCTGGCGATGCGCATGTGCACCTCAAGGGCACCTGCCTCGCGCACCATCTGGACAATCTTGGACGAGGTGGTGCCCCGCACGATGGAGTCATCCACCAGGATCACCCGCTTGCCCTCGATCTGGGCGCGGTTGGCATTGTGCTTCAACTTCACACCCAGATGGCGGATGTGGTCGGTTGGCTCGATGAAGGTGCGGCCCACATAATGGTTGCGGATGATTCCAAGCTCAAAGGGAATGCCCGCCTCGGCGGCATAGCCGATGGCCGCCGGCACGCCCGAATCAGGCACCGGGATGACCACATCGGCTGAAATACCGCTTTCCCGCGCCAGTTCGGCGCCGATGCGCTTGCGCACGTCATAGACCGCGTGCCCGTCAACCACAGAGTCGGGACGGGCGAAATAGATATGCTCGAAGATACAGGGCCGGCGCTTGGCGATGGGGAAGGGCTGGATGCTCTCGATGCCATTCTGGTTGACGATCACGATCTCGCCCGGGGCCACATCCCGCACAAACGCAGCCCCGATGATATCGAGGGCGCAGGTCTCGGAGGCCAGCACGACTTCGCCAGAGGGCATGCGGCCCAGCACCAGAGGGCGGACACCAAGGGGGTCGCGCACGCCAATCATTGCCTGCTCGGTCAGCGCCACAAGGCTGTAGGCACCTTCAATCTGCCGCAGGGCATCGATCATCCTGTCCAGCACGGTGACATAAGACGAGGTCGCCATCAGATGGATGATGATCTCGGTATCAGATGTCGATTGGAAGATGCAGCCCGATGTCACCAGCCGACGGCGGATCGCAAGGGCATTGGTAAGATTGCCGTTATGGGCAATGGCAAAGCCGCCAAAGGAGAGATCGGCAAAGAGGGGCTGTACGTTGCGCAGGACCGTGTCGCCAAAGGTGGCATAGCGGACATGGCCGATGGCGCTCTGCCCCGCCAGGCTCGCCATTACCCGCTCGGAATTGAAGATATCGCCCACATGACCAAGGGCACGGTGGGTGTTGAAGCGCCGTTCGTCCCACGCAACGATGCCGGCCGCCTCCTGCCCGCGATGCTGCAGGGCATGCAGGCCAAGCACGGCGAGCCGGGCCGCATCAGGGTGTCGCCAGACCCCGAAGATGCCGCATTCCTCGCGGAGCTTGTCATCATCATAAGGGGATGTGCGAAGCGGCTCAGCCGTGTGGTCCGTCATCTTATTGCCCCTGCGAATTCTTCAAGAGTTGCTGCAAGCGCTGGCGCTCGGTGTCGGTATAGCCCGGTGGTTTTTCTGGCGTGGCCGGTGCGGCGGGGGCCGGCATCATGGTGCGCAATTGGTCGATGGCCCGGGCACCCTGAAGGGCGGCATCGCCCTTTTCGCCAAGATCCTTGACAGCCGACTCACCCCTTGTCCGCATGTGACCGGGCATAAACCCATAGAGCATCTCTGCGCCACCGCGTACCACAGGTAATGTGCGCGCGCCTTTCAGCCAGTTGGGATCTTCGTCTGAAGCAGCCAGCATGGTCACGATCAGATAGGCAATGCAGACGATGACGCCGCCGCGCGCCAGCCCGAACAGAAAGCCCAGCGAACGGTCGAGGGCACCCATAGAGGTTGCGTGCACCCGCGTGGCCAGGGCGTGGCTGATCAGGGATACAACGATCAGCACCAGGACGAAGACCGAGATGATGGCCACACCGTCGGCAATCAGAACCTGGCCAATCCACTGCCGCGTCAGTGGACTGACCACCGGAAAGGCCCAGAGTGTCGCGATGGAGGCCCCGACCCAGCCGGCGATGGCAAGAACTTCCCTGATGAAGCCCCGGAAAAAGGCAAACAGTCCCGACACCAGAACGAGGCCAATTACGCCCGCGTCGATCGGATCTATCCCCATTTGCCGTCTTCTCCCGCCAGACCCTGCCTGGCCCTGTGATGTCCTCAGCCGCTGCCAGTCTGGCGGCGCCTAGTCGTCGTGTTCCCAGCCAGAGCCGGTCTCTGGCGCCAGCAGGGCCACCAGTTCAGCCAGGCGGGAAATCTCGCGCACCGCCATGCCACCCCTGTCACCCCGGCTTGGGCCCGTAGGCACAATGGCCTTCTCGAAGCCCAGTTTGGCGGATTCCTTCAGCCGCTGCTCTGCCTGGGAAACGGGCCTCACTTCACCGGTCAGACCAATTTCACCGAACAGCACCGTACCCTCGGGGATCGGCACATCGGCTGCCGAGGAAACCAGGGCCGCAGCGACCGCAAGATCCGCCGCCGGTTCCTGAACGCGCAAACCGCCAGCGACGTTCAGATACACGTCACGGCCTCCCAAGGCCAGCCCGCAGCGTGCATCAAGCACCGCCATGACCATGGCAAGACGGCCAGAGTCCCAGCCGACAACCGCACGCCTTGGCGTGGCAAGACCCGATGGGGCAACCAGGGCCTGGATTTCCACCAGGATCGGCCGTGTTCCTTCCATGCCGGCAAACACCACCGTTCCCGAAACCCCCTGCGCCCGCTGGCCAAGAAACAGGGAAGACGGGTTCGGCACCTCGGCAAGGCCTGAGTCGCGCATCTCGAAAACGCCGATTTCGTCGGTGGCGCCAAAGCGGTTCTTTACCGCCCGCAGAATGCGGAACTGATGGCCGCGGTCACCCTCGAAATAGAGCACGGTGTCGACCATGTGTTCGACCACACGGGGGCCAGCGATCTGGCCATCCTTGGTGACATGGCCAACCAGGATGACCGTGATACCCCGCTTCTTGGCCATGCGCACAAGTTCGCTGGAGGCAGCGCGCACCTGCGCTACGGTGCCGGGGGCGGAATCAAGCGTGTCGGAATAGACGGTCTGGATGGAGTCGATGACCGCAACCTCGATCCCGTCGCCCTGGTCGAGGACGCCCAGGATGTCACGCAGGTTGGTCTCGGCGGCAAGTTTCACCGGTGCCCCGGCAAGGCCAAGACGCTGGGCCCGCAGGCGCACCTGGCCCACGGCCTCTTCACCCGAAACATAGAGGCAGCCGCGCCCGCTGCGCGCCAGGGCCGCAACCGCCTGCAGCAAAAGGGTGGACTTGCCAATGCCAGGGTCGCCGCCGATCAGGATGGCAGATCCGGGAACCAGACCGCCACCGGCAACCCGGTCCAGTTCGCTGATGCCGGTGGGAATGCGGGGGGGGGGGTCGCCGGCGCCATCGAGGCTGACAATTTCGATCCGCCGTGCCCGGCCGGCACCCTTGCCAAGGCCGCCAGGCACCGAGCCAACGGGTTTTTCCTCGACCAGGCTGTTCCAAGCCTCACACGCTTCACAGCGCCCGGCCCATTTCTGGAAGGCGGCCCCGCACTGCTGGCAAACCCAATGGGACGCGGTGCGGGCCATGATTTTCTTGTTCCCGGAATGTCTGCCAGTGCGGCAGCGTCAGGCGTGACGGATTTCCATGCTGATGGGGCCTTCGGCCCGGCCATGCACGAACTGCTGCACATAGGGATTGTCGGTCGCGTCCATCTCTTCGACCGTGCCGTGCCAGATGATCTGCCCCTTGTAGATCATGGCGATCCGGTCGGCGATCTTGCGGGCGCTGGCCATGTCGTGGGTGATCGAGACCGTGGTGGCCCCCATATCCTTCACCGTGTCGACGATGAGGTTGTTGATCACGTCGCTCATGATCGGGTCGAGGCCGGTGGTCGGTTCGTCGAAGAAGATGATTTCAGGGTCTGTCGCAATGGCCCTGGCCAAAGCCACACGCTTCTGCATGCCGCCCGACAGTTCCGAGGGGAACAGGGCACCCACATCAGCCGACAGGCCAACACGGGCCAGTTTGGCAAGAGCGATATCGCGGGCCTCTGCACGCTTCATGTTCCGCCCGGCGGTGAGGCCAAAGGAGACGTTCTGCCAGACGTTCAGGCTGTCAAACAGCGCGGCCCCCTGAAACAGCATGCCGAAGCGGCGCATCATCGCCTCGCGCTCGGATCCCTTGATGCCGACGGTCTCTTTCCCGTCCACCAGAATGGAACCGCCGTCAGGGCGCATCAGGCCAAGGACGCACTTCAGCATCACCGACTTGCCGGTGCCGGAGCCGCCGATCACCACAACCGACTGACCCTTGCCAACATCAAGATCGACGCCAGACAGAACTGTCTTGGCACCAAAGCGCTTGGTCACCCCGCGCAGCGAGATCTTGGGACTGTCTGTCGTGTCGGGGGAGGGGGTCATTTGGCGAAGAACAGTTCAGTGATCAGATAGTTGGAAATCAGGATCATGATCGAGGCCGAGACCACGGCATTGGTGGTGGCCGCGCCGACGCCCTGGGCACCCCCGCGCGACCGGTAGCCGTTGTAGCAGCCCATGATCGCGATGATGAAACCAAAGACGGCGGCCTTCACCAGGCCCGAGATCACGTCCATCACCTCAAGGTAATCGAAGGTGTTCTTCAGGTAGGTTGCATAATTGAAGCCAAGCTTCTGTGTGCCCACGATATAGCCGCCCAGCACGCCGATGATCATGGCCACCAGCACAAGGCAGGGAAGCATCAGGGTCGCCGCGATCACGCGCGGCGCCACCAGATATTTGAATGGATTGGTCGACAGCGTCGTGAGGGCGTCGATCTGCTCCGTCACGCGCATGGTGCCGATTTCGGCGGCCATGGCGGCGGCAACACGGCCTGCCACCATGAGGCCGCCAAGCACCGGCCCCAGTTCGCGGGTGATGCCAATCACCACGATGGTTGCAACCGCACTCTCCGCATTGAAGCGGGACGAGCCGATATAGATCTGCAGGGCCAGAACCATGCCTGTGAAGAGCGCCGTCAGCCCGACAACCGGCAGCGAAAAATAGCCGATGATGAGCATCTGCCGCCCGATGGAGCGCAGATAGATAGGGGCCCGCACGCAATGGCTGATGGCCTTGCCGGTGAAGATCGTGAAGTTGCCGGTGTGCGTTGCAAACGCCAGAACAACATGGCCGATCAGGGCAAGAGGGTTGATGAGGGTCATGCGCCCCCCACGTAATGGCGGGCATAGCGGTTGCCGAGGCCCGTCAGCAGTTCATAGGAAATCGTGCCCGCCGCCTCGGCCGCCTCATCGAGGCAAAGCCCGCCGCCAATCAGGTCGACCATGGCGCCGGGGCGCGCAATGGCGGCTGGTACGGTGGTCACGTCGAGGGTGATCAGATCCATCGAAACACGGCCTATAATGGGAACCTGCCAGCCATCCAGCAACGCCATGCGCGGGCGCCCCGCAGCGCGAGGAAGACCATCAGCATAGCCAACCGCCACTGTCGCGATACGTGACCCGGGCGTCACCGAATGGCTCGCACCGTACCCAACGGCCCCCGGAGCGTCAATCTCGCGAACCTGCAGAATGCCGCCCCTGAGACGAACAACCTCAGCCATGGGGTTGGCGCCACGTGCCGCCGGCCGGCCACCATAGAGGGCGATGCCTGGGCGCACGATGTCGAACGCGAATTCAGGGCCAAGGGCGATGCCCCCGGAATTGGCAAGGCTGAGGGGCGCCCTGGGAAGGCGCGCCGTAAGAGCCCTGAAGCGCTCAAGCTGCTGCTGTACCTCTGGCCGCTCCGGCTCATCGGCGGTTGCCAGATGGCTCATGATGCAGGCAAGGGAAATACCGTCGAGGCGCGCGGGGTCTTCAGCCAGGCGTGCTGTTTCCTGGTCCGGCAGGCCCAGGCGGTTCATGCCCGTGTCAAGGTGAACGATAGCAGGCAGCGGGCGGCCAAGCTTTCTGGCCTCTGCCTGCCAGCGCGCGATCTGCCCCAGATCATTCAGCACCGGGGTGATGGCGCTTTCCGCAAGAGCGCCGGTTTCATCCCCCATGGGGCCATGAAGCAGGTGAATATGGATGGCAGGGTCTGGCAGCAGGCTGCGCAGTTCCAGCGCCTCGCCCGCATGGGCCACAAAGAAGCGCGTGCAACCTGCGGCTGCCAGGACAGGCGCCACCTGTCCAAGGCCCAGACCATAGGCATCAGCCTTGACAGCCGCAGCACAGTCGACGGCGTGCAATGCCCCCACCTGGGCCATGTCGCGCAGCAGGCGCCAGTTGGCGGAAAGGGCATCGAGATCAATCAGGACGTGGCTGGGCGCCCCCAAAGGGCCGGTCATGGTCTGCGGGCGGGCAACAGAAGTTTGTTCAGATGACATGCGGCGCGTCTTATTCCATGGGTTCTTGATAGGCGTCGCCGCCAGCATGATTGCCGAACTTGGTGAACTCAGCCTGGAAGGAAAGCTTTACATTGCCCGTTGGCCCATGGCGCTGCTTGCCGATGATCACCTCGGCAAGGTTATGCACATTGGACATCTCTTCCTGCCATTCCGCATGTTCTGGGGTGCCTTCGCGGGGCTGGCGGCGCTGGACATAGTATTCTTCACGGAACACGAACATCACCACGTCGGCATCCTGCTCGATCGAGCCTGATTCGCGAAGATCGGACAGCTGCGGCCGTTTGTCGTCGCGCGATTCAACCTGGCGCGACAGCTGGCTGAGGGCGATGACTGGAATGTCCAGTTCCTTGGCCAGGGCCTTCAGGCCCTGGGTGATTTCCGAGATTTCCTGCACCCGGTTCTCTGAGCGGGCATTGGCCGAGCGCAGCAGCTGCAGGTAATCGACCACGATCAGGCCAAGGCCGTGCAGGCGCTTCAGGCGCCGGGCCCGGGTGCGCAGCGTGGCAATGGAAAGGGCGGGCGTGTCATCGATATAGAGGGGAATTTCCTCCAGCTCCTGCGCCGCCCGAACGAGGTCGAGGAACTGCTGCTTTTCCATCTGGCCCCGGCGGATCCGCTCGGACATGATCTCGGCCTGTTCCGAGAGCATGCGGGTGGCAAGCTGCTCTGACGACATTTCCAGGCTGAAAAAACCAACCACGGCGCCATCAACAACCTTCTGGCCGCCCATGCCATCAGGCTCGTGGCGACAGGAGCGCGCCGCATTGAAAGCGATGTTGGTGGCCAGCGCGGTCTTTCCCATGGAAGGACGGCCGGCAAGGATGATCAGATCCGAGCGATGCAGGCCACCCAGCAGGCGATCGAGATCCACCAACCCGGTTGAGACACCGGTCAACTGGCCATCGCGCTGATAGGCCGCCTCGGCCATTTCGACTGCCAGTTTCAGGCTGTGGCTGAAGGGCTGGAAGCCACCTTCATTGCGGCCTTTTTCGGCGAGGCCAAACAGGGATTGCTCGGCCCGCTCGATCTGGGTGGAGGCGGGGGTCTCCACGTCGGCGTCATAGGCGGTGTTGACGAGGTTTTCGCCCAGATTGATCAGTTCGCGTCGGATCGCCAGATCGTAGACGGCCTTGGCATAGTCCTCGGCATTGATGATGGTGACCGCCGAGGCGGCAAGGCGCGCCAGATAGGAGGCGCCGCCGATTTCCGCCAGCGCCACATCGTTCTCGAAATAGGTCTTCAGCGTAACCGGGTTGGCAATCTGCCCCCGGTTGATCACCTTCAGCGCCGAATCATAGATGCGGGCATGTACGGGCTCGAAAAAATGATCGGCAAACAGGAAGGTGGAAACCCGCGCCGCCGCCTCGTTATTGACCAGGATCGCGCCAAGCAGGGCCTGCTCCGCCTCCACATTCTGAGGTGGGCTGCGGTAGGCGGGTGGCGTGGGATCGGTGATGGCGGCGAGTCGGGGGCGGGCGTTTTCCATGGCCCATGGGGCTCCAATGGCTGGCGCCGCGCAAGGTGCTGAAAGGGTATGTCCGCAGGGATCTTTTGCACCCCCGTCTAACTATGGGGATATCTGCCCTAAGTGTCAGACAAGCCTGGGAAAAGCGTGGGTGCGGGAAACCGTCCCCACCCCTGTGGCGCCCGCCACGACGCGCGCCCCCCTTGTTCCGCAGGCGGAAGGGTGGCTTCGGCGAGGTGGAGGAACCGTGTTCTGGCAGCCGATGTAGCTACGACAAAAGAGCGGCGCTACGGCAAAAGAACGGGGCGCCGCAGCCTTGCAGCCGATGGCGCCCCGGTATCATTCAGACAGCGATCCGAGAAAGCTCAGTCCTCGGCATCCTCGTCGTCGTCTTCTTCGACCTCAAGGTCCTTCTCGACGAAGGCGACACCGCTGCTTGCCTGGGCCTGGGCCTCGGCGGCAGAGCGCGCAACGTTGACGCCGACCGTGATGGCCACTTCCGGGTGCAGGTTGACGCGCACAGCGTGAACGCCAAGCGTCTTGATCGGCGTGTCGAGCACAACCTGGCGGCGGTCGACCTTGTAGCCGGCCTCGATGAGGGCCTCGGACACGTCGCGGTTCGACACCGAGCCATAGAGCTGACCCGTGTCGCCGGCCTGACGCACGACAACGACGGAGACGCCGGTCATGCGCTTGGCGATCTGTTCGGCTTCGCTCTTCAGCTGCAGGTTATGCAGTTCAAGATCCGCACGTTCGTTCTCGAAACGCTTGCGGTTCGCATCCGTCGCGCGCAGGGCCTTCTTGCGCGGCAACAGGAAATTGCGCGCAAAGCCGTCCTTGACGCGGACCACTTCGCCCATCTGGCCGAGTTTCTCGACGCGCTCCAGCAGGATGACTTCCATCACTTCTCTCCTCGGCTCGGTCGGCTGGCGGCGATACGACGCCGCAGTCCGACCCAATTCTCGACCAATCCAAGGATGGCAACCAATAGCCACAGCCAGACGGTTGCCACCGCCAAAAAGTAAAACGTGCTCAGCACCAGCACCCGGGCAGGCCAGCGCCGCGCCAGGGTGTGGACGACGGCCAATCCCATCAGCAGGAAAGGCGTCGCAAGCAGGATCGCAGCTGTCAGCCCGATCACCTCTGCCGTGCCCGTCTGGGTCGCGGAAACGGCCAGTGCCATCGCCAGACCCAAGGCCAGGATGCCACCCCAACCGGGCGGCAGTTCGACCTCAGTATAGGTCGGCGACGGGCGCAGTGCCTGTCCCGACCGCTTCAGCAAGCCCTGCGCCAGAGCGGCATTGGCGATCATGGTGACCATGAAGGACGCCGCCGCTACACCTGGCAGGATCCGGGCCATCAGGTCCAGAGCCTGTCGCACCGTTGCCTCGGTTTCCGGGGGTGTGCCCGGTGGCAGGGCGTTGCTGCCTTGCCCCAGAATTTCCCGCTCCAGCGCGCCGCTGAACCCGCCATCACCAGCCGTATAGGCAAAAGTGACGAACACGGCCCCCAACCCCGCCAGCCCGGTCAGCCATAGCAACAGATGGCCTGCCGGAAACCATTCGATCTCGCCGTCTGGCGCTTCCCGTGACAGCAGCGCCTGCCGGACCAGAACGGTCGGCGCAACGCACTGCCAGGCAAGAAAGCTCAACGCCAGTTCCCAGCTACCACCCGTGTCGACCAGAGCGGATCCCAGCAGCACGACAACCATGCCGACAAAGCCGGCAATTGCCGCCGCCCGTGCCCCAAAGGCCAGACCTGCCATGAACACAGGCAGCGATGCCACCATATTCAACAGCAGCCCGATGACAGTGGGCGAGGCAATCAGCGTCAGGAAAAGAATTGCTGATGCAATACCCGCCCCAACGGTAAGCCAGACGCTCCGCAACATGACGACC
>CANCOY010000036.1 GCA_947379865.1 Acetobacteraceae bacterium
GGGGCTGCGTGGTTGCTTGCGACCGCCAGATCCTCTCGGCGGGTCGAGAGTGGTTCCGGGGTTGTGGGCGGTGACGTTGGCGGGGGCGGCGAGATTTGGGGCGTGGACATGGCCGGCGCCCTGGGCGCGGCGGGTGCGGCCCCCTGGGCGCTGGATCTTGACGCTCTGGTCTGGTCGCTCCCGTCCAGCCATGGTGATCAGGCGGGTCCGGTTGGTGCCGGCCGGAGACTTGCCCATAACGCCTGGCTCAAAGGCGTTCATGCAGCAGAAGCTGAAAGGGTCGCGGCCGCTTTCGCCGCACTGGTTGATGGGTCAGCCGCGACACTTGATCTGCGTTTCCGGCTCTGCCGGGAAGATGGTGCCGTCGCCTCTGTCGAATGCCGGGGCGGCGTTGTGGAAAAAGCCTCTGGCCCCAGAATGGCCTTGGGGCTGATGCGTGATATCACGGCCGAGATTGCCCTCAGTGAGCAGGGCAGGGCGGCGAACGACCGAAAGGCCGCTGCCATCGCCCGCCAGGAGTTTCTCGCGGTGGTCAGCCATGAGGTTCGTACACCGATGAATGGTGTGCTGGGCCTAAGCCGTCTGCTCCTTGAAAGCAATCTCACGGGTGAGCAGCGTGACTATGCTGAGACAATCGCCAGTTCCGGCGAAAATCTTCTCTGTGTCATCAATGACATTCTCGATCTTTCAAAGATGGAGGCCGGTAAGCTGCAGCTTGATCCGGTCGCCTTCGAGTCTCGATCCCTCGTCGATCATTGCCTCGCGATCATGGCGCCTGCCGCCACCGAGAAAGGCATCGCCCTTGCGGCCTGTGTCGCGAGCAATGTGCCGTTGCGCGGCACGGCAGACAGGGGGCGGTTACAGCAGATTATTGTCAGCCTGCTCGGGAACGCCATCAAATATACTGCACAAGGCGGCGTCACCCTGCGGGTTCACACTGGGCCGGCAGAAACCGATGGTGCCTGCCGGTTGGTGGTGACAATCCGGGACAGCGGCATCGGTATTCCCGAAGCCCAGCAGGAAACAATGTTCTCTGGCGTGGACGACGCCGATGTCACCATCTCGGCGCGGTACAATGGCAAGGGTCTTGGCTTGGCCGTGGCACGGCGTCTGTGCAATGCCATGGGTGGCACCATTTCGCTGCATAGCCAGCTGGATGTGGGAACCACTGTCACCTTTGACATAGTACTGGACCAGTGCGGTCTGGCAGACGCACCGCCCGTGCCGGTTGACCGCCCCGTTCTGGTGATCGAACCCGAAGAACTGATCAGGGACACCATGGTGGCGGCCCTGGAAATGCGCGGGGTTTCGGTCATCACCAACCCGGGAGAGGCGGGTGGCGCCGATGTGGCGGTCGTCGTGCTATCCCATCGCTCGGCCCTTGATCGTGACGAGGTTCTGGCGGAAGCCGCCGAATACGGAATGCAGGTGGCCGAAACGGTTGCCTATACCCCCAGCCGCGCTCAGGCCAATGCGCATCTTTTTGTCGAGCCGTTGCGCGCCATCGATTACGACGCCATTGCCAATGCAGCCCGCAATCCCCTTGACCTGCAACGGCTGGAGCCAACCCGGCCCATTGAGGCCACACGCGATCCGCTGGGGCGTGATGGGCGGCAAGGCCGCAGTCTGCTGGTGCTTGTGGTTGAGGACAATGCGGTCAATCAGAAGGTTGCCAGCCGGGTTCTGGAGAAGAATGGGCACAGGGTTCTGGTTGCGGAGAATGGGCAGATCGCCCTGGAGATGAGGGCGCAGCACCCCATCGATGTTGTTTTGATGGACCGCCATATGCCCGTCATGGATGGGGTGGCCTGCACGGCGGAATGGCGCGCGCTGGATGTTGGGGCAGGGCGTCATATGCCCATCATCGGCCTCACGGCCTCGGTCGCTGAGCAGGATGTGCGTGAATGCCTTGCGGCAGGCATGGATTCGGTGCTGCACAAGCCCTTCAATCCGGATGATCTCTTTGCCGAAATTGACCGTCTGCTGCCGGATACGGCTGGTGAGCAATGGACGGGGCAGGAAGCAGGGGACAGCGGCGCCCCTGCTGCCGCAGAGGCTGACCCGCAGATGCCAGCGGCCCATGGGCCGACCGGTGACAGCGACGATTTGCTGGCCCAGGAAATGTCGGAACTCGATTCCCTGAGAGACATCCTGGGTGACGAGGAAGTGGCAGAATTGTTTACCACCTTCCAGACATCCTGCACCGAGCTGTCGGCCGAGCTACAAGCCGCGTTGGCGGCAGGCGACGTCGATGTGGTGCGCCGATGCGCCCATACGGCCAAAAGCTCGGCCCGCGTCATGGGTTTTCTGGCGCTCGGGCACTTTGCCGAACGCATAGAGGATTGCTGCCGTCCCGAGGGCGATCATGGCGCGGGCATGGCCGATGCCGGTGCACTTGCCACCGCGCTCGACACGGCCTCCCGGGTGCCCTCGCCCATTCCGTCCACAGCCTAGTCATGCCGCCTGGCCGCGGCAAAACCGCCTTGAAATCTGCGTAATTACGAAAACCTTTCGGGAACTGAAAATGTCAAAACTGAATGTGCCCGTGCTTGTTGTCGACGATCAGGCCCTGATGCGCAAAATCGTTCGCAAGCTTCTTGCCCACATCGGCTTTACCCGGATTACCGACGTTGCCGATGGTGAGGAGGCCCTGGCCGCCCTGAAGACAGCGCCGCACGGTCTGGTCATCTCGGACTGGAACATGGACAAGATGAGCGGTCTTGAATTGCTGGGCTTCATCCGTGCTGATGAGACGCTCAAGCATGTGCCATTCATTCTGGCTACCGCCGAGGCCAAGCCGGAGCATGTGCTGGCGGCAAAAGAGGCGGGGGCCAGTGGCTATATCGTAAAGCCATTTGACGCTGATTCCCTGAAGGGCAAGATCGAATCCGTGCTTGGCCCCTTGTAGGGGAACCGCCATTCAGGACCGTGGTTTTGACCCTGCACCGGGTTCCGCGCCCGCAGGGGGCAGCCTAAGGCGTATGCGGAACCGCGCCCCGGATCCGGTGTTCTCGGCCGTGATGGTGCCGCCAAATTCCTGAACCACGATGCTGTGGACAATGGACAGGCCAAGACCCATGCCTTCTGACGGCCCCTTTGTGGTCATGAAGGGCGTAAAGATGTTCCCGAGCACCGAGGGATCTATGCCTGGGCCATTGTCGGTGACAACGACGTCGAGATAACCCCGATCGCGGTTTGGCGCGAGGGACAAGGTCAGAGCCGGCTTATTGTCAGCCGGAGTTCGCGTTGCCGCGTGGATGGCGTTTGACAGCAGGTTGAGGACGGCCTGCTCAAGCCGATGGGGCTCGCCGTAAATCCTTACGCCATCTTCCAGAACGACGTTCAGTTCCACGCCGGCTTCCTGTATCACATCAGATTGTAACAGGATGAGTTCGCGCAAGGTATCGGCAACGTCGAACCAGAACTTTTCGCTGTTTGGTTTGCGGCTAAGATTGCGCAGGGCGCTGATGACCCGGTCGGCCCGCTCGACATTGCGCGCAATCAGCGAAAGCCGTTCGGCGATGGCGCTTTTATCAACATCCTCATCGCGTTCGGACCTGCGCTGGAGGTTGTGCGCCGCCAGTTTGATGGCATTCAGCGGTTGGCGCAGTTCGTGGGCAACACCGGTTGCCAGTTCGCCGATCATGGCAAGACGGGAGGCGTCGATCAGGGCAACTTCGGCCATGCGCTGGCGGGTGATATCAATCAGGAAGCCATTGAAGGTTTTGCAATTTCCCGTCTGGTCGCGCTCGATCTGCCCCTTGACGGCCAACCAAAGGGGCGGCGTTTCTGGTCTGGAGCGAATGACAAGTGAGACGCTTTGCTCTCCTGTCTGACGATCCGGATTGAGCGCACTATGAATCAAGGGAAGGTCGGCCGGGTGAACATGCTTTAGCACGGAGGATATCGGCGAGGTTCCGGGATAGGCTGGCAGGAAGGGCCTGAACGGCTCCGAGACTTGATCGAACGTAATCTCCTCAGAACCATAGTCATAGGATACAACCACAACGGCTGCAGCCTCAAGAGCGGTGGCCAGAAGCTCCTGCTGGGCCTTGAATGCGGCTTCCTGCTGCCGTTTTTCAGTTACATCGAGCAGTAGACCAACAATGCGCTGCGCCCGTCCATCGTTGTCATACTGAGCCTGGGCGTGCATGGAGAACCAGCGGGCTGGCATGTCTGGGGGAGTTGCCGGATGGGCGAAGTCTATCGAGAAGGAATCCCGTCGCCCTGCGAGTACCTGGCCCGTCGCATGGCGTAATCTTGCCTGGTCTTCAGGGTGCATATTGGTGAGGGCATTCTGCGCATTCAGAGATATGGCGCCATCTTTTGGCTGGTTCGTCGATGGGGCCCAGTCAAAAATCACAGTGTTGTCGGACAGATTATAGACAAAGGGTGCCGCCCTGGCGGCTTCTGCCGCCTGGTGGAGCCGCTTGCGGGCTTCGATGATATCGGATTCGCGGGTCTTGGCTTCCGTGATGTCGAGGCTGACACCCACAAGCCGGCCTGTGGAACCTATCTTGTCGCTAAGAACCTGCCCGCGTGTCAGCACCCAGATTATCTGGTCGGTGTCGATGAAAAACCGGTATTCGATGGACAGGGGAATGCTGGGATTGGGGCGGGCGGTGTTGAATGCCGCTTCGAACAGGGCCCTGTCATCTGGGTGAACACGGGCAAGAATTTTCTCGAAGGCAACGGTCTTGGTTTTAAGTGCTGAAGTGATCCCCTCTTCGGGAGGCAGGGGCACAATGAATTGGCCCCCGGCAACATCGTACTCGAACGGTCCAATGCGGGCGGCATCGAATGCGATACGCAACTGCTTGTTGCGAATGGCCACAGTTGCTGCCTGATGCTGGGCATCAAACTGTGCCGCTTCCGCTGTCTTGATCAGTGCCAGCAGTTCCCGCTCCCGCTGCTTTTGTGCAGTGATGTCAAACATGATCCCGACGGAGCGGACATGGGCACCATCATTGCTGAACAGCTGGAGGCGGCGGTCGTCGATCCATCGTTCACCGCGTTCGGGATGGAGAATGCGGTAGGTCCGGTCGAGGCGGGATTGCTGGCGCTGGACTGCCTGCTGGTACCTGCCGTTCACAAAGTCTCGATCATCCGGGTGAATGGCCGCCTGCCACTGGGCGTTGGGTACCATTGGCCCTTGGGGCACGCCGATCAGATCATTTACAGCAGGCGATGCCTCGCCTGCCTGGGTTGATGCATTGAAGTCGAAGTGCCCGCCAAGCAGGGTTTCAAGGGCGAGGGACAGGAACCCTTCACGTTGTGTCTGGTCGGTTACATCAAGAGCAATGCCTGTGGCCGACTTGGCCCGCCCCGTTTCATCATAGGCGAGGTGTGCCCTTATGCTTATCCAGCGGATGCCGAAGGATGCACGCGCAATCTTGAATTTGCTGGTAAAGATTTGTTGGCTTGCGGTGATGGCCGTCTTCTGTTCGTGCTCCACACGTGCGCGGTCATCGATATGGATAAGGTCCCACCAATCTTCTTCGGCGATCAGGGCGGGGTCCGCGGGTAGTGCATAGAGTTTACGCAAAGAGGGGGAAGCGCTGGTTACCTTGGCGTCAAAGTCGTAACGGAACATGCCGGCGTTGATTGTATCAAGCACCAGTTCAAGCTCTGCTTCTTTGACAGAGGCAGCCTCGGCCAGGCCTTGATGCTCTTGCTGTTGCTTGCGGGCAACGGTGATGTCGAGGGTTATGCCGATAAAGCTGCGTGCCCGCCCATCATGCTCCGAGACAACCTCCCCGATACTTGCGCAGGTTCGCCGTCCAAGAGTTGGGTGATGGATGTGCCATTCGACATTTATGGTTTCAACTTCGCCTGCATCTAGCTTGGCGAAGACGTTACGCACGTGCTGACGGTCTTCCGGCAGGACCAATTTTTCAAGGGCATCTTCAAAGGCCACAGGCGCGCCAGGCTGCAGGCCGAACGCACGCGATAGCTCATCTTCATAATGGAGGCAGCGGCTGCTGAGGTCATAACGAAAGGTATTCGCCTTCGCCGCAGTCAGGGCCAGGCTCAATCTTGCTTCGCGTTCAGCAAGCAGGTGTCGGGCAGGGGAGGTGGCCTCAACGGGCGGCTGAGCCGTAGTCACGGTGTCAGCATGTGGTTTCACCATCAGGACCGCCCCGGACGGTGGGCCGATGCCATCAAAGAGTGGCATGATGGTGAGTTGAAACCCGTGACCGGTCATCGGATCGGTACTGATGTCTGCCCAGTGGTCGATTACCGGCGCACCTGTGGCAAGAACCTGGGCACAGATCTGGTACAGAACCCCAGTCAGCGGTTGGCCGGGCGTAATTGCCTGCACGCCAGACATGCTGCCAAGGATCGGATTGGTAGCCGCAACCACAAGCGCAGTGTCAATCAAGACACCACCGAAGCCCGAGGTTGTGCAGAGCTCCAGCAGATGCCAGCCCAAAGGCTGTGGGCTCTGGGCTGTTAATCCGGGCGCGTTATCCATGAGTCGAGTTCTTTTGGGTCAGCGCAAGAGGGGGCTTCTGGAAGGTACGAGTGCCTGGCTATTTGGTATGGGGTGGCCTCTTAGAGGCCAGCCTCATCTAGGTTACTCCATAATTCACCATACTGTTTAAGAAATATTTAGCAAAAGGCAGACATACACGATCTGGGCCACTCCGGACCGGCGCCTTGGCTATGGGGCCGTCTTGTTCTGGATCGGGCCTGCGTCGCCCAAAGCGACGGCAGCAGATCTCCCCCGACGAAATGCGTTTCACTCAGGAGTAAAAACATGACGATGAAGGTGCGCCGCTTCCGGGCTGGTGAAGTGCTGTTCCTGACCGGGACCTTGGCCGAAGAGGCATTTCTGATCCGCAAGGGAAAGGTTGAGGTCTATGACGTGGTGGGCGGGGTGGAGACTGTCTTTGCCACCCGTGACACCGGCGACATTGTGGGGGAGATTGCGCTGCTGGACGGGCAGCGGCGCAGTGCCAGCCTGCGTGGCGTGACGGACGGTGAACTCATCATCATCACCGCGCCGATGCTGCACGATGAGATGCGCAAAGCCTCTCCCATGGTCCGCAAGCTCATGGAGTCGTATCTGTCCAATATCCGGCGGAACAATGCGACCGCAGCGGCCCAGACGGCCGCCGCCGCAGCGGCCGAGGGGGCGTAGCGGCAGGTTCTGCCGCTACGCCCCTTTCTGGCTGACGCCTCAATCCGGCCGTACTGACAGCGCCGGATTGTGGGGGAAGAAGTTGTAGGGCATCAGCGAGAAGCTGAACCAGTGGGTTGGCATCACCGGCCAATCCTCTGTCCGCGTGATATGGTGAAAGCCCAGCGTGTACCAGGCCACGATGTCCCGGTTGCCTAGGGGACGGTTCTTGTCGGCCCAGGTGCCCAAAGTATCCTTGCCATCGCTCATCACGGCATGGTGGCCGCCGGCATAGCGCTCGTCGGCGTTATACTGCGTTACCCACAGCTGATAATCGATATAGGGGTTGCGCTTCACCGGCGGGTCGTCGCTGGCCAGCAGCGAGGTTACGGCACTGCCACCTGGCATCAGCATGTAACCCGCATCATGCCCCAGCGGTCCCGCCCCGGCGTGGTTGGAAAAGTGCCACATGGAGGGGGCGTTGAAGTCGATCCTGGTGCGGGCGGCCTTCTCCGTCATGGGCATGTCGTGGGTGACAGTGAACATGGACGTACGCGGCAGGCCGGCCGGCGTCTTGGTGCTGGCCAGCTTCATGCGCATGAAGTCGTTGCGTGGCCCATCCACGTCGAGGTCGAGGCGGAAGTTGAAATAGTGGCTGTGGAACGGCGCCACCAGATTGGGGGCAATCAGCGTGCCAAAGCGCGTTTCTGCCGCTGCCGTGGGGTCCTTCATGGAGGTGGCCGCCGCACCCTTTACGGCATCCAGACCCGTGGCGCCAACCGCAATGCGGATGGTGCCGTCCTGCTGGAAGATGTAGTCGATCAGATAGTCATAGTTCCCCACTTCGGAGGCTGAGCGGACAACCAATTCGGTGGCCGGGCGTCCCTCTGCCGGAACCGGCTTGTCGGGGGACTGGGCAAACACTTCATAGTGGCGCCAGGCCGGGTCGCCGATGTTGCGCTCGAAGATGCAGATCGCATCCGGGATTTCCATGGGCTCGCCGGAATCCTGCGGCATGGTGACGGGCATGAACTGGGCATAGGCCGGGCAATCCACGCCCTTGCGCAGAGGCGTCAGGAAGATGCCAAAGCCATATTCGCCGCTGTCCATATAGGTGCGCCAGTACCACCCCTTGTCCGGATCCATATAGGGCACGAAAACCTCGGACAGGTTCATCTGATAGGCAACAGGGCGCCAGGCATTGCCATCATTGGCATCCACCATGGACAGCACCACGCCGGGGCGCTTGTCGGCCCGTACATGGAAGCGCCAGATGTCCCACTGCACCATGCCATTGGCGAGCGTCAGATTGGGGCCGCCCTTCTGCTCCAGACGGGCCGGGCGGCTTTCGGGGCGCAGGGCGCCAAGGCGCTTGGCCACTTCTTCGGGCGTATAGCCCCAGCCATCGGCCGGCACCGGCAGGGCGCCCGTGTCGGTGACATTGACGACGCCCGAGGTCTTGAGGTCGATGGTCGCAAAGAGCCCCTCAACAGGCTTGGCATAGAAATTTGATTCCGTCGGCCGGACATAGCAGGGCACGTTCATCAGCCGCTTGCCGGCCTCCGCCGGGGTGCCGAAATTGCCAGCCGTCAAGGGCAGGCAGAACACCTGATCGGGCTTCAGATTGCGCTTGGCCAGCCCGGCCACCATACGCGGATCGGCGAGGGCCTTGTCCGTAGCGCCCATGAACTCTTCAAAAAGGATTGCCGGTTCGCCGGTTACTGCCGTCCAGGAAAGGACCTTGCCGGTGTTCAGGTCAACCTCTGCCTGATGCACGGCGCCGCCGTCGCTCACCTCAAGGTGGGCCTTGCGGGCAAAGGGCGTGCCGGGCTTCCAGGCCCGTACATCGTCCTTGGCGGGCTCAATCAGATCAGCGGTGTGGACCCGGGTGCTGGCGCCAAACTTGCCATCAGCCTTGAGGATCGTCACCAGACGGGACATTTCGCTACCCGTCAGGGCATCCAGCGGGTGGCCGGGCGCTGTTTCAGTCGCCTGGGCCGAAGCGGCAAACAGGCTTGCCACCAGCGCTCCCGCCGCGAGTCGGGCCAGCAATCTTTTCATCATTCTCTCTCCCCTGAGGTGTACGGACCTATCTGCTGGTCCTTGTGTAGAAGCCTACATGGGGATGGGCTTGGTTCGCGAGCCTGTTTTTGTCATTGTCTGATGGTGGGATGCCGGTTGCGGTGGCGTCGGCGCTGAAAATTAAACTCCACCGGAGGCGGGGCTTGGTGTAGAGGTCTGGCGGTATCCAGTTTGGTGATCCGGAGTTCACATGCGTTTCAGAATGATTGCCGCCGCTCTTGTCGTCTCGATCTCTGGCGCTTCGGCCGCCTTTGCCGCCACCCCTGCGGCGCCCGCGAAGCTGCCAAAGGCCTGTCAGACCGTGGCGGAAGAGAACGCCGAGCGTGTGCGCCAGTTGCAGACCGAGTTGATGATCGCCGCCCTCAAGTGCCGGACCAGCAAGGATGCCAATCTGACTGAGGCCTACAATGGCTTCATTCGCAAGCATTCCAATGGCTTGCTGACCCAGTCGAATGTGCTGCAGGCCTATTTCAAGCGGCAGTACGGCGCGGGTTATCTGAAGCGCTTTGATTCCTACATCACCCAGCTGGCCAACGAAGTTTCGCGCCGCTCGCAGACAACACCCCAGTATTGCCAGTCCATCCGCCCGCTGCTGGCCTCGGTGACAGAGGTTGAGCCGGCAAAGCTGGCCCTGTTTGACGGCAAGCTTGCGCCGGTTCAGGCCGTCGCCCGGTCGCCCCAGTGCAAGATAACGCCCGACATGAAGTCGGCTTCCGCCACGCCAGCGCCCGCACCAGTCAAGACCGCTGCCGCAGCGCCGGCCAAGCCCACCAAGCCGGCGAAGCCTGCAAAGGCGCCAAAGCCTGCAACCCCGGCCAAAGCCCCGCCCGCGACCCCTGCCAAGGCCCAGCCGGCCCCCACGCCCGCCAAGGCGCAGCCGACAGCGGCGAATGAGGCAAAGCCCGGCCCGTCGACCAATTGATCTTGTGTGCTGAGGCCACCCGACCCGGCGGAGGCCTGGTCGGGTGGCCGTCGGTTTCAGGTTGGCCGGTCATCACCGCAGTTTAAGTGAAACTTAACGTCGTGCGCCTAATCTCCCCATCTGGGAGGTGGCGAACCATGAAATTTCGTCGCGGCGCGGTTCTTCTGCTTCTGATGCTCACGGGCTGTGTGGAGGCACCTGAGGAGGAGACGGGGATCCGTATCCTGTCGGTGCGCGAAATCCAGGCCCTGTTACCGGGGCAGTCGGAGGCTACCTTTCCGGGTGTGCCAGACAAATACGCCATGGTTGATCCCAACGCTGACTGCCGCAGGACCCTGGGCGTCTCCCAGTGCACACTCTATATCGACCCGCCAAATCGTGAGGTGGCGCATAATGCCGTGCCCCCCGGTGCGGCCCAGATCCGGGCTGGCAATGGCGGGGATGGGCGGATCTCTGGCTCGGCCGCAATTCCACTCGGTGCGCTGTTGCGCGCTGATGGTTCCCTGGTTCCGCTCTCGATTGAAGGGGCAGCCGTGCCGGTGGCTGCAATCAGCCCCGTGGGGGCTGCGCCGCTCGTCAATGCCAGGCCTGTCTCCGTAACGCCTGCGCTTGACGCGCCCTCAGAGATGGCTCCTTCAGTTCCAGCCAAGGCCACGCCCTCCAAGGGTTCTGCGCCGTCCGCCAAGCCTAAAAAGACTTCAGCGACGGGTGCGCCCAAGGGCACGAAGGCCAGCGGTCGGCCACAGGGTGAGGCGGACGAGCTTCCAACCACCGTGATCCCTTCCCCTGCCAATTCAGGCGCTGCGGCTGCACAGCCAGCAACCGCGACACCAGACAAGCCGGCCCAGAAGGGACCCATCGGGGGCATGCCTTATCCCGCCGTTCCCCCTGGCCCTGCTACCACGCCGATCTCGGGGGGCGCGCCTACCAAATTGAGCCCGGTCCTCACCCCCTGATGGAGCCGGCCTCAGCGGGCCAGGCGCCGATGCAGGGCGAGCAGATAGCGCTGGTCGGCCGCCTCGAGGCCGCCAGCCTCAAGTTCCTCCCTGAAGCTTCCAAGTTCAGCACGGGTTTCGTCTGAGAGATCGGCCCGGGCCAGCAGCGCCTCAATCACGCCACGCATGGCCGCAGGGTCCTCATTGCCCATCTCTGGCTCGAAGGCGGCATGCTCTTCCAGTGACTTGACCTCAAGACCGTCAAGGTCGTCCTGATCGTCATCATCGAGGGGCAGGGAGGCCACCAGAAGATCAGACCAGCCAAGACCGGCAGCGCGCACCCGCGACTCAAGAGAGCGTGCGGCCCTCAGCACGTCGGCGTCGTCCGTGCTCCCCAACTGTTCAAGCAGGTGAAGAAGGTCGTCGCGATCAGGCAGTGTCATGGCTGTCTCCGGCACGCGGGCGCCGGGTCTGGCGCCCGGCGGGCAAACCTTAGCGAGCAAGACCTGATGCGCCAACCATGTGTTGCTGGAGACCGTATCTTGGGCGTCGCTTGATTTTCCGTGTGCGCTTATTGATGGTGGGGGTTGGCGGGGCGGCTTTTGGGAGAAAAAGAAAAATGAAAAGGCATATGTGGGTTTTTGCAGCCTTGGGTCTGATGGTGGCGACACCTGCCTGGGCTGATCGGGAAGCGGGCATGAAGGCCCTGACCGACGGCGATTACCCCACGGCGCTCCGCGAATTGCAGCCGCTTGCCGAAAAGGGCGACATGGAATCGCAGTTCGATCTGGCGACCATGTATGACACCGGCAAGGGTGTGCCGCTGGATCCGGCCAAGGCCTTTGTCTGGTACGAGCGCGCTGCAAAGCAGGGCCAAAAGGCGGCGCAGTTCAATCTGGGTGTGATGTTCGAGGACGCCATCGGCGTGCCCAAGGATCTGGTGCAGGCCTATCTCTATTATTCCCTCGCGGTCAACGGCGGCCCGCCCTATGCCGCGCGCAATCTTAGCCAGGTTCGCGGCGACATGACGCCCGAGCAGATCGCCAAGGCGCAGCAACTGGTGCTCGACTTCAAGCCGGTCGTCGAGCCTTGATGTTTGACACCAGGGCAGGGGGCAATCTTGAGCCATGACGAGGCCGCCCTTTCGGCGGCGCGCGCGCTGATCGCCCAGTATGGCGAGGATGCGGCGACCATTGCCGTGATGAGGGCGGCCGAATACGCCGCCCTCGGTGATGTCTCTGGCCTTGCGGCCTGGGATGCCGTCACCGATGCCATCGAGGCCCTGCAGTCTGGCCCCGGTCCTGCCGGCGCAAACTGAGCGGCTTCAGGTGGCTGGTTGCCCTTTGGCAGCCCTAGTGGAGTTCCAACGTGTCAGCACCTGAAATGGCGGCCGCCGCACGCACCCGCACGGGGGCGCTTTATGCCCTTGCCGCTTATGGCCTGTGGGGTCTGACGCCGATCTTCTGGCGGGCCATTGGCCCGGTGGGCGCGCTAGAGATCATCTGCCACCGCGCGCTTTGGTCCACCGTGTTTGTGGGCCTGATGATTGCCGCCGGTGGCCGCCTGCCAGAACTGCTGCGGGTGCTGCGTGATTGGCGGACCCTGCGCATCCTGGCGCTTTCTGGCGCCCTGGTGATGGGCAACTGGTATGTCTTCATCTGGGCGGTGCAGCGTGCCTATGTGCTGGAAACCAGCCTTGGCTATTACATCAATCCGCTGGTCAGCGTGCTGTTGGGCGTTCTGGTCCTGCGCGATCGGCTGGGGCCGTTCCGCATGGTGGCGGTGGGCCTGGCGACGCTGGCCGTTGCCTACCTCACCTGGTCGCTTGGCGTGGCCCCGTGGATGGGGCTGTTTCTGGCGGGCTCCTTTGGCCTTTATGGCCTGATCCGCAAGATGGTGGTGGTGGACCCGCTGGCGGGCCTCTTCATCGAAACGGGGCTTGCCGCCCCCTTTGCCCTTGGCTGGATGTTCTGGACGGCGCACACGGGGGAGGCCGGGTTCCTCTCGGGTGGGCTTGCCTGGCGGGATGTGCTGATGGCGTCCTCCGGCCTGATCACGGCGCTGCCGCTCGTCTGGTTTGCTGCCGCCGCCTCGCGCCTCAGCCTCTCCAGTGTGGGCTTCTTCCAGTATCTGGCGCCCTCGATCAACTTCATGATCGCGGTCTTCCTGTTCGGGGAACCGTTCACCCACGCCCATTTTGTGGCCTTCAGCCTGATCTGGGTGGCCTGCGCCCTGGTCTCCTACGACGCCCTCCGGCGGTCCTAGGCAGCCGCCATCCCGCTGGATCTGCCGTGCAGCGGGGTTTATGCTCTCCTCAAATGAGATAACTCATGGTGGGGGAGAGACGGTTCATGGTGGGGATTACCGCCTTTGGGGGCTATGTGCCGCGCCTGCGGTTGAGCCGCAAGGCCATTGCCCAGGCGAACAGCTGGGCCAATCCGGCGCTGGCAAGCCAGGGCAAGTTCGAGCGTTCCATGTGCAACTGGGACGAGGACAGCCTGACAATGGCGGTCGAGGCTGCCCGTGATTGCCTGACCGGGGTTGATCGCAAGGCCGTGGACGCCATCTGCTTTGCCTCCACCACGGCCCCCTTTGTTGATCGCCAGAATGCCGGCGTGATTGCCACCGCCACCAACCTCTCGGAAAACCTCAGCACGCTCGACATCGGCGCCTCCCAGCGCGCCGGCACCTCGGCCCTGCTGGCGGGCCTCGCCCAGGTCAAGGCGGGCGAGAAGGCCCATGCCCTTGTGGTGGCCTCGGACCATCGCCGGTCACGCGCGGGTTCGTCGGCCGAGATGAACAATGGCGACGGGGCGGCGGCCGTGCTGATCGGCACCAGCGGTGTGATCGCGGAATACCTTGGCAGCGCCACCGTGGCGGTCGACTTTGTTGATCATTTCCGGGGCGAGGGCGAGGAGTTCGACTACGACTGGGAAGAGCGCTGGATACGTGACGAAGGCCTTTCCAAGATCGTCCCCCGCGCCATCAAGGCAGCGCTGGAAAAGACGGGCCTTGCGGGTGATGCCGTGGATCACTTCGCCATGCCCTGTACCTTCGGCAAGATGGCCGACCAGCTCGCCAAGGGCGCCGGCATAAAGCCAGCGGCGGTGCGCGACAATCTGCACGCCCAGATGGGTGAGTCCGGCACGGCCCACGCCCTTGTCATGCTGGTGGCCGCCCTTGAGGACGCAGCACCTGGCCAGGTCATCATGGTGGTCTCGTTCGGGCAGGGCTGCGATGTGCTGCTGTTCCGCACCACCGAGGCCTTGAAGACACTGCCGGCCCGCCGGGGCATCAAGGGCCATCTCGCCAACCGGCGGGAAGAGACGAACTATATGAAGTTCCTCTCGTTCAATGGCCTGATCATCCAAGAAAAGGGCAAGCGCGCCGAAGGCGACAAGGCAACCGCCCTCTCCGTGCTCTATCGCAAGAAGGACATGATCCTTGGGCTGATCGGTGGGCGCTGCACCGTGTGTGGCACGCTGCAGTTCCCCAAGGCGGCGATCTGTGTCAACCCCAATTGCCACGCTTTGCATTCCCAGGAAGATCACGCCTTCCAGGACGAGCCGGCGCGGATCATGTCGTGGTCGGCTGATTATCTCACCTACACCATCGACCCGCCGGCGCATTACGGCATGGTCACCTTCAACGAAGGCGGCCGCTTCATGACCGACTTTACAGACTATGAGCAGGGCCAGGTGGATGTCGGCATGGACGTGCGCCTGATGTTCCGCATCAAGGAATTCGACGATCAGCGGGGCTTCCGGAAATACTTCTGGAAAGCCGTACCCCAACGGAAGGAGGCCTGACATGGCCACTGGGATCAAGGACAAGGTCGCCATCCTCGGGATGGGATGTTCCAAGTTCGGCGAGCGCTGGGATTGCGGCGCCGAGGAGTTGATGGTCGAGGCCTATACCGAGGCCCTGGCCGATGCCGGGATCGAGACCAAGCAGATCCAGGCAGCCTGGCTGTCGACCTGCTTTGACGAGGTGAACGTCGGCAAGTCGGGCCTGGCGCTCTCCACCACGCTACGCCTGCCGAACATTCCGGTGACCCGCGTCGAGAACTTCTGCGCCTCGGGCTCGGAGGGCTTTCGCGGCGCCGTTTATGCGGTGGCGGCGGGTGCCTGTGACATTGCGGTGGCCGTCGGCGTCGAGAAGCTGAAGGACACGGGCTATGGCGGCCTGCCGGCGTCGTCGCGTGGCACCATCGGGGCGCTGGTGAACCCCAACATGTCGGCGCCGGGCAACTTTGCCCAGCTGGCATCGGCCTATCGCGCCAAGCACGGCGTGAACAAGGACGACCTCAAGCGCGCCATTGCGCATGTCTCGGTCAAGAGCCACGCCAATGGTGCCAAGAACCCCAAGGCTCATCTCCAGAAGGAGGTGACCCTGGAACAGGTGATGAACGCCCCCATCGTGGCCGAGCCGCTGGGTCTGTTTGATTGCTGCGGCGTGTCTGATGGGGCGGCCTGCGCCATTGTTACCACGCCCGAGATCGCGCGGGCCATGGGCAAGCAGAACATCGTTACCGTAAAGGCGCTGCAGCTGGCCCTGTCGAACGGTCTGGAAAGCAGCCACAATTCCTGGGATGGCAGCTATTTCCACACCGCCCGCATCGCCGCCAAGCGCGCCTATGACGAGGCTGGCATCCGCAATCCCCGCGACGAACTGTCGATGATCGAGGTGCACGACTGCTTCTCCATTACCGAGTTCGTCACCATGGAAGACCTGCACATCTCGCCAGAGGGCGGCGCCCTCAAGGACGTGCTGGATGGCTTCTATGATGCCGATGGCAAGATCGCCTGCCAGATCGATGGCGGCCTGAAGTGCTTTGGCCATCCCATCGGGGCCTCTGGCATCCGCATGCTCTATGAGATGTATCTGCAGCTCCAGGGCCGTGCCGGTCCGCGCCAGCGCAACAACCCGCGCCTCGGCCTTACCCACAATCTGGGTGGCGGTCCGAACGCCAATGTCTGCTCGGTGGCGATCATAGGCGAGTATAACTGAGTTACAAGAAGCTCGGGTGAAAGGGCGCCTGCGGGCGCCCTTTTGCGTTTGTGGCTCAGGTCTGTGTTTAAGCCTCAGGCCTTTTGGCCGCGATGGCGCAGATAGAGGGCATAGCGCGGATTGGCGATGGCCAGCTTGTCGAGCACGGTTGTCATCAGGTGCTGTGCCAGTTCAGGCGGCTGATCATCAAAGTCGCCGGCGCGTATGCGGGAGGACAGCTCGTGGTTGAGGCTGTCCAGTTCGCCGTCATGGCCAAGCAGACCCTGCAGGCGGCTGTGCTCGTGGCGGTCAAAGCCGGGGGCAAAGGCCAGTTCCCGTTCCACGATGCCAAGCGCGTTGATCGCGACCCGCAGGTGAAAGGCGGTATGCCCCTCAAGCTTTGGCATCACCTGGGTATCAAGAAACTCGCGGACGGCATCGACAAGTTCTGCGGCGGTGGGGCGGTCCTGAGACATGGGGCGTGTCCTATAGCAGCAGGTCGAGCAGGTCGAGTTCGTTTTCGCAGGCGCGCCGGCCAATGGTGGCGAGTTCGACCGAGCGGGTGGTGCCCGACAGATGGGTCCAGGCCATGATCTTGCAGCTGATCCCCCATTTCAGGGTGCCAAAGACCTCCCAGAAACGCACACGCTCCCGGTCCACCGCCATGCCACCAGCGGCTTCATAGCCGGCGATCAGGTCATCAAGGCTGCCAAAGCCGCCAACCTGGTTTTCCAGCACGCCAAAGCGCCAGGCGTTGATGCAGACCCAGCCAAGATCGGCCATGGGATCGCCCACATGGGCCAGTTCCCAGTCGAGCACGGCCCGCAGGCCATCAGGCCCCACGATGATGTTGCCCATGCGGAAGTCGCCATGCACCGTGCGGGGGGCGGCCGGCGCCGGCATATGGCGGTCGAGCCAGCGGAAGGCCAGCTCAAAGGTGGGGTGCGGGTCGCCAAAGCCATCCAGCAGGTCGCGGAACTCCGACCATTGGGTGCGGGCATCGCGCACGGGCAGAACAGGCAGGTCCGGGCCAGACAAAGCGTGGATGCGGGCCAGCGCCTCGCCGCATTGGCCGGCCAGGATCGGCCGGGCCGTGGCATATTCGGCGTCGCGCAGGATCTTGCGGGCGATGGTCTCCCCCTCGATCCGCTCCATCACATAGCCGTCGCCCAGTTCGTCGTCGGCGTCGAGGGTGAAGGTGACATCGGCACAGCGAACCCCGGCGGCGCGGGCTGCCTTCTGGAGCATGGCCTCGGTGATCCGGTCGATGCCGCGCGTCCCGTCGCTGGTTTCGGGCAGGGGGACTGCCCGGGGCGGGTCGCGGCGCAGGATCAGGGGCAGGGTGCCGTCAGGCCCCGCCACATCAAAGGCCCAGGTCTCGCGCGAGGCGCCACCAGAAAGCCTGCGCGCATTGGCCAGCCCATGCCCGTCACCCATATGGCGATGGATGGCCCGGGCAAGCAGGGTTGGCACGTCGATCACGGTCATCTGGCACTCCTGCCGTGGGAGCGAAAAGGCCCGACAGAGTGTCGCCTGCCCGCCGCCATCGCAAGACCCGCACCCTGCTGCATCTTGCCTAGCCCGAGCGCAGGTAGCGTGCGGCGGCGTCGCGCTCGAACAGGTAGAGCAGCGTGCGCAGGGCTTGTCCGCGCGGGGTTTGCAGGTCGGCATCGCGCTCCATGATGAGGCGGGCATCGTCGCGGGCGACGGCCAGCAACTCCCCGTGCACGGCAAGGTCGGCCATGCGGAACACCGGCAGGCCGGCCTGGCGCGTGCCCAGGATCTCGCCGCCGCCGCGCAGGCGCAGGTCGGCCTCGGCAATCACGAAGCCATCCTCGGTGTCGCGCAGAATCTTGAGGCGTTCCCGCGCGGTTTCACCCGCCGTGGCGGCATAGAGCAGCATGCAGAACGAGCGGCCCTGGCCACGCCCCACCCGTCCACGCAGCTGATGCAACTGGGCAAGGCCAAAGCGCTCGGCATGCTCGATCACCATGACCGTCGCCTCGGGCACGTCGACCCCGACCTCGATCACCGTGGTTGCCACCAGCAGGGTGATCTCGCCCGCTGCAAAGGCCCGCATCACGGCATCTTTCTCGGCGGATTTCATGCGCCCGTGGACAAGGCCGACGCGGTCGCCGAACCGTGCCTTCAGTTCCAGCGCGCGGGCTTCGGCGGCCGCCACATCCAGCACATCGGATTCTTCCACCAGCGGGCACACCCAATAGGCGCGAGCGCCGCCGGTCATGGCCCGCTCAACCCCGGCCACCACCTCGTCCAGGCGGTTCAGGGGCAGGGTGCGGGTGTCGATGGGTTGGCGGCCGGGCGGCTTGCCCATAAGGCGGGAGACATCCATGTCGCCATAAGCGGTCAGCGTCAGGGTGCGGGGGATTGGCGTGGCGCTCATCACCAGCACGTCCGCCCCCGCCCGGCCCTTGGAGGCCAGGGTCAGGCGCTGGTGCACGCCAAAGCGGTGCTGCTCGTCCACCACCACAAGGCCAAGGTCATCAAAGGCCACCGCCTCCTCGATCAGGGCATGGGTGCCGATGATGATGTTGATCTCGCCTGCTGCCAGGCCCTCCAACACCGCCGCACGGGCCTTGCCCTTGACGGAGCCCGTCAGCAGCGCGAGGGAAATGCCGGCGGCCTCGGCCAAAGGCGTCAGGGTCTTCAGGTGCTGGCGGGCCAGAATTTCCGTGGGGGCCATGAGGGCCGCCTGGGCGCCGGCCTCTATGGCATTCAGCATGGCCAGAAGGGCGACCAGGGTCTTGCCGACGCCAACATCCCCCTGCAACAGGCGCAGCATGCGCTGGGGTTCGGCCTGATCGGACGCGATCTCCCGGATGGCCTGTTCCTGGGCCTCGGTCAGGCTGAAGGGCAGGGCGGCCCGCACACGGGCCTGCAGACGGCCATCACCCACCAGGGGGCGCCCGGTCTGCCGCCGCTGGTTTGCCCGCACCAGGCCAAGTGCCAGCTGATTGGCCAGCAGTTCGTCAAAGGCGAGGCGGGCGCGGGCAGGGCACAGGGGCTCCATATCCGCCGCCTCGCTCGGGGCGTGGGCCGCTTCCAGTGCGGGGCGAAAACCTGTCCAGCCACTGCGGGCCAGCCAGGCGGCGTCCTGCCATTCGGGGAAGTCGGGCACCTTTGCCAGTGCCGCACGGCGCGCCTTGGCCAGCAGTTTCAGGCTCAGGCCCTGGGTCAGGGGATAGACGGCTTCCACCAGAGGCATGCTCTCAGCATTTTCCGGCGCCACCACATGGTCAGGGTGGTTGATCTGGGGCACCCCGTCATAGTGCTCTACCTTGCCAGAGACGATGCGGCTGGCGCCGATGGGAAAAAGCTTGTTCAGCCAGTCGGCATCGGGGCGAAAATAGGTCAGCATCAGGCTGCCGCTGGCGTCCGAGCAGTGGATTCTCCAGGGCTGGCGGGTGGTGCGGCCAGGGTAATGGGCTTCGACCGTCACGGTCAGGGTGCAGATCTGGCCCTCTGGTGCCTCGGCAGCCATGGGCCGCAGGCGGCGGTCGATCAGCCCCGATGGCAATTGCCACAGCAGATCCAGCACATTGGCGCCACAGGCCTTCTCCACCAGCTTGGCCATGCGTGGGCCGATGCCGGGCAGGGTGGTGACCGGGGCGAACAGGGGGAAGAGGATTTCGGGCCGCATTGCCGCCGAACCTAGATCACAAGCAGCCGCAACGCCAACCGGCCAAGCCCAAGTGAATGATGGCCGGCCGCCGCCGGTGGTGCGAATATGACATCGGACAGCCATGGAGCCGGCATATGGCGCGTATTGTCGTGACCGAAGTGACAGGGACACGGGGTGGCCGGGTGGCCGTCGCCGGCTGGTCGCTCGACGGTTCCGGCATGATCCGCCCTTTGCCACCCAACGAGCCTGACTGGGCGCCGGCGGATGCGGGCGCCCATCTGTTCCAGCCCGGCAACATTCTGGCCCTGGTGCCCGCCGGCCGGCCCAGCGGCCGCGACCTGCCCTTCCGCCGCGAGGACATGGTGGTGGCCGCAACGCCCCATCGCGTGGGCGAAATGGCCAAGGACGAACTTGCAGCCGCCCTTGCGCCGGGCCTTGCCCCCGGCCTTGTGGAAGGCTTTGACGGCTGGCTGGAACTGGGCCGATTCGTCAGGGCCGGCACCGATTGCCCATCGCTCGTCGGTATCTCGGTTGCGGGTCGGCGTCTGGGCTTCGAGGAACGCGGCCCCACCGGCCAGCTGCGCCTGTGGTTCCATGACCCTCGGGGAGCCCGCTTCAACCTGCCGGTGACTGCCCGCTGGCTGAAGCAGATTCAGCGCACCTCGGGCCTGGTGGCCCTCACGAAACTTGCGGCGGCAGCCAACAACATGGTGGTGCGGGTCGGCCTTGCAGATCCGCTGCCCGACACGCGCGCCTATGCGCTGGTCTCGAACGTGATCTTTTTCTGATTTAGCGGCGGCGGCGGCGATGGGCCGGGCCGGCGAGGGGGGCCAGGCGCAGGCGCACCGGAACACTGGGGCGCGTCGGAAGCAGACTTTGCAGAAGGCCCGCAACCTGATCACGGAAGGACGGCGGCGGCGGAAGATAGATCCGGGCTGACATGGCAGTTTCCATCACGTTTGTTCACTTAATGTTCTCATATTGACCAAGCCCCGCATGAAACGCAAGCCCCTTCTTTTCAGCCAGGCGCGTGGGGCCGTGACAGGGGGCGGGCAGCGGTCTATATCAGCCGCCATGACCGACGCACAAAGTGTTGCCGACCCCCTGGAGACGCGCCGCAAGCGCCTGATTTTTCGCAGCTGGCATCGCGGCTGGAAGGAAATTGATCTCCTTCTGGGCTCTTTTGCCGACCAGCACATCGGGCGCTTTGACGAGGGCATGCTCGACCGCTACGAGGCGCTGCTCGAGCAGCCCGATCCTGACATCTTTGCCTGGATGACCGGGCAGACTGCCGTGCCCCCCGAGCACAACAGTGATGTCATGCAACTGCTTCAAACCTTCAAATACTTCGCGCGGACCACTTGGAAGGCCTGAGCAAGATACTTGGGCCCCTGGCGCGCCTGACCATAGCGGGTGCCCCCGAGGGTCAGGACGCGCTGGCCATTGGCGCGCTCGCCAGCACAGGCGAGGCAGGTGGCGCGCCGGTGCCGGTGCTGGCCGTGGTGCGCGAAGAAGCGCGCGTGGCCGCCCTGGCGCGTGCGCTGGCGTTCTTTGCGCCCGGTGTCGAGGTTGTGGCGCTGCCCGCCTGGGACTGCCTGCCCTATGACCGTGTGTCGCCAGGTGGCGAAATTGTCAGCCGCCGTATGGATGCGCTCAGCCGGCTGGCGGCCCGCCCTGCTGATGCGGGGCCGCTGGTGGTTGTCGCCTCGGTCGACGCCGTGCTGCAACGCGTGCCTGCCCGCGGGCAGGTTGCCGCCTCGAGCTTCCGCACCCGCCCGGGCGAGCGCCTCGATCTTGATAATCTGACACGTTACCTCTCGGGTAATGGCTATGAGCGCACGGGCACCGTCATGGAGCCCGGCGAATATGCCGTGCGCGGTGGTATTGTGGACGTGTATCCTCCGGGTGGCGGCGAGGCGATCCGCCTTGACCTGTTTGGCGATACGCTTGAGGCCGTGCGGACCTTTGATCCGCTGACCCAGCGCACCACGGGCTCGGCCGCCATGCTGGATCTGGTGCCGGCCAGCGAACTCAGCCTCGATGCCGAGGCCATTAGCCGTTTCCGCACCAGCTATGTTGCCCTGTTTGGCGCCGTAACCGATGACGATCCGCTTTATGAGGCGGTATCGGGTGGCCGTCGCCATCCCGGCGTGGAGCATTGGCTGCCCCTGTTCGAGACGGGCATGGATACCCTGCTCGACTATCTGCCCGACGCCCTCGTCATCCTTGATCCGCTCAGCGACGACGCCGTGCGCCAACGCCTTGATACGATTACCGATTACTACGAAGCCCGTGTGCAGGTGCGCAAGGCGGGTACTGTTGCCGGTTCTGTCTACAAGCCGGTGCCGCCGACGCAGCTCTATGTGCTTGAAGACGAATGGCATGATCTGCTGGCACGCCGGCGCGTCCGCCTGCTCAATGGGTTTGGGCTGATCGAAGGCATGGAGGGCGTTGATCTGGGGGCGCGGCCCGGGCGCGATTTTGCCCCGGAGCGTAACCAGCCCGGCGTCAATGTGTTTGATGCGCTCGCCGGGCATCTGCTTGGCCTGGTGCGGGATGGCCGGCGGCCGGTGATTGCCTGTGCCAGTGCCGGGTCGCGGGACCGTCTGGCCGGTGTGCTGGCCGACCACGGCATCCAGCCGGTGCGCGTGGTTGATACCTGGCGCGAGGCGCAGGCCCAGCCCCGGTCTGATGTCACCCTGGTGCCACTGCATCTGGAGCATGGCTTCATCGCCGGCGATCTTGCGGTGATTGCCGAACAGGACCTGCTGGGCGACCGCCTCATCCGTGCCCCCAAGCGCCGGCGGCCCGAGAATTTCCTGCGCGATGCCACGGCCCTGTCTCTGGGCGACCATGTGGTGCACGTGGATCACGGCATCGGCCGGTTCGAGGGCCTGAAGACCCTTGATGTGGCGGGCGCCCCCCATGACTGCCTGCACCTCGTCTATGACGGTGGCGACAAGCTGTTCGTGCCCGTCGAGAACATCGAGGTGCTGTCGCGTTACGGCTCAGGCGATACAGAGGTGACGCTCGACAAGCTGGGCGGTGTCGCCTGGCAGCAGCGCAAGGCCCGCCTCAAGAACCGTATCCGCGAAATGGCGGACGAGTTGATCCGCGTGGCGGCCGAACGCGCCCTGAAGACTGCCGAGGTCATGGGGCCGGCCCATGGGCTCTACGAAGAGTTCTGCGCCCGCTTCCCTTATGAGGAAACCGAGGATCAGGACCGCGCCATTACCGATGTGATCGATGATCTGGCGGCGGGCCGCCCCATGGACCGCCTGGTCTGCGGCGACGTCGGCTTTGGCAAGACCGAGGTTGCCCTGCGCGCCGCCTTCATCGCGGCCCTCAGCGGCCGTCAGGTGGCCGTGGTGGCGCCCACCACCTTGCTCTGCCGCCAGCACTTCCGCACCTTTACCCAGCGCTTTGCCGGCCTGCCGATCCGCATTGGCCAGTTGTCACGCCTGGTAGGTGCCAAGGAGGCAGCTGAGACACGCAAGGGGTTGGGTGAAGGCCAGGTTGATATCGTCATCGGGACCCACGCCCTGCTTGGCAAGGCCATCAAGTTCAAGGACCTCGGCCTGCTGATCGTTGATGAGGAACAGCACTTCGGCGTCGCCCACAAGGAGCGGCTGAAGCAACTGGCAACCGACGTTCATGTGCTGACGCTGACCGCAACGCCGATCCCGCGCACCTTGCAACTGGCCATGTCGGGCGTGCGCTCGCTGTCGATCATCGCGACCCCGCCGGTGGACAGGCTGGCGATCCGCACTTTCTTCCTGCCCTTTGACCCGCTGGTCGTCCGGGAAGCCCTGCTGCGCGAGCATTATCGTGGCGGCCAGACCTTCTATGTCTGCCCCCGCATCACCGACCTGGACGAAGTGGCAGAGTTCCTGACGGCCCAGGTGCCAGAGGTGCGGTGGGTCAAGGGCCACGGCCAGATGGCCCCGTCGGAACTGGAAGACGTGATGAACGCCTTCTATGACGGCAAGTATGATGTGCTGCTGTCCACCACCATCGTGGAGAGCGGCCTCGACATTCCCACGGCCAATACCCTGGTCGTGCACCGCGCCGACATGTTTGGCCTGGCCCAGCTCTATCAGATCCGGGGGCGCATTGGCCGCTCCAAGTCGCGCGCCTATGCCTATCTCACGGTGCCGCCGCGCCACGGCCTGACGGCTGCCGCCGAAAAGCGCCTGAATGTGCTGCAGAGCCTCGATGAATTGGGTGCCGGGTTTACCCTGGCCAGCCACGACCTTGATATCCGTGGCGCCGGCAATCTGCTGGGTGAGGAACAGTCGGGCCATATCCGCGAAGTCGGCTTCGAGCTCTATCAGGAGATGCTGGAAGAGGCGATGGCCAATGCCCGCTCCCATGTGGGCAAGGGCGAGGCCGTGGCCGAGGACTGGTCGCCCCAGATCGGCGCAGGGGCGGCCGTGCTGATCCCTGAGGGCTATGTGGCCGACCTCGACATCCGCATGGACCTTTACCGCCGCATCGCGCGGCTGGAGGACAGGGCGGAGATCGATTCGTTTGCGGCTGAACTGATTGACCGCTTCGGCCCCCTGCCGACAGAAGCCGATCACCTGCTGAAGATTGTCGAGATCAAACGCCTGGCCAAGACGGCGGGTATCGAGAAGATCGATGCTGGCCCCAAGGGTGCCACCATCGCCTTCCGCAACAAGAGCTTTGCCAACCCGGACGGCCTCATCGGCTTTATTGCCAAGAGCCATGGTCTCATCAAGCTGCGGTCGGATCACAAGGTCGTTTATCTGCAGGACTGGCCCGATCCGGAAGCAAGGCTGGCCGGCGCCCTCTATCTTGCCCGCAGCCTTGCAACCATTGCGGCCGCCCCGCCACCACCGCCAGAGCCGGCGGCCAAGCTGCCCCCCAGGGCGGCACCCCCCCAACTTGTGCAGCGCGGCAGGCGCTGAGGGGTGCAGGCAGCACCTAATCCGATGCTTGCCGAGCGTCGCCTGTGCGGCCTATAAGCCGTTTCCTGAGGCAGCCAATGCGTGTTCCCGCCATGCGCGATCTTCGAATCCTCGTCTCCAATGACGACGGCATCCACGCGCCGGGCCTGAAGGCCCTGGAGGCGATTGCCCGGACACTTTCAAAGGACGTCTGGATCGTCTGCCCGGACACCGAACAGTCGGGCGCATCCCATTCCCTGACCCTGTCAGACGCGCTCCGCATCCGGCCCATCAGCAGCCGGCGCTTTGCCGTATCGGGCACGCCAACCGACTGTGTGATGCTGGCGATGAACACCATCATCAAGGGGCGGCGGCCGGATCTGGTCCTTTCGGGGGTCAATCGCGGCGGCAATCTGGCTGAGGACGTGACTTATTCCGGCACCATCGCCGCCGCCATGGAAGGCACCCTGCTGAATGTGCCGTCCATTGCGCTCAGCCAATGTTACGGCTGGGTTGCCGGCAAACGGCAGGTGCACTGGGATACGGCAACACGCCATGCGCCCGCTCTCATCAACCGTCTGCTCGACACAGGCTGGCCGCGCGACTGCCTCATCAATGTGAATTTCCCTGACTGCAGGCCCGATGATGTTGCCGGTGTCGAAGTCACGGTACAGGGGCGGCGCGACGTCAACGACCTGCTGATCGACGCCCGCACGGACGCCCGCGGCAATCCCTATTACTGGCTGGGCTTCCGCCACACGCCCTTTACACCGCCCGAGGGAACGGACCTGGCGGCCATGCGGGCGAACCGTATCTCGGTCACCCCCCTGCACCTTGACCTTACCCATTTCGAGACGCGCAAAACCCTCGCTGCCGCCCTCGCGGCGCCGCCCCCCGCTTCGTGAACCGGCGCCGGCGATGACAGAAGAGGAACCGCGCATCCGGCTGGTCATGGAACTGCGCCGGCTTGGCATCAAGGATCTGAATGTTCTCTCGGCCATGGAGAGGGTCCCACGCGACGAATTCGTGCCCGCCCCCTTCCGTGAACGCGGCTGGGACAATCTGGCCCTGCCCATCGGCAATGGCCAGACCATAAGCCAGCCTCATATCGTGGCCTTCATGTCGGAAGCGTTGGAGGTGGGCGACCGCCACAAGGTTCTGGAAATCGGCACCGGCTCTGGCTATCAGGCGGCCATCCTCTCCACCCTGTGTCGTCGCCTCTACACCATCGAGCGCGTGAAACCGCTTCTCCAGACGGCAGAACGGCGCTTTGAGATAATGCGACTCCAGAACATCGTGACCCGATGGGGTGACGGCACCAGGGGCTGGCCTGATCAGGGTACCTTTGACCGCATCATGATAACGGCCGCCAGCCCCAGTGTGCCGCCGCCACTTCTCGACCAGCTTGGCCCTGGCGGCGTGCTTGTTGCCCCCATCGGCCCCCTTGATGGCGAGCAATCGATTGTTCGCATCCGCCGGACAGAGTCCGGTTTTGCCGAAGAAATCCTCCTCGATGTGCGCTTCGTACCCCTGATCGCCGGGCCGACCCACGAAGGGTAGGGCACTTGGCCCAAGCGCGATCGCAATGCCTTCATCGCATTGATGACGGGCTCCGGCGGCCCTACAGTATTCCTCCCATGCGCATCCCGGTTACAAACCGATTCGGCTGCGGCATCGTCCTGGCACTGGCCCTGGCGACCCTGTCTGGTTGCGCGCGCGAAGGGCCACCTGCGCCGGTTGATGGTTCCCCGGTCCCCACCATGCAGTCCCGCCCGACAGCGGCGGGGGCGGGGGAAATCCGCGTGGCACGGGGGGATTCACTTTATGCCCTTGCCAAGCGTCTTGGCGTTCCGGTGCGCGACATCATCGACCTCAACAGTTTGCAGCCGCCCTACAAGCTGGTTGAGGGCCAGAAGCTGCGCCTGCCGGCGGCGCGTTTTTACAAGGTGGTCGCCGGGGATACGGTCTATGGCATCAGCCGGGCGACCGGGGTTGATGCAGCCAGCCTGATGCGCCTGAACGGCATGAAGCCCCCCTTTGTCGTGCAGACGGGGCAATTGCTGCGCCTGCCGGCAGCAGTTCAGGTCGCGTCCACCCCGCGTCCGCGCCCAACAGCCGCGCCGGCTGCAACGCCTTTCCCTGCAAGGCCTGGCACGCCCACGTCGCCCATGCCGCCCATACCGCCAAATGCCCCGCCTGCCGCCGCCCAGGCTCCCGCACAGGGTCGACTGGTGGCCCGGATCGAGGCGCCAACGGGCGGCGTCCAGCAGCTGCCGATGCCGGGTGGCCAGACCGGGTCTCCACGACCGGTTCCTGGCGGCGCGCAGCCGGTTCCGGCCCTGCCGCCCCTGCCAGGCGACGAGGCGCAACCGCAGGGCAGGCCTGCCGCTACCCCACCTGCAGACGCCACCATGGCTGCACCCCAGCCTGACGCCTCTGAGGCGCCGGCACCTGAGGGCGTGGCGCCGCCAACCCAGACCGCCGGGCCCATCGCGCCCCCACCGCCGCGCACGGGCGGCCTGTTTTCCTGGCCGACAGTGGGCAAGCTCATCTCAGGCTATGGGCCAAGTGCCGGCGGCCTGCACAATGATGGCATCAATATCGAGGCGCCGGTTGGCACACCGGTTACAGCCGCAGAGGCCGGGGTGGTGGCCTATGCCGGCAACGAGCTGCGCGGCTTTGGCAATCTGCTGCTGGTGCGCCATCAGGGCGGCTGGATGACAGCCTATGCCCACAATAACGAGTTGCTGGTCAAACGCGGCCAGAAGGTTTTGCGGGGGCAGATGATTGCCCGGGTGGGACGCACGGGCAATGTCGAGTCACCCCAGCTTCACTTCGAGATCCGCAAGGGCACCGACGCCATCGACCCGGTGAAATTCCTTGGCGCCCCGCCGAATTCGATCAGCCGAGCCGAACGCCAAGCCGGCCCGCCAGGTCCTGGATGAGTTGCTGCGCCACGCGGCCCGAGCGGGCACCCCGCGTGACCGACCACTCAATGGCTTCGGCCCGCAGCGCCGCGTCGGTTATGGGCAGGCTGTGTGCCCGGGCATAGCCCGCCACCATTTCCAGAAAGTCATCCTGCGAACAGGCATGGAAGCCAAGCCACAGGCCGAAGCGGTCCGACAGGGAAACCTTTTCCTCGACAACCTCACCAGGGTTGATGGCGGTTGCCTGCTCGTTCTCGATCATGTCGCGGGCCAGCAGGTGGCGACGGTTTGACGTGGCATAGAAGATGACGTTCTCAGGCCGTCCTTCGAGGCCGCCTTCCAGCACGGCCTTCAGGCTCTTGTAGCTGGAATCATTGCCGTCGAACGACAGGTCGTCGCAGAACAGGATGGCGCGCCGGCCACTGGCCCTGACCACGCGCAGCAGGCCAGGCAGGCTCTCTATGTCTTCGCGGTGCAGTTCGATGAGGGCAAGCGCGCCCGGGCGTTCGGCATTGATATCGGCATGCACCGCCTTGACGAGGCTCGACTTGCCCATGCCCCGGGCGCCCCACAGCAGCGCATTATTGGCAGGCAGTCCCTGGGCGAAGCGGCGGGTATTGTCGTGCAGAATGTCGCGCACCCGGTCGATGCCCCTGAGCAGGTCAAGGGCAACGCGATTGACCGATGGCACCGGGTCCAGCCGGCCTTCGGCTGCATGCCAGACAAAGGCATCGGCGCCGTGCAGGTGGCTTTCGGCAGGCGGTGGCGGCGCAAGCCGCTCAAGCGCACTGGCGATGCGTTCAAGCAGGGCAGTGAGTTCGGGGGAGGGGGGAGGGGTCGACATGATCGGCACCCTAAAGCCAAAACCGGTGTTGGGAAACGGGGGGGGGGCGAAACGGGTTGGCGGCCTGCGTCGCGTGCGCGCGGTGCCAGCGCCCTCGTTTGCTTTCCCACCGCACGCCGGTATAGTCCGCGCCGAACCTAGGGAGCGGAGCGCCCAATGCTTATCTCGACCGCTTATGCACAGTCTGCCGGGGGCGTCCCCGGTGGCGACATGCTGATCCAGATCGCCCCGTTGGTGCTGATCTTCATCGTGTTCTACTTTCTGCTCATCAGGCCGCAGCAGCGCAAGCTGAAGGAACACCGCGACATGGTCGCGGCGGTGCGCCGTGGCGACGTGGTGGTGACGGCTGGTGGCATCATTGGCAAGGTCGCCAAGGTTGATGATCAGGAACTGACCATCGAGATTGCTGATGGCGTCCGTATCCGCGTGGTCCGCTCGACCGTTGGCGAGGTGCGTAGCCGCAACCAGCCTGCCGGCCGCAACCCGCGCGGCAGCGGCAGCGAGCCGGCCGTGGTTGACCCCGCCAACGACAAGGCGGACAAGGGCAAGTAATCGCTTTTCACAAGCACAAGATTGCGCCTGTTGGGTGCACAAGGCTGAGGCTTAGACGATGATTCACTATCCGGGCTGGAAGCTTGCCCTCTATGGGCTGATCCTTGCGCTTGGGATCGTCTTTGCAATCCCGAACCTGTTCAGCCGTGACACGGTTCGGGCCTGGCCTTCCTATCTGCCGAAAACTCAGATGACACTGGGTCTCGACCTGCGCGGCGGCTCGCATCTGCTGCTGGAAGTGGATACCGCTGCGGTCATCAAGGACCGCGAGGAAAGCCTGGTCGACAGCATTCGCACGGCATTGAATGGCTCCAGCATCCGGTATACCGGTCTTGGCATTGCCGATCAGGCGGTCACGGTCACGATTACCGACCCGGCCCGGCAGGAAGACGCATCGAAGCTTGTCCGTGATCTGGGCAGCATTGTTGGCCAGGGCGTGATGTCGGGCGGCACGCGTGACATTCTGGTCTCCAGCCAGCCAGGCGGCGTGCTGCGCGTCACCTTGACCGAGGCGGCCATTGCCGAGCGCCGCAAGTCAGCCGTTGACCAGAGCCTCGAGATCGTCCGCCGCCGTATCGACGAAACCGGCGTGGCCGAGCCGACCATTGTGCGCCAGGGCCAGGACCGTATTCTCATCCAGCTGCCCGGCGTGCAGGACCCCGGCCGCATCAAGGCCCTGCTGGGCAAGACCGCCAAGCTTGCCTTCCGGTTGGTGGACACGCAGTGGGTCCCCGGCACGCCGGCCCCAGCCGGTTCCGAGATCCTGGATGGCGAGGACAGGTCGGGCGGCAATCAGCCGGTAAAGCAGGCGGTGAAGAAGCGCATCATCGTCTCTGGCGAGATGCTGGTGGATGCCCAGCCGGGCTTCGACTCCCGCAATGGCGAGCCGGTGGTCAATTTCAAGTTTGACTCCAATGGCGCCCGCCGTTTTGGCGAGGTGACCAAGGAAGCCGTGGGCAAGCCCTTTGCCATCGTCCTCGACAACAAGGTGATCTCTGCCCCGGTGATCCGCGAACCCATTCTGGGCGGCAGCGGCCAGATCAGCGGCCGCTTCACGGTCCAGGGGGCCAGTGATCTCTCGGTGCTGCTGCGCGCAGGCGCCCTGCCGGCGCCACTGACGGTGCTGGAAGAACGTACGGTTGGCCCTGATCTTGGCGCCGACTCCATTCACGCCGCCGTTGTTACGGGCGTGTTCGGCCTTCTGCTGGTGGCGACCTTCATGGTGCTGGCCTATGGCGGCTATGGCATGATTGCCAACGTGGCGCTCATCTTCAACACGGCGTTGATCCTGGCGGTGCTGGGCATCATGGGGGCAACCCTAACGTTGCCGGGCATTGCCGGCCTTGTGCTCAACATGGGCATGGCGGTGGATGCCAACGTGCTGATCAACGAGCGTATCCGCGAGGAAACCCGCAGCGGCAAGGGGGCCTTTGCGGCACTCGACGCCGGCTTCAACCGCGCCTATTCCACCATCATCGATTCCTACGTAACCCATCTGATCGCGGTGGCCCTGCTGTTCCTGTTCGGCTCTGGCCCGGTCAGGGGCTTTGCGGTGGCCCTGGGGATTGGCGTGCTGACCACCCTGTTCACGGCTGTCTCGGTCGTGCGGGTGATCATGGTCGTCTACGTCCGCCGCGTTCGTCCCAAGCAGCTTGCAATCTGAGGAGGCGCCCATGTTCCGCCTGCGCTTCATCCCGACCGAGACCGACTTCAAGTTCATGAAGGGCCGCTTTGCCGGCGTTGCGGTCTCCGCCTTCCTGTCGATTGCCTCGATCATCCTGTTCTTCCATCCGGGTCTGAACTACGGGATCGATTTTGTCGGCGGCATCATGGTCGAACTGCGGACCCAGGGGCCGGCCGATACCGCAGGTCTGCGCACGGGTCTGACAGAGCTCGGCCTTGGCGAAATCGCCTTGCAGGAATTTGGCAGCGCCTCTGACGTGCTGATCCGTATCGAGCGCCAGCCTGGCGACGATGCAGCCCAGATGGCCGCCGTCACCAAGGTGCGCGGCGCCATGGGCACCATTGCGCCCGGTGCCGAACTGCGCCGGGTGGAAGTGGTGGGGCCGCGTGTCAGCGCGGAACTGTTCCAGACGGGCTCCATGGCTGTCATTTTCGCCCTGCTGGCGATCATGCTCTACATCTGGTTCCGCTTTGAGTGGCAGTTCGGCATTGGTGCCGTTGTCACCCTGGTCCTTGATATCACCAAGACGGTTGGCCTCTATGCCGTGACCGGCATGGAATTCAACCTCACGGCCATTGCTGCCGTGCTGACGATCCTTGGTTATTCCGTGAACGACAAGGTCGTCGTATATGACCGCATGCGCGAGAACCTGCGCAAGTACAAGGCCATGCCCCTGCGGGACCTGATCGATCTGTCGATCAACCAGACCCTGTCACGCACGATCTATACCGGCCTGACCGTGGTGCTGGCCATGTTGCCCATGGCCATTGCCGGTGGTTCGGCCGTGCAGGATTTCGGCATTACCATGATCTTTGGCGTGATCGTTGGCACCTCGTCGTCGATCTTCATCTCGGCGCCGATCCTGCTGTTCCTGGGCGAGGGGCGTCTGCGCCGTGGCATGGGTGATGCCTCGACGGCCGCACCTGCCCCTGTGGCGCGGACCAAGGCCTGAGACAGCAGGCGGGGAGGCGCTTCCCGTGAAAATGGTTGAACAGGTCCCTGAGGGCCGTCAGATCATCCAGCGCTATGGCAATGGCGGCTTCCATGTGTCGGGCCGCCATTTTATGGGCCCGATTCTGGTGCTTGCGGACCATACGGTCGCCGTTGAGGCGAGCAGCCCCGGGGAGCTTGATGTGGCGGCCCTGGCAGAGGCGCTGGCGCCGGACATGGCCGTGGAACTGCTGCTGGTGGGCAGTGGCCTGGCCATCCGGCATCTGTCGCCCGCGGCCCGCGAGGCCTTGCAGGCGGCGCGCATTGGCTTTGATGTGATGAATACGGGTGCGGCCTGTCGCACCTATAACCTGCTGCTGGCAGAAGGCCGCCATGTGGCGGCATTGTTGTTCCCGGTCGACTAGAAACCGGTGCCGTCGGCCCAGCTGCGGCGAACCTATCCCCCAAAAGAAAACGGCGCAGCACCCCCGGTGCCGCGCCGCCTTCCACGATCTTCCGCTTAGTGCGGTACGTACATCTGCGCGACCATCGCGTAGAGCATCGGGATCGACAGGGCAAAGTTGGTGCGCGAGGCCAGCATGGCCAGGCGTGCCGCCGCTGCCTTGGAGGCATCGTCCACCGCGACAATGCCAAGTGCCTTCTTCTGGTTCGGCCAGATGATGAACCAGACATTGGCCGCCATGATCAGGCCCAGCCACATGCCGATGCCGATGACCACAGCCGTGGGCTGGAAGGTCAGCGCATTGGCCAGATAGCCCTTGAGGTGGGCAACGATCAGGCCGGTGATGACGGTGGCCAGCGCCGCCCAGCGGAACCAGAACAGCGCCTCGGGGGCGATGAACTTGCCCACTGCCGGCTTCAGCTCGGCCGGGATCTTGGGCATGGTGGGGATCTGCACAAAGTTGAAATACCAGAGCAGACCGATCCAGAGCACGCCAGAGATAACGTGCAGCCAGAGGAAGAAGAAGACCGCATAGACCGGCGCACTGGTTGCCAGATCATCGCGGTGCAGTGCCAGGATCAGGACCACCGCCAGGGCGAAGCCCAGGCCCAGTGCGCGGTACAGGTTCTCAAGTATTTTCGCCATATTGGCCGCTCTCCATGATTGCCGGCTGCATTACGCCGGGTGGGGCGTGCGACCGCGGGTCACACAACCAAACCGAACCCTAGCACAGCCCTG
>CANCOY010000037.1 GCA_947379865.1 Acetobacteraceae bacterium
AGCAACAGGTCGGAAAACCCGATGATGGCGGTCAGCAGATTGTTGAAGTCATGGGCAATGCCGCCGGCCAACTGTCCCACGGCCTGCAATTTCTGGGACTGGGCAATCTGCAGTTCCAGGGTTTTCTGCCGGGTGGTGTCGAGCAGAAAAAGGATCCCCTGCGCGTCCTCCCCCTGACCCTGGCGACTGGTATAGAGGCGCGCCGCCCGCTCTTCCCGGTCCCCCTTGAAGCGGATTTCGATCGGCGCCCCAAAGGCTGCCTCGTCGGGACTGCTCAGAATGTCGCCCAGATCGGGCACCTCATCGCCGTGCACGAAATCGCCGAACAGCTGCCCGACGATGGCCTCGGCACTGACGCCGCCGACAAGCTGCGCAAAGGCAAGGTTCGCATCCACGATGCGCCCCCCTGCCCCCACCACGGCAATGCCCACCGGGGCATCGTCGAAGAAGCGACGAAATCGCGTTTCCGCTTCCTCAAGGTCGGCTTTCCGGCTCGCCTTTTCGGTGACATCGATCACGATGCCAAAGCGCCCGCCCGCCTGGTTGGCGGGGCCAAGAACCAGATCGACCCTGTGCGGCGGCCCGGGTGCAAAGGAAAGCTGGCGTCGAACCTGGCTGCCACCCAGGGGCATGAAAATCTCATCCAGTGGGCGGCCAATGGCAGCCACCGGCGCGGGCAGCGCACCCGCAGCCGAGATATTCTGATTGGCATCAACCTCGATCCAGCCAAGACCGACCTCACCAAGGGCCCGCGCCAGCGGCCTCCAGTCCTCGACAGGTGTCAGCGTCCAGAACACCAGATCACCAGCCCCAAGCAGCCGGGCGTCCACCCGCCATTCTGTTGGCCGACCACCGCCCGCCTTCAGTGACAAAGGCAGATCTGCCGCCGGCACCGTGGGGGGAAGGCCAAAGGCTTCTGGTCCACGGCGTCCCACCACCCCGATCCAGGCGGCGTTCGCCTCAACCAGACCTTCCACATTGATGAGCGCTGCCGGATTATCCAAGGCCAGCAGCAGCGCCCGGCAGACGCCGGTGTCGAGCGGCTGAACGAGTGCAGGCACCGGAGCCCGGCGCCAAAAGAACAGCGTTACCCCAAGGCCTGTCACCAGCCCGATCCCGCCAACACCAAGAGCCAGAGGGGTGCCACCCGTAAGCCAGCCTATGGCGAGGGCACCAAGGGAGATCAGATAGGCTGCAATGGCAGGCCAGGGCGCGGCAAAGCCAGAGGCGGTTTTCTCACCAGCCGGACGAACATGATCCCGACGCTCGAACCCCGCGTTCATCGACGAGCCAGCGGACTGACAGCCGGCGCCCGCGACCTCATGCGGCTCTTCAGTTTCATAACATACCCGATCACTTCAGCCACAGCCCGATAGTGCTCCGGCAGGATCTCGTGGTCCACATCAACCGCTGCATGCAGGGTGCGCGCCAGGGGGGGATTCTCAACCAGCGGAACTTCGTTCTCCGTCGCCAGTTCCCGAATGCGCGCAGCCAGGGCATCAACGCCCTTGGCGACGACTTTTGGCGCCTGCATGGTTGCCTGATCATATTTCAGGGCGACCGCATAATGGGTCGGGTTGGTGATCACGACGTCAGCCGTGGGCACAGCCGCCATCATGCGGCGGCGGGCACGCTCCATGCGGAGCTGCCGCAGGCGCCCCTTGATGATGGGATCGCCTTCCTGCGCCTTCATCTCGTCAAGCAGTTCGCGGCGGGTCATGCGCTGCTGCTGCATGAATGAAAACCGCTGGTAGAAGTAATCAAGGGCGGCTATGGCCGCCATGACGATCAGCACCGCCCCGAACATCCTGAGCGTCAGCGTCAGCGTCAGGAACAAAAGGTCACCAATGGGCAGATCTGCCAGGTCGGCAAGCCGGTTCCGTTCCGGCCATATCGCATAAACGGTGGTGGCGCCGGCAATGACGATTTTCAGAATGCCCTTGACGAATTCCACCAAGGCCCGTGCCGAGAAAAGCCGCGACAGCCCCTTGATGGGGGATACCTTGCTGAAGCTCGGGGTGATCCGCTCTGCACTCAGAACCGGTGCATGCTGAACAAGCTCACCGGCTATGCAGCCGACGATCATGATGAAAAACGGCAGCGACAGAACGCGCAGGATCTCGAAACCCGCGTCGCGCATCACATCAATGAGGCTGTTCGGTGCCACGGCGATCTGGGTCGCGTTGGTAATATAGGCCGATAGCCACCCCGTCAGCGATTGGCCAATGGCGGTGGCGAACATGCCAATGGCCAGAGTACCTGAACCCAGCACGAACAGGTGATTGATCTCCTGGGAGCGGGGAAGTTCACCCCGTTTGGAGGCCTCCGAAAGTTTTCGCTCAGTCGGTTGCTCGGTTTTTGATGCACTGTCCTGTTCGTCTGCCATGGATCAGCCCTTGCCAAGAAAAAGGCCAAGCTCGGCTTCGTAACGTCCCAGAAACCAGTTCATGCTGGCACCAACTGACGCGGCCAGCAGCACAAGGCCACCCAGAATCTGCAAAGGGAGACCGACAAAGAAAATCTGGATGGCGGGCATCAGCCGGTTCAGAACCCCAAGGCCGAGGTTGAACAAGAGCCCAAAGATAATGAACGGCGCAGACATGCGCAGGCCCATTTCAAAGCCTTCGCCAATAAGACGGACACCCATCTCTGCAAAGTCGCCCACAGGCGGCAGATTGCCCGGAGGGAAAACCTCGTAGCAATGAACAATGGCCTGGAGCATCAGCAGATGAAGGTTGGCGGCAAAGATCGCCGCAATGCCCATGAGGGCGAGGAAATTTGAAAAGAGGACCGACTGCTGCCCCTGGCTCGGGTCGAAGGTCATGGCGAAGGAAAGACCAGATTGCAGGCCAATCACCGTTCCCGCCACGTGCAAGGCTGTAAACAGCACGCGCATCATGCCAGCAATGAACAGGCCAACAGCAAGTTCGGCAGCAATTACGCCCGCCAGGGCAAATGGCGAGTCGGGCATGGCGGGGATCTGGCGTGATACGGTTGGTACCAGAACCAGTGCGATGCCAAGGGCTGCGCCCAGGCGGATGCGGACCGGGATCATGCTTTCACCAAGGGCGGGCAAAAGACTGAGGAACGCACCAACCCGAACAACGATGATCAGGAAGGCATAGAGTTCAGCAGGCGCGGTGGCGCTCAGCATGCTCAACCCGCGCCGCCAAGATTGGCAATCCGCGCAGCCACCCGTTCCATAAAGGTGCCAAGAACGCTTCCCATGAACGGCAGGAAGATCAGCAGCGACACAAACATGGCCACGATCTTGGGCACGAAGGTGAGCGTCATTTCCTGGATCTGGGTAAGCGCCTGGAAGAGCGATACCAGCAATCCAACGAACAGGGCGATGAGCATCACCGGCCCTGCCGTCTTGGCAATGACCAGAACCGACTCATGGGCAAAATCTAGGACTTCAGCAGGAGACATATGGCGTTTCGCCCCGTTTGGCGGATAATCCGGGAAAGTCAGCAACGCCACAGGAACCGGGAGCCTCAGGGACTGTGCCCTGAGGTTGCCAGGTGGTCAGATCGGCATGCGCATGATTTCCTGATAGGCCTGAACCATGCGGTCGCGCACGGCAACCACCGTCTGCAGCGCCATTTCGGCATTGTTGACCGCAGTGACCACGTCGACCAGCTCAGCCTTGCCGGTGGCGGCCTTGATGGTCTGGCCCTCGGCAATCTTGCCGGTGTTGATGACATCCTGAATCTGGTCGCGAAGCATCGCGCCAAAGCTGCCGTTCTGCCCCACGGCAGAGGCGGCATCAGGGCCTGCCTCGCCAGCTGCCGGGGTGTTCTGTGCCCGGCCAAGGGCCTGGGCATAGGCTGCAACAGCCTGGGTTGCGCTCATATCCATGGTTTATTATCTCCGAAAGCCTAGGACCGCAGAAGGTCGATTGTCTTCATGATCATGCTGCGGGAGGCATCGACGACCTGAAGGTTGGCCTCGTAGGAGCGCTGGGCCTCGCGCATGTCCATGGTCTCGACCAGCGTGTTCACATTGGGTGTGCGCACATAGCCGGCCGCATTGGCGGCGGGGTGGCCGGGATCAAAGCGCTCGCCAAAGGGAGACTTGTCTTCATCGATCTTGCTTACCCGCACGGCATCGATGCCGGTGACGCGGTCGAGCGTATTCTTGAAAGAGACGGTCTGCCGCCGGTAGGGGTCGGCGTCCGGGGTCTGGGCAACCGAATCGGCATTCGCCATATTTTCAGCGATGACGCGCATGCGCGTTGACTGGGCGCGCATGCCAAAGACCGAAACTAGAAGCGTATCACGCAGATCCATGGTGAAGATCCCTTTTACTTGGCGCCGAGGGCAAGGCGAAGCATGCCTGCACTCTTGCGGTAGAGGTTTGTAATGGTCGCGTAGTCCATCTGGGTCTGCGCCATCTTGGCCAGTTGTTCGTCCATGATCACCGAGTTTCCGGTGGGCACTGCCTCATAGCCATTGGCCTTTACGGAACCGGAAGCATTGCTGGCGAGCGTGCCCTTGAGATGATTTGGCGCCGTGGTCACAAGGCCACCGACCGGGGCCCTCGCATGGAGAGCGGCGCCAAAGGATTCAGGCGCAAGGTCACGTGGAACGTAACCAGAAGTGTTGACGTTCGCGATGTTCGCTGAAATCACCGACTGGCGGCTGCTGAGCCAGTCAAGGCGCTTTGCGAGCAGCCCAAGCAGGGAATTCTCGGTCTTTTCCATAGATGCCCTCCAGGGCACGCCGTCCATGGATCCAGTTTTAAGGCACGATCGGTTAATGCCGGGTAAATGCAGGCGACCTCGTACCCTTGGGCCATGAGAGAAACCTCATGAGGGACATTCATTTACTATAAATTAAGTATGGTCGGTGATTGTGACCCTGCCCCGGATGATCCGGGTGGAGGGTGGCGGCGTGGATGAACAGATCCTCTTCAAGTTTGTTGCTGCGCTGCTTCTTGTCCTTGCCTTGATCGGCGGGATTGCCTTCCTCGTTCGCCGCACCGGCCTGACCCCGCGTCTTGCTGGCGGGCGGGGCGGGAAACGCCGGCTGTCTCTGGTTGAAGTGACCCCGCTTGATGCACGGCGACGGCTGGTTCTGGTGCGTCGCGACGGCGTGGAGCACCTGCTTCTTCTGGGGACCGAGCGCGATCTCGTTATCGAAAGCGGCATCACGGTGGCGCCCCGCACCTTCCCGACACGCATGACAGCAGACCAGCAGAGCGGAGCCCCCGAACATGAGCCTGCGTGATTTGATTTCCCGCCAGCCCGGCCCGGGCGTCCGCCGCGGCCTGTTGCTTGGCACTTTTGCCCTTGGTCTCATGCTTGGGCTGTGCTGGGTGGAGCCTGCCTTCGCGCAGTCACTGAACCTCGACATGGGGGGCAAGGACGGGCAATTCACCTCGCGCACGATTCAGCTTGCCGCGCTGGTAACCGTGCTCAGCATGGCCCCCTCGATCCTGATGGTGGTCACCAGCTTCTCGCGCATCATTATCGTGCTGTCCCTGCTGCGTACGGCACTTGGCACATCCATGACGCCGCCAAATACCGTGCTTGTCGGCCTCGCCCTCTTCCTGACGGCGTTCATCATGACGCCGACCTTTGAACAGGCCTATCGCGACGGCATTGCCCCGCTTGCAGCCGGTGACATCGATGAAACACAGGCCTTCGAGCGCACCGTGGCGCCGTTCAAGACCTTCATGGTGGCCCACACCCGCGACAAGGACCTGATGCAGTTCTTCGAGATCGCCAAGACGCCGGTGCCCGCCGACCGTTCGGCAGCCCCCCTCCAGATCGTGGTCCCGGCTTTCATCATCAGCGAGTTGCGGCGCGCCTTTGAGATCGGTTTCCTGCTGTTTGTGCCGTTCCTGGTGATAGATCTTGTGGTGGCATCGATCCTCATGGGCATGGGCATGATGATGCTGCCCCCCATCACGATCTCGCTGCCCTTCAAGCTGATCTTCTTTGTTCTGGTCGATGGCTGGAGCCTGGTGTCGGGCAGCCTGGTACAAAGTTTCGGCAGCGGCTGAAATCCGCCGCGCCAGGGTCTACTGTGCGCCACCCAACCCGAAGGTGGCCCAATGACCAAGACCCCAGCCGATTCTGCTTCGTGGCAGCCTGAAACCCTTGCGGCCCAGGCCCTTGGCTGGGTTGATCCCGTCACAGGTGGCCTTGGCCCCGTGTTGCAGCCCTCCACCACCTTTGAGCGGGCGGGCGATCTGTCGTTCCCCCATGGCCGGGTCTATGCCCGGGGAGGCTCCCCCGCCCCGGAACAGGCAGAGGCCTTGCTGACCCAACTCGAAGGCGGCGCCGACGCCATGCTGTTTGCCTCGGGCATGGCTGCGGCGACGGCCGTCTTCCAGACACTCAGCCCAGGGGACCATGTCATCCTCCCCAAGGTCATGTACTGGGCCCTGCGCAACTGGGTCCTCAGCTTCGCCGCCAAATGGGGCATTGCCGTCGATCTTGTCGACATGGGGCTGACGGCGGCGGTGGAGGCGGCCCTGCGCCCGGGGAAAACCCGCCTTGTCTGGCTGGAGTCGCCCGCCAATCCCCTTTGGACCATCTGCGATATTGCCGGCATTGCGGCAGCGGCCCGGCGGGCCGGCGCTCGGGTGGTGGTGGACAGCACCGTGGCAACACCCGTACTGACCCAGCCCATCGCCCTTGGGGCCGATCTCGTCATGCATTCGGCAACAAAATATCTGAACGGCCATTCCGACGTTGTGGCCGGCGCCCTGGTGACTGCACGGGCCGATGCGGAATGGGAAGCGCTGAAAGGCATTCGGACCAATCAGGGAGCCGTGCTCGGTGCTTTCGAGGCCTGGTTGCTGCTGCGCGGCATGCGCACCCTCTATCCGCGGGTCCATCACGCCTCGCAGAGTGCCCTGGAGATCGCCCTGCGCATGCAGCGCCACCCCCGCGTCAGCCATGTCCTTTATCCCGGCCTGCCGGGCTTTGCCGGACATGCGCTGGCCGCCCGCCAGATGAAGGGGGGCTTTGGCGGCATGCTGTCTCTCAGGATCGGCGGCGGAACCGAGGCTGCCGTGGCGGTTGCGGCCGGGACCCGCATCTGGAAGCGCGCCACCTCCCTTGGTGGTGTGGAGAGCCTGCTTGAACATCGCGCCAGTGTTGAGGGGCCAACCTCCCCCATCCCTGGCGACCTGCTGCGCCTGTCAGTGGGCCTCGAGTCCCCTGCCGATCTGGCCGATGATCTCGAAGCCGCACTCGACAGGCCCCAGGGGCGCTGAGGCATCGCCAGGCGCCGGCCGCCTGCACCCTCTCAATTGATGGCGCTAAGGCCGGCGTTCTGGATACGGTCACGGTAGCTGGCCATGAAGCTTTCCAGCGTGCCAACCGTGGCAATGGAATTGGCAAGGTCGCGGAAGGCTGTGGTTCGGGGATCAACCCGGCCAACGATAAGCTTGAAGGCGTCCTCGCCGGGTCCGCCCTCCATCTTCTGGGCCCAGTTGCTGCGCAGGCGCTCCAGCCCGGCCGCATCGCTCGACAGGGTCATGGCGACGGCAGCACGCAGCACCCGGCCCCGCTCTGCCTGGTTGAGCGGTGTCTCTGTCTGCCAGCGCGTTCCCAGCAAAGACTCATTGGTGGCCGAGACCAGGGGCCAGGCGTCCACCTTCCAGGCGATATCGGAAATCAGTTCGCTGGCCGCAATGCTGCGGTCTTCGGCCAGAAGCTCCAGCGCATCCTTGGGCCGGTCCAGATCAGCAAGAGCCCGCGCCCGAAGGAGACGGCGCTGGCCCGTCAGGGCCTCTGGCAGCTGGGGCTGCTCCGAGAGATCGAGGGCGGCCAATGCCTTGCCTGGATTGCGATCCAGCAGATAGACCAGCGCCAGCCGCGCCGCCACCTGGGCCTTGGCCGTGCCGACCAGACGGTGCCGTACCTGATGATCCAGCAATTCCGCCGCACGGTCGAGCAGATCAACCGAGGCAAGGCGGTCTGCAAGGCGCCTGATCATCTCATCACCCTGGGCGTCGAGGGGCGTCAGTTCGCGGAAATCATAGTACAGAGCCAACGCCCCAAGCGGCGTCAGCCGATCCGCGCCTCCTTTGGCGAAGAGGTCGTTGAACATCCCGCTCATGCGGGTCCTGATGGCCGGGGTCTCCACCGCATTGGGAAAAGCGGCAACCGCCGTCCGCATCAGGTTGAGGGCACTGCGCCAGTCCTCCCGCGCGGCATACAATTCATAAAGGCGCGTGATCACATCGCGCTCGACGGAATCGCCACGCCAGGCGAACCGCAGTCGCTCCAGCCGGGCAATTGCCTCTTCGGAAGTCAGGCGGCCCACGGCACTGCCAAGGCTGATGCGCGCCAGCTCAGCCTCAACCCGGATCGGTCGCCAGTCCATGGCAACAGCGGCGTCATAGCGCTCAAGCGCGCGCGTATTCTCAGACTTGGCCTGGGCAATGACGCCCTCAAGGAACACCTTTTCCGACAGCAGCTCTGGCATGCCGGCCGGCGGATAAGCCACGGCCAACTCGGTCAGCGCGCTCTGAAGATCACCAAGACCGATCGCCGCGCGCGCCGCCGCCAGGTGAAACCGCGTCTGCTCCGCCGCACCATAGGCACCGAGCACGTCCGCGCCGCGAATATACTGCTCCCGCGCCTCTGCCCAATTGCGCCGCGCCGCAGCAATGCGCGAGCGCCACAGCGCCGAGTGCGGGTCAAACTCCAGCCCCGGGTGGGCTAGGTCCGCGCTGGCGTCGCCATAGCGCCCCAGCTGGGCGTCGGCGATGCCACGCATGGCGCGGTATTCCGCATCATTGGCAACCACGGGGTCCTCAGCCGCGATGGCACGCAATACGCCCAGGGCGTCTGGCGCCAGGTAATGGCCAACAAGAAAGCGGGCCAGCTCAAGCCGGGCCGGGTTACGCTGCCCCTGTGGCTCAGCCGACGCAGCCAAAAGCAGGGCCTTGCGACGTTCTTCACGATCCACGCCTCGGTCGTCGGCCCAGGCCGACCAGTTGGCAATGGGTCGCCGATCCACACGCACGATCGCCGAGGATCCCGCCTGGGGCAGCGACAATGTAAGGCCGCGCGGCGCCGAGACAGCAACACCGATCGACGTGGCATCAATGGCCAGATCATCGGTCAATGAGATGATGGCAATGCCCTGGGCCGAGGGCAGCACGCGAAACTGGACGAATTCCTGAAGCTGGCCGATGCCAAAGCCCGGGCTTGCCAGCGGGACCACGTTGATCTCGTCACCCGCCTCCCGGTCAATCAGCTTGAAAACCTGACCCGCCTCAACCGTGGGCAGGATCGCCCGCGGACGGCCTGTGGAAACGGTTTCCCGCTCAATGCCGATAGGCTGACCCAGCGGTTGCGCCATGGGTGTCAGATCGACCACCCATGTGGAGCCACTGCGCCGGACAAGCGGCTGCAACTGGTCAGCCAGGCGCACCGTCAAAACAGTGGCGGCAGGATGAGGCAACTGGCTGGCACTCAACGCCCAGCGGCTGAAGGATGCCGTCAGAGCGCTCGCATCAACCTGGGCCATGTGATCGAACACAATCCACAGCCGGTCGCCGCGCACGAAAACAGCGGCGTTGACGGCAGCGGGCCACTGAAAGCCAAGGCGCAGACCATTGGGGACCTCGTCCACCGCCATGCTGACCCGCGCCACGGGCTGTTGCGCCACTCCGGGCACCGCAGGCAGCAGTTGTGATGGCAGGGGCACGGCAGCCGTACCGGCGGGGGCCTCAGGGGCTGCGGCTGCCGGCATGCCTGTGGCAGCACCGATGAGAAGGGCCACGGACAGGATGAAAGCCCGGCCTCGCCGATAGCGTCCCCTCTGCATGCAGGCTACTCCCATTCCTGTCTCAATCTCAGTCCCATGCCCCGGCATCCGCGGCTTTCCTTTCCAAGGGAGCCCGCTGGCCCAGAGAGCCCACTGGCCCCGGGGCCATGCGTCATGGCTTGGTTGTTCACGTGCATCCGCATCCCTCAAGGAGACGGCCGAGGGTTGGCGTCGTCGCCACTCTCACACCGCCCTCAGCCCCCCCTGGCGGGCAGGCGCCGGTGCGTGGCGAGTTCCACCGTCAGGGCCTTGGCCGTCGGTGGAGACATTTCGGCCAGCACGGGCGCCATCTTCACTTCTTTCATGCGTTCGGCGACCGAGATCAGAATGGGCATCTCGAGGCCATCGAAAATCCGTGCCGCATCCTTCGGCTTCATGTTTTCGTAGACCTTGACGAGGCTGGCGATCTGCGCGTCCTCGTGGGCGTCGTGCTCTTTCAGCAATTGATCGATCCGCGCCTGAAGGGCCTTCAGTTCCGCAATCTTGCCATCAATACGGCCTTCGGCCGCGACAAGAAGCTTCTCGCGCATGTCCATGTCGCGGGCGCGGTCTTCAAGAACCCCGCGCCGCTCGGCCAGGCCCTCCAGCAAGCGCACTTCGCCCTTGCTCATGGCAGAAATATCCACGGGCCCCTCAGAGGCGGGCGCGGGCTCGACAGAGGCCACGGTGGTGGTGGCAGCGCCTTCAGCCTTTGCCTGCGCGGCCGCCTCGGGCTTTGCCAGTGGAGCCGCCTCGGGCTTTGGCGCATCCGCGGCCGCCGCCGGGCCAGGCAACACACCCTGTTCCGCCCGGGCCGAGGAAACCCCGCTGAGGATCACATCAGCCTCATAGCCAATGGCCCCAAGCTTGAGCACAAGCAAAAACAGGGCGGCGATCACCAGCGTCGGCAGCAGACGCAGCTTCTCGATAATCAACATGGGCTTGTCCCCTTCAACGTACTTCGCGCAGGGCGCGCAGCAGATCGGCCGGGCTGCCCTTGCCAGGGCGCGCCGCAACCGCAGCAGCCGCAGCCACCCGGTCCTGTGGCAGCGGGCGCGCGCCAGCCGTCCGGTCGGCGCGCAATTCGAAACCCGCCTCGCCGGGCTTCTCTGCCGGGCCTGGCTTGCCCCCAAGCCCCGATTTTCCCGAAACGCCACTGAGGCCACCCGACACGCGGTCTGCCAGGGTGTTGCCGGCGTCGACAATCAGCTGCAGCTCATCCACCAGGGCGCGGGCATCCTTGACCTGCGCCCCAAGCCGGGCACCGACCACATCACTCGAGGCCTTGAGATCCTGGGTGGCCGCCTGGGCCTTGCGGGTGGCGTCATTCAGATTCTCGATCAGAAGCCGCAATTCATCATGCCCACCGCGCAGTACCACCAGGCGGCGGTTGAGCTGCCAGCAATAAAAGATTGTTGCGCTGAGCAAAGCTGCAACGAGAAGATCGAGTAACAGCGTTGTGGTCATGCCCGCACCCTTGATTTGCCGAGACGCTGTTCGACGCGAACAGCGATATTGTCTCCAAGCCGCCCCATGCGGCCACGCAACATCGGAATGCCACCACAGCGAATCTCTACCGGGCTGTCAGGACCGTAATTGAGCATCACGGTCTGGCCCACCTGCAGTTCCATGACATCGCGCAATGGCATGGTCAGTTCATCAAGCACCGCATCCACCTGCAGTTCCGTGGACCAAAGCTCGTTGGCGAGATGGTTTTCCCAGATCGTGTCCTGGCCGAATTTTTCGCCCATGAACATCTGCAACAGCAGCTCGCGCACCGGCTCCAGGGTGGCGTAGGGCAGCATCAGCTCAAGACGCCCGCCCCGGTCATCCATGTCGATACGCAGTTTCACCAGGATCGCCGCATTGGTTTCGCGGGCGATGGTGGCAAAGCGCGGGCTGACTTCCAGACGGTCAAACGAGAAATTGACCGGCGTCAGCGGCTCGAAGGCGGCGCGCATGTCCTTGAGGACGACCACAATCATACGTTCCACAAGATTGCGCTCGATCGTGGTGTAGGGGCGCCCTTCAATCCGCATGGCATGGGTGCCCTTGCGCCCCCCAAGCAACACGTCGACCACCGAATAGACGAGGTTGGAATCAGCCACGAGGAGACCGTAGTTATCCCATTCCTCGGCCCGGAAGATCGCATGAATGGCGGGCTGGGGAATGGAATTCAGGTACTCGCCAAACCGGATCGAGGTAATGGAATCAACGCTGACGTCAACATTATCGGAGGTAAAATTGCGCAGCGAGGTCGACATCAGCCTGACAAGATTGTCGAACACCCGCTCAAGCATCGGCAACCGGCCATAAGAGACCAGGGCCGAGTTGATGATGGAGCGGATGCCGGTCTTGCGGCCGACGCCCGCCAGCCCACCCTTCATGTCCAGCAGGCTGTCGATCTCATCCTGACTCAGGACCTCATCCTGGACGGACGAATCCCCTTCATCCCAGGAATCGTCGTCCATGGCGTCTGCGTCGGCGTTCCAGTCGTCGGCGGGGTTGCCAGCACCGGTGGGGTCATCTGTCGGTTCAGCCATGGCTATTGGACCAGCATTTCCTTGAAGAGGACATCACTCACCTTCACCGGTGCGACCGCCACATTGACGCGCGCCAGCAACTCTTCCTTCAGGCGGAACATGCCGGAAGAGCCCTCAAGGTCACTGGCGCGGAGTTCGCGCAGATAGACCTGGAAGTTATCCACAATGCGGGGCGCCATCTTCTCCAGTTCCTTCGGCATCTCGATGCCCGGAAGCTCAAGTGCAACCCTGAGCTTGAGGTAACTGGAACGATTATTCTGGCTGGAAAGATTCACCAGCAGTTCTGGCAGATCATAAAAGACCGTCCCGACACTTGCGGTTTCCTTCGGCTCGCTCCCGATCACTGAATTGAACGCACCCAGTGCGTAAGCGGCGCCAAGGGCAACGATAAGCACAGCTGGCACGGCAGCGAAAAGCAGAAGCTTTCCCCTGGGCAGGCGCCCCCGCAGACCCTGAACCGCAGCTTCCTGGCCACCGTTCTCGACGTCCTCAGACTGATCATCTTCCATGTCTCTGGGCATGCCCCGCTTCCCATTGCTCTCTGCGCGATCCTGCGCTGGCAACACCGTATCGGGTTCTTCGTTAACAACACCTTTATGAGATTGATCTATCCAAAAGATACCCGGCAAAGCTTGCCGGGCATCACCTGCCGGGTGGCTTGGCCGCCGGCGCCACCAGCACCGTGCCAAGCCTGAAAACGACGATCTGCCAAGGCTTCGGGGCCATTGGCACACTCCATGCTAGGTCCTCGTCAGGCAGGCCCATGGCAAGACACCCATGGCGTGACGCCGGGTCAGCCGCCGCCAGCTGGAGTGCGGGAAGGATACAGGCTCATGCAGAATACCCTCTACGTCTCCCTCTCGCGCCAGATCGCCCTGCGCCAGGAAATGGACGTGATCGCCAACAATATGGCGAACATGACGACCACAGGTTTCAAGGGCTCCCGCCCCATGTTTGAAGAATACCTGATGGGAAAGGGTGAATCTGTTTCCGTTGACCCGGCCTCCCGCGGCAAGGTTGCCTTTGTCAGCACAAAGGGAACACTGCGGGATACGTCTCAGGGCCCGTTGGAGACAACAGGAAATCCAACTGATTTTGCGTTGCAGGGCGAAGGCTTTTTCGTGGTCGAGACGGAGGATGGCCCCCGCTATACCCGCAACGGCCATTTCAGCGTGGATACCCAGGGCAACCTCACCACCATCGATGGGCTGCGCGTGCTTGGCGAAGGGGACCGCCCCATCAACCTGCCGCGCACGGGCGGGCCTGTGACCGTGTCCGCAGAGGGCAGCGTGTCCGTCGATGGCACCGCCGCTGGCCGCTTCAGGCTGGTTGAATTCGACAATCGGCAGGCCCTTCTGGCGGAGGGCAACAACCTGTTCTCCAGCCCCTCAGGCAATGACCCGGCTCCAGCGAAAGCAACGCAGGTGACCCAGGCGGCACTCGAGGCCTCCAACGTCCAGTCGATCAGCGAAATGACCCGGATGATCGAGGTCTCCCGCAGTTACCAGTCGATTCAGTCCATCATCTCCGCCCAGAACGACCTTGAGCGTTCAGCGATCCAGACCCTCGGCAAGGTGGCCTAGGCCCGGATACCAATAGACAGACACGCCGACAGGCAGACACACAGACACGCGTAAAGAAGGAACAGGCCGATGAGGTCCTTGAGCATCGCCAGCACCGGAATGCTGGCCCAGCAGCTGAATGTCGAGGTTATCTCGAACAACATCGCCAACATGAACACCACCGGCCACAAGCGGCAACGGGCGGAGTTCCAGGACATGTTGTACCAGAACCTGCGCCGCATGGGTTCCCAGTCGTCAGACAATGGCAATCTGGTGCCCGTGGGCATCCAGATCGGCACGGGCGTCAAGGCGGCGGCGGTCTACCGCATCACCGAGCAGGGCAATCTGACTTCCACCGCGAACGCCTATGACATTGCGATCCAGGGCCGCGGTTTTTTCCGCGTGTTGCTGCCCTCGGGTGAAGATGCCTATACGCGCGCCGGTTCGTTCCAGGTCAACGAGCAGGGCCAGATCGTGACGCCAGACGGCTATATCGTGCAGCCCAGCATCACCATCCCGCAGGACGCCACCTCCGTCTCCATCAATACCTCTGGTCAGGTGGAGGCAAAGATTGCCGGGCAGGTGACGCCCCAGGTTGTTGGTCAGTTCGACCTGGCCACCTTCTATAACGAAGCCGGTCTCGACGCGCAGGGCGGCAACCTGTTCCTTGAAACCGCTGCCTCGGGCGCACCGGTGATTGGCATTCCGGGCCAGACGGGCGTTGGCACGATCCTTCAGGGCTTCCTCGAGACCTCCAACGTCAATGCCGTGACCGAGATCACCTCTCTGATCACGGCCCAGCGTGCCTATGAGATGAACTCCAAGGTCATCTCGGCCTCAGACGAGATGCTCCAGACCATGACGAGCCTGCGCTAGGCCGCTGAACGGCAAGGAGTTACACATTGAACCGAACCGCTGCTGTCGCCGTTATCCTGGGTCTTGCCGTCGGCCCCGTCGCCGGGGACGCGCTGCTGCACCCGGCGGCCGCCGCCGAGGCCCTGCGCCTCGATATCGCCGCGCCGGTGCTGCCCAAGGCCGTCAGGGTTGCTGAGCCCAAGCTGAAGCTGAACGCCCTGGTCGAGGGCGACAGGATCCTGCTCGGCGATCTGGTTGAGGATGCCGGCGATGCTGCGGATGCCGAGGTTGCCCCCTCACCCGCACCCGGCCAGCGTCTGGCGCTGGACGCAGCCGAGGTGGTTGCCTTTGCCGCCTATCATGGCGTGTCGATCGCCCAGTCGGTCAATGGCCGCAAGGTCATGGTTTCCCGCGCGGGGCGGACAGTCCCCAAGGAACTTATTGTTTCCCGCATCGCCGACGCCCTGATCGCCCAGGGCATGCCGCCGGAGAAGGCCCGCCAGATTGACCTCGGCGACCGTTACCTGTCGCTGAAGGTGCCGGTGGAGGCAGCAGCCTCGGTGCTGGTCGATGATGTTGATTATGATCCTGACACGGGACGCTTTACTGCCATCATCGTAACCCCTGGTGAAAGCGCTGCGGTGGAACATGTCGAGATCAGCGGCAGGCTGGTCGACACCACACGCATTCCGGTGCCACGCAGCAACATGCCCGCAGGCCAGATCATCCGCGCGGCGGACGTGGACTGGATCGATGTGCCCACTGGCCGGCTGGCACGGAATGTTGCGGCCGCCCCGGACCAGATCATCGGCCGTTCCGCCCGCCGTGGCCTCAAGGCCGGCGTGCCCGTGATTACGGCGGATCTGGCGCAGCCACAGCTCGTCACCAAGGGCGCCATGGTTACCATGACGGTTGTCACCCCGAACCTGACCCTCAGCGCGGTCGGCCGCGCCCAGGAGGCCGGCGCGTTGGGGGATACCATCCGGCTGGTCAATCCATCGAGCAGCAAGGTGATCCAGGCCACGGTCTCCGGACCCAATGAGGCGCGGGTCAATGTGGGGTCCCAGCTGGTCACAGCCGATGGCGCCCAAACCGCCCCGCCGCCGGTGACACCATGAAGTTGATCCCGGCCACCCCTTTCCCAAAGCCCGATCACCGAGGCCACGCCATGCCGCACCATCAGCCTTCCGTTTTGGGTCTCGCGCGCGTGCCGCTGCGCCCGGGCTTGCGGCCTGCCCTTGCCTTGATGCTGGCCCTGGGGCTCTCAGGCTGTGGGGCCGCCGATCGGCTTGGCGCCATCGGCAAGTCGCCCTCCCTCAGCGCCATCCAGAACCCGAACTCCGCCAGCGACTATCAGCCGGTCAACCTGCCCATGCCCGGTGAGGAACTGCAGGTCCGCGAAGCGAACAGCCTGTGGCGGTCGGGGTCGCGTGCCTTCTTCAAGGACCAGCGGGCAGCGCGGGTGGGCGATATTCTGACCGTAACCGTCAGCATCGACGACAAGGCCAGCCTCGATAACGAGACCAAGCGGGAGCGCAAGAACGCCGAGAGCAGCGGCATCAGCGCCATCATGGGCTTCGAAGACCACATCAAGCGCATCCTGCCGGCTGGCGGTGACCCTGCCAAGCTTGTGGGGGCAGACTCGTCGTCTTCCAGCGATGGCACCGGGTCAGTCGGCCGCAGCGAGGCGATCAGCACCACGGTCGCCGCCGTGGTTACCCAGGTGCTGCCGAATGGCAATTTGGTGATCCAGGGGCGCCAAGAAGTGCGGGTCAACTTCGAGCTGCGCGAAATGCTGATCGCCGGCGTCGTGCGCCCGGAAGACATTTCCGCCGCCAACACGATCAAGCACACCCAGATTGCCGAGGCGCGGATCTCTTATGGTGGCCGTGGCCAGATCACCGATGTCCAGCAGCCGCGCTATGGCCAGCAGATCATGGACGTGCTGCTGCCATTCTGATGGGGATGGGGATCGGGTTGGGCGCCGGCACATCTGCGAGGTCGTGCCGGCGACGATGTCGTTCAGACAGCGTGGGGACTATTCGTCCCTATAGGTCCGCTCACGCCGCTCGTGGCGTTCCTGGGCTTCAATCGACAGGGTTGCGATCGGACGCGCGTCGAGACGACGCAGGGTGATGGGCTCCCCCGTTTCCTCGCAATAGCCATAGGAGCCATCGTCGATGCGGCGCAGGGCTGCATCAATCTTGCCGATCAGCTTGCGCTGCCGGTCGCGGGTGCGCAGTTCCAGCGCCCGTTCCGATTCGGTTGAGGCGCGGTCGGCGAGATCAGGCTCGGCGACAGTGTCTTCCTGAAGGTGCTGGAGCGTTTCAAGGCTCTCGCGCAGTATTTCCTCCCGCCACAGCAGGAGTTTACGCCGGAAGTAATCCAGTTGCCGCGGGCTCATGAAGGGCTCGTCGTCACTTGGACGATAGTCGGGCTGCAAGGTGGTTGCCATGCCAGTCTCTCTATTCCCAAGGCCTTAACAGAGGCGGCCGGAGTATATGGAGGCAATCAAGAGCCTTCAACCCTCGCAACGCGCGTAATGGAAATATCATAGAACGCGACCCTAAGCTCTCCTGCCTATAGACCCAGTTTCGCCAGTTCAACGGCGGCCCGAAGCTCAACCTCATCAAGGACGGCGGCCAGCTTGGGGTCCGCAACCCTCTCCCGCTGGCTGCGCACGGCCTCAACCAGGCTCTGAAGCCGCTCCCCGGAGAGGCTGCCGCCGAGCAAGGCCATTCTGAGTTCCTCAAGGCGGTCCAGCACATCATGCCCCTGGCGCAGGGCGCGGGCGCGGCGGCCCGTGGCATCGGGCACTTCCTGCAAGGCGTAAAGGGGACTGAGGGAGGCAACGCCAGCCGTTCTGGCGGCGGCATGCCCCTCGTCCAGTTCATCAACCCCGACAGAGAAGCCGCTGCTCACCGCCTGTCCCCTGGCGCTCCGGCGCATGGAACCGGTACCCGAAACACGTCCGCTGGTGTCAATCTTCATGGATGGCCCCCGCTTCGATGAAACGAGCCTAGGCCTGCTCGGTTAACAGATGCTGAAGATTTGCCAAAAGGGGGAAAATTCTGCCGGGGCGGTGCTGCCGCCGCCCCGGCCGCGCGGTGCAGAGCAGACCCCAGCCAAACGCTTTTATTTCATGTTTTCCAAGGCTTAGAGCCAATCCGGGAAAGCGGGTTGCTGGCATGGATCTCGCTTGGAGAGTGCTGCGCCGCCGAAGAGCGAAAAGGGTAATTGCCAATGTCATCCACCACGTCTCCTCTCCGGCCCGCGCTCTCGCCCTCCCGTGGACGCGGCTTGCGGACCTGGGGTGGCCAGCTGGGGGCAACCCTGCTTGTCTCGCTCAGCCTCTTGCTGGTGATTGGCTGCAGCACGGCGTCTGCCGCCTCGCGCATCAAGGACATCGTCGATTTCGAGGGCATCCGCGAGAACATGCTGGTGGGCTATGGCCTGGTGGTTGGTCTTGATGGCACCGGCGACACCCTGCGCAAGGCCCCCTTCACCCAGCAAAGCCTGACGGCGATGCTTGAGCGCCTGGGCGTCAACACACGCTCTGCGATTCTCGATACCGACAATGTGGCGGCCGTTATGGTCACGGCCAGCCTGCCTCCCTTTGCCCGCCAGGGCAGCCGCGTGGATGTGTCCGTCAGCACCCTTGGCGATGCCAAGAGCCTGCTTGGCGGCACCCTGCTGGTCACGCCCATGCTGGGCGCCGATGGCGAGGTATATGCCGTGTCCCAGGGCGCCGTGGCGGTTGCCGGCTTCAAGGCCAAGGGCCAGGGCAGCGCCATAACCAAGGGCGTGCCCACCTCTGGCCGCATTGCCAATGGCGGCATCGTCGAGCGGGAGGTGGGCTTTGAGCTCAGCGCCCTGCGGCACATGCGGCTGGCCCTGAAAAACCCCGATTTCACCACCGCCCGCCGCCTGGCGACCGCCATCAACACCTTCTCGGGCGAGCAGACGGCCCTTGCCACGGACCCCACCACGGTGTCGCTGACGGTGCCCGACCGCTTTCGCGACGACGTGGTCGGCTTCATCGGCCAGATCGAGCAGCTGCGTGTCGATCCCGACCAGCGCGCCCGGGTGGTGATCGACGAGACCTCCGGCGTGATCGTCATGGGGTCTGAGGTGCGGGTGAACACCGTGGCCATTGCCCAGGGCAATCTTACCATCCGCGTCACCGAAACGCCGCAGGTAAGCCAGCCCGGGCCCTTCAGCCAGGGTGGTACCACCCAGGTGGTACCCCGCACCAACATCGACGTGAACGAAGGCGATGGCAAGAAGCTGGTGGTGCTGAAGCCCGGCGTCAGCCTGCAGGATCTGGTGGACGGGCTGAACGCCCTGGGCATCGGCCCGCGCGACATGATCTCCATCCTGCAGGCCATCAAGGCCGCCGGCGCCCTCCAGGCCGAAATCGAGGTGATGTAATGACCGGCACCCTTGACGCGACACCCCCCATCACCGCCCGCGCCAACCCGGCCGACCCGCCCGATCTGGCCCGCACCAAGGCCGCCGCACGCGAGTTTGAGGCCATGTTCCTGGGCCAGATGCTGGCCCCCATTTTCGACAGCCTGCCCACCGACGGCCCCTTTGGTGGCGGCAACAGCGAGGAAGCGTTCCGCAGCCTGCTGGTGGGGGAATATGCCAAGGCCATCTCCAAACGCAGCCCCATAGGCGTGGCAGACCAGATGGTACGCGGCCTGCTGCAAGCCCAGGAGGTGCCGGTGGCGGCCTCAGCCGGGCACGTGGGCAGCGGCGCGGTGGTGGCAAGCGGCGTGACCCCTGCCTCTGTCACCCAGCCAAGCCAGACGGCGCCCGCGGTTGCCGAGCCTTCCAGCCCCCTCTCACGCGGAGCCTGAGCCTTGATCGATCGCGAGACCCTGATACCCGATCTGATGGTGGTGCTGACGAACCTGCTGGAGATTGTGCAGGCTGAAAATGCCGTTCTGGTGGAACGCCGCCCGTCAGAGCTGGCTGCCTTGCTGCCAGAAAAGCTGCGGATGGCCCGCGTCTATGCCCAGATGTCGCGGGCGCTGAAGCAGGACCGCGAGATCCTGACCGAAGCCGGCGCCGACGCCGAAACCGCCCTGAAGGAATTGGCCGGGCGTTTCAATGCAGCCCTGGAGGAGCAGCGCGGCCGCCTTGAAGTCGCCAAGGATGTGACCGAGGGCGTGATTGCCGCCATCGGCCGCGCCGTGGTTGAGCAGCGCCAGCCCGTGCTGAGCTATGACGAAGATGCCAATCTGCAGCATGCCGTGTCTGGCGGTGCCTCATTTGCCGTGAACCAGGATGTGTAACCAAGAGCCGGCCAGCAGCAAAACGGCAGCGCTCTGGAACAAACGGTGCCAGCCAAAAAGGGCCCGCCACTGGGGCGGGCCACAGGCACCGTGCATCACACTGCTGCCAGCCAAGGCGGCATGATCAGGACTTGGTATCCAGCATCTTGCCGACCAGTTCACCCGCACGGGCCATGCGCGCCAGCGCTGCCTCATCCGGATAGGTCTGGACCACACGGCCGGTAACGTCGTCGACGGCGACATGGACAAAAGTCTGAATGTCCTTGTCAAAATATACGCCACGGCCTGTCTGCGGCGCGGTATTCCCCGCCCCACTGCCACTGTTCTGGTTACCCATGCTCTGGTTACCCGGGTTCTCAGCCTGAGGCGGGGCCGCCACCTGCTCCGTAACAGCCGTGACTCCCTGAACCGACTCCACCCGCGGGCGTGAGTCCGCAACTGGGGTGCTTTGAATGTTTGGGACACTTAAGTCCATGCGTGCGAGTGTCGTCATTGCTGCCTCCCTTCCCTTGCCAGCAGCGCGGCGCCGCCAGGGGCGCCGCGCAAAGACCTTGACCTCTGCATCAGAAGAGCGAACTGAAGCCAGGCGTCAGTTCCGGAACAGCCGCAGCAGAACCGAGGGGTTGGTGTTGGCAATCGTCAGTGACTGGGCCGTAAGCTGCTGCTTGACCTGCAGCGCCTGAACGATCGACGACTCAACACCCAGATCGGCATCGACATAATCGCTGACGGCCTTCTCCCCAACGGTGAGTGACCCCTTGAAGGACGTCGCCGTCCTTTCCATCAGCCCTTGCACAGCGCCAAGTTTGGCCACAGCGTCAGCCACCGTCTGGATTGCGGCCTCACACTTTGCAATGGCCGTCTGCGCGTTGGCGACAGTTGAACAATCGGTGCCGTTCACGCCAAGGGTTGTAGCGTCCAACTTGATCCCGTTGATCGTGGTCGAAGAAGCGGCCACTGCACCCGAGGATTGGAGGAAGTTGACCGACAGTGTAGTGGTGTTCTTTATCAGATTGAGAGAGAACGCATTTGCGCCATTCACAATGGAATCGATCGAACCAAGCAGAGACTTGTACGCATTGTCGATATCGGTCAGCCGGTTGGCGGTTACGTCGGAGGACGTCGCTGATGCAGCAAGCGCCGAGATATTCCGCAACACGGTTGAGATCTGGGCGGCGGCCCCTGTGGCAACGGACAAGACACCTGCCACATGAGATGCGGTAGCATAGTTCCCAGCAAGAACGGAATTTTTTACCTTGGTCGCCTCGGCATTGCCCCAGGCAAATGCATCGTCGGCAGCGGTCTGTACCCTGAGACCGGTCGCCATGCGGGATTTTGAAACATCCAGCTGGTCCTGGTTGGACGTGAGGGCCAGCAGCGCAACCGCAGCCGGATAGTTGGTGTTGATAGAGAGTGCCATGTCGCGCCCCTTCTGGTGGCATGTTAAGCAACGGGCGTTTTGCCCACTGGCTTACATGCAGGGGACGTGCCAGATCCCCATTTCCTCTAGACGATTGATATTGTTACCCTGCTCGTCTCGACGGGATATTGGGGTGGCAGATCGGGCGGCAGGAATTGCCGGTACAAGAAAAAATGTCCTGCCCTGACCCCCAAGGCCCAGACCTGCTGCGCCGCTATGCGCCCTCAGGAGCATCTGGCACACGCGGCGTACACAAAGTGCACCGGCACTAAAAAGGGGCCAGAGAATTCTCTGGCCCCGCCAATAGCTGGTAGAGACTTACTGCCTGCAGGCCCCAAGGGTGACGGCCAGGGCCCAACCCAGCCTCACCAGTGGGGCCAGCCTCACCAGTGGGACCAGCCTCACCAGTGGGAAACCGGCGCCAAAGCCAATCAGGCGCCAAAGAGTGTCAAAAGCACCCTCATGTCAGCATTGGCAACCGAGATCGCCTGAACATTCAGCTGCTGCTTGATTTGCAGTGACTGGATTTTGGCTGATTCCTCACCCATGTCTGCATCAACCAGGGCACCGATCGACTTGTTCTGGGCGGCAATCAGCGCCGTGTTCACCTGCTTGGCGTCATCAAATGCCTTCTGCGCCGTAGCAAGCCTCGTCGAGCCCGTGACAAGAGCGGCATTCAGGGTAACCAGAGCCGTGGCTGCAGCCGCTGCGTTGGTTGTGGTCGAGAAATCGGGGGTGAGGGCGCTGCCAGAGCGGATGGGTTTGAAGCCGGTAACAGAAAGATAAGTACCACCAGGCGCGCCTGTTAGTGCAAGAAAATCGAGTGCGTAGGTGTAAGCGGTGGTCGCAGTTGTCAAGGGTACCGACAGTTGAATAGCGTCATATTGGTTGCCCAGAGCCCTGGCTTCGTCCTGAAGAGACGTTTTGGCGGCTGTTGACAGTGTCGGATCCGTTGCCTGTGTTGCCAGCTCCGTCATGTCCTGGACCAGCTTTGTCATCCGGGTAAGGTTCTGGAGCGCCTGACCGACAGTGCCGCTTCCGGTAGCAATGGTGTCCAGCACAGCCTTTTCTCTTGCGACCACGTTCTTGATCTGCTCTGCCGCCGCAAATGCCAGTCCGTCGTCAGACGCCGTCTGAACCCTGAGGCCGGTAGCGGACCGGGAGAGTGCCTGGTCCAGGCTGTCCTGGGTGGCATTCAGGGCCTGAACCGCAATGGCGGCCGAATAGTTGTAGTTGATTGAGAACGACATGGCTTGCCCTTTCTAATGGCAAATCTACGCAACGGGCATTTTGCCCAGTGGAGCCAATGCATGTTACATGCCAGACAGGACCGGAATGGGAAGTGATTGATCTTGTGGCCCCGCAGGCGCGCACCACAGGTCCCTGCGCTGCCTCACTCGGCAGGAGTTGCCCCCAACAGGAATAATTTGCCGCCAACCAAGGGCAGATCATTGCCCCTTCCAACATTGACCCATGGCCAGGGACCGCCCGGGGCCGCCCTGGGTGCGCCAGGGAGCAAGACCCCGCACCATGCTGATTACACATTTCATGCAAGCGATCAGGTCATGCAAGCGATCAGGCCATGCAGGCGATCAGAGCAGCACTCTTGGCTGGGGTTCCCAAGGGGCCTTGGAGGCAGGAAGGGTCGCCCTCACTGCAGGCCGCCCATGATGGAACGGTTCACCTCAATCAGCGCATCCATGGTGGCCTTGCCATGCCGGAAGGCGATGGAATGGCGATCAACCCACAGGGCGATGGACACCAACTGGGCACGCAGGGCTTCGGGCAGCTGGTTTTCCGGCTGCACCAGGTCAATCATAAGCACGTTCCAAAGCTCGACATTCCGGTTGATGGCGCTGAGGACGAACGAGTCCATCTCGCCTTTCTCATGGCGCTCCTTGGCCTTGATCAACTCGCGGGTAATTTCGGCGAACAGGCGGTATTCGGTCTGCCGGGAGGTTTCCGCGGCACGCTGGTTGTTCAGATAGGCATTGACGCTCATAAGCCGAGCCTTTCCTTTTCGAAGTCGATGAGTTTGCGGCAGGAGACAAGGGCCTGATAAAGCGCACCCGACATCACCTGCTCGCTGATGCGGGTGCACAGATCGATCCCGGGCTGGCTGCTGAGCACGCCCAGCAGTTCGCCAAGGCGCAGGGCGAACAGGCCGCCATGCTCGCCCCGGCTGGCAGGATCGAGGTACATCATCATCACGTGGAAATAGATGTGCCGGGCGGGGGTGGTGACGTCCTCTGGCTGGAGGATGTCGCGCTGGCGCAGGATGGAGGCGTGGTTCATCACCAGCAGGCTGATCCGGCGGTCGCCATTCTCCAGCACCGCGCCATTAATGGCGAAACGCTCGCCGGGTTTCAGATTGATTTTCAGGCCCATGAATCCCTCTTGAACGATGAGGCCAAAGGAAATCCACGCTGGCATGCCCTCTAGGCAAAACTTCTGCCAAGTCCTATTTCACATATATTTCAATGTGTTGGTCTGTTTTGACGGGATCGTTTCGGGGCCTGCGCCGGAAACTGCCCGGCAAGTCTTGCCGGGTTTTGGCGCCTGCGGATGGCAGGCGGACTGGTCTTGATCGCCCGGCGGCTGGGGCCTACTTTCCCAGATCCTGATCTGCCGTTGCGGGCCGCCTTTGGGCGTCCCCCGTCCGCGTGGCAGTGCATGTCCATTGCCCCGTGCGGCCGCTGCCGCCCGGACGAGCCGAAAGCTAGACCGATGAAGTTTACCGGTACCGATTCCTATGTCGCGACCGAGGACCTGATGGTTGCGGTGAACGCCTCCATCGCCCTCCAGCGTCCGCTGCTGATCAAGGGTGAACCCGGCACCGGCAAGACCGTTCTCGCCCATGAGGTCGCCAAGGCCCTGGGCAAGAACCTGATCCAGTGGCACGTGAAGTCCACCACCAAGGCGCAGCAGGGCCTTTACGAATACGACGCCGTGTCCCGCCTGCGCGACAGCCAGCTGGGCGATGACCGCGTGCACGACATCAGCAACTACATCGTCAAGGGCAAGCTGTGGGAGGCCTTTACCGCCGACAGCAGCCCGGTGCTGCTGATCGACGAGATCGACAAGGCCGATATCGAGTTCCCGAACGATCTGCTGCAGGAACTCGACCGCATGGAGTTCTACGTCTACGAGACGCAGCAGACGATCAAGGCGGTGAACCGCCCGCTCGTCATGATCACCTCCAACAACGAAAAGGAACTGCCGGACGCCTTCCTGCGCCGCTGTTTCTTCCACTACATCAAGTTCCCCGACCGGGACACGATGCAGCAGATCGTCGACGTCCACTTCCCCGACATCCAGCGCGACCTGGTGCGCGAGGCGCTGAACATCTTCTTCGAGATCCGCGATGTGCCCGGCCTCAAGAAGAAGCCCTCCACCTCGGAACTGCTCGACTGGCTGAAGCTCTTGATGGTTGAGGCGCTGCCGGTGGAGATCCTGCGCGAGAAGGATCCCAAGAAGCTGATCCCGCCGCTGCATGGCGCCCTGTTGAAGAACGAGCAGGACGTGCACCTGTTCGAGCGCCTCGCCTTCCTCTCCAAGCGCGAGCGGACCTGATACAGGCCAGCCAACGAACCGTCTGATCCGGGAGCCGACCGATGTTCACGAACTTCTTTTATGAGCTCAAGAAGGCAAAGGTGCCGGTCTCCCTGCGGGAATATCTGACCCTGCTGGAAGGCATGGACGCCGGGGTGCCCGGCTACCGGATCGACGACTTCTATTACATGTCGCGGTGCATTCTCGTGAAAGACGAGAAGCACCTTGACAAGTTCGACAAGGTCTTTGGCGAGGTCTTCAAAGGCCTTGAGTTCATGCGCGAGGCCGAGGACGCCGAGATCCCCCTCGACTGGCTGCAGGCGCTCGCCGAAAAGGTCCTGACGGACGAGGAAAAGAAGCTGGTGGAGTCGCTCGGCGGCTTCGAGAAGCTGATGGAGACGCTGAAACAGCGCCTGGAAGAGCAGAAGAAGCGCCACGAAGGCGGCAACAAGTGGATCGGCACCGCCGGCACCTCCCCCTTTGGGAACAAGGGCTATAATCCCGAGGGCGTGCGCATTGGCGGCGAGGAAAAGGGCCGCCAGGGCAAGGCCGTGAAGGTCTGGCAGAACCGCGAGTACAAGAACCTCGATGATACCGTCGAGCTTGGCACCCGCAACATCAAGGTCGCCCTGCGCCGCCTGCGCAAGTTCGCCCGCGAAGGCGCCGAGACCGAGTTGGACATCTCCGACACGATCCGCTCCACCGCGCGCAATGCCGGCTATCTCGACATCAAGATGGTCGCGGAGCGCCACAACAAGATCAAGGTGCTGCTGTTCTTCGACATCGGCGGTTCCATGGACAGCCACATCAAGATGTGTGAGGAGCTGTTCTCTGCCGCCAAGACCGAGTTCAAGAACCTCGAATTCTTCTATTTCCACAACTGCCTCTATGAAGGCGTGTGGAAAGACAACCGCCGCCGTCACAACGACAAGACCACCACCTTCCAGGTCCTGCACACCTTCCCGCACGACTACAAGGTGATCTTCGTCGGCGACGCCTCCATGAGCCCCTATGAGATCGTCTATCCGGGCGGCTCGGTGGAGCACTGGAACGAGGAGTCGGGCGAGGTCTGGCTGAAGCGCACCCTCGACATCTATCAGAAGGCCGTGTGGCTGAACCCCGTGCCGGAAAAGCACTGGGACTACACGCCCTCCATCCAGATCGTGCGGCAGATCTTCACCAACCGCATGTTCCCCCTCACCCTCGACGGCCTCGACCGCGCCATGCGCGAGCTGAACCGCTGAGGCTTGCCATGCCTGGCTGAACGATCAGGGGCAGGCTCAAGGGCCTGCCCTTTTCGTTTCAGGGGGCGGCAAAATCTGCCGGCAGCAGGGCCTCGATCGCATCTGCCAGGGCCAGCACATCAGCCTCATCATGGCTGGCAGAAAAGGTCACCCGCAGGCGGGAGGTGCCGGCGGGCACCGTAGGCGGCCGGATGGCCGTCACCAGAAAACCCTGCTCCAGCAAGGCGGCCGAAATCGCCAGCGTCTGGCCTGCATCGCCGATGATGAGGGGCACGATGGGGCTTTGCGCCAACGGCAGGCCCAGCCTTTGGGTGAACAACCGGGCCAGTTCCGAGGGCCGGGCACACAGGGCCGGGTCCGCCGCCATGCGCTGCACCGCCGCCAGCGCGGCACCCGCCGAGGCCGGCGGCAGGCCCGTGGAATAGACAAAGGCCCGCGCCCGGTTCGACAGATACTCAATCACCGCCCGCGAGGCGCAGACATAGCCGCCATAGCTGCCCGCCGATTTGGACAGCGTGCCCATCTGCAACGGCACCCGGCATGGCTGGCTGAACGCATGGGCCGAACCCCGGCCACCGCCCACCACGCCCAGCGCATGGGCGTCATCCACCAGCAGCCAGGCGCCATGGGCCTCAGCCAAGGCGCAGATCCCGGGCAGGGGGGCAAGGTCGCCGTCCATGCTGAAGACGCCTTCGGTCAGGATCATCACCTGCCCTGCCCCGGCCGCCGCCGTCTTGAGCTTGTCGCCAAGGTCGGCGGTATCGTTGTGGCGGAATTTCTCCACCCGGGCGCCACTGAGGCGGGCGCCAGAGAACATGCAGGAATGGCTGAGTTCATCGAGCAGGATCACGTCGCCACTGCCCGCCAGCGCCGTGATGATGCCGATATTGGCCAGATAGCCACTGCCAAAGACCAGCGCCGCCTCTGCCCCCTTGAAGCTGGCAAGGGCCGCCTCAAGCTCTGGCAGCAGGCCATGGTTGCCGGTGATCAGACGCGAAGCGCCGGCCCCCGCCCCATGGCTGGTAATGGCGCTGCGCCCGGCCTCCAGCACCGCTGGATCGTGGGAGAGGCCCAGATAGTCATTGCACGAGAACGAGACCACGGCCCGGCCCTGGCGCGCTGCCCTGCCTTCGGCCCCGCGGTTGGTGACCACAAGGCGACGGCGCAGGGCCTGGGCATCAAGCTCGCCAAGGCGGTCGAGGCAGAACTGGTCGAGGCTTTTCATGGGAGATCCGGGCAGCCCAGTGGCAGGCGCCGGCACCATGTGGCACGGGCTGGAAGGGGTCAACCAATGCGGCTTCAACGAAAATCGCGGGAGCGCGGCATGGCCCGGCCGCCCAGGTCGCGCAGGCGGTGGCTCTCATCCGTCAGGGTCTCGGCCACAAGGTGGATGACGATGCCCTCGCGCTGCACCTCGCCCTTGGCCGCCAGCAGGCGGCTGCCCAGCACCACGCGGCGGTGATCCTCGAACACCCGGTTCCAGATCACCAGATTCACCACCCCCGTCTCGTCCTCCAGGGTGGCAAAGATCACGCCATTGGCGCTGCCCGGCCGCTGGCGCACCAGCACCAGCCCCGCCACCTGTGCCCGCGCGCCATGGGGCAGGCGCCCCAGATCCGCCGCCGTCACCACCCCATCGCGGGCAAGGCCGGGGCGCAGGAATGAGAGGGGATGGGCCTTCAGGGACAGGCGCAGGGCGGCATAATCTGCCACCACATGCTGGCCCAGGCTCATCTCCGGCAAGGACGCCTCCACCTCCACGGCGGGCGCGCTGGCGGGGGTGCCTGGGGGGATGGCTGCGAACAGGGGCAGGCTGTCGGTCGCCAGCGTTGCGGCAAGGCCTTTCACCGCCCACAGCGCCCGCCGCCGGTCGAGGCCAAGGCCGCGAAAGGCATCGGCATCGGCCAGCCGTTCCAGCACCCCCGGCCCCAGGCCGCTGCGCCGGGCCAGGTCGGCCGGATCGGCAAACGGCCCGCCCTCGCCCCGCGCCGCCACCAGCGCCCGCCCGGCCTCCCCCGCCAGGCCCCGGATCTGGCACAGGCCAAGGCGCAGCACAGGGGCATGGGATCTCCCGGGGGCCTGGGATCTCCCGGATTCCAGGGTGCAATCCCAGTCACTTGCGGTGACGTCGGGCGCCAGCACCTCCACCCCATGGTCGCGGGCATCGCGCACCAGCTGGGCCGGGGCATAGAAGCCCATGGACTGGCTGTTGAGCAGGGCACAGGCAAAGGCGGCGGGGTGATGGCACTTCAGCCAGGCCGAAACATAGACCAGCAGGGCAAAGCTGGCGGCATGGCTTTCGGGAAAGCCATATTCGCCAAAGCCCTCGATCTGGCGGAAGCAGCGGTCGGCAAAGGCGGCGTCATAGCCATTCCTGACCATGCCCTCCACCAGCTTCTGGCGAAAGGCGGGAATGGCACCTGCCTTGCGGAAGCTGGCCATGGCACGGCGCAGGCGGTCGGCCTCGTCCGGGGTGAAGCCCGCTGCCACGATGGCAATGCGCATGGCCTGTTCCTGGAACAGGGGCACGCCCAGGGTCTTGCCCAGCACACGCTCCAGTTCCGCACTGGGAAATTCCACCGGCTCCTCGCCCCGGCGGCGGCGCAGATAGGGATGCACCATGTCCCCCTGGATCGGGCCGGGGCGGACAATCGCCACCTCGATCACCAGATCATAAAAAGTGCGCGGGCGCAGGCGCGGCAGCATGGACATCTGCGCCCGGCTTTCCACCTGGAAAACACCCACGGAATCGGCCCGGCACAGCATGTCATAGACCGCCGGGTCCTCTGCCGGGACATGGGCAATGTCGAGGGGGTTGCCCGCCCCATCCCCCACCAGGGTCAGCGCCTTGCGGATGCAGGTCAGCATGCCCAGCGCCAGCACATCGATTTTCAGTATGCCGAGCGCGTCGAGATCATCCTTGTCCCATTCCACATGGGTGCGCTCGGCCATGGCGGCATTGGCGATGGGCACCACCTCGCTCAGCGGCCCCTGCGTGATGACAAAGCCGCCCACATGCTGCGAGAGATGGCGGGGAAAGCGCATCAGTTCCCGCGCAAGGGCAATGGCGCGGGCGAGCACAGGATCGTCCGGGTCAAGACCAAGTTCGCGCACCTGGTCACCATCCACCACATCGCCACTCCACCAGGTGGCGCCGGCCGCCAGCGCCCCCACAGTATCAAGGCTGAGGCCCATGGCCTTGCCCACGTCGCGGATGGCGCTCTTGGGGCGATAGGTGATCACGGTGGCGGCGATGCCGGCGCGGTCGCGGCCATATTTGGCATAGATGTACTGGATCACCTCCTCGCGCCGCTCATGCTCGAAATCGACGTCGATGTCAGGGGGTTCGTTGCGGGCAGCACTGATGAACCGCTCGAACAAAAGGTCGGCCCGCACCGGGTCCACCGCCGTGATGCCCAGACAAAAGCACACGGCCGAATTCGCCGCCGAGCCGCGCCCCTGGCAGAGAATCCCCCGCCCCCGGGCAAAGCGGACAATGTCGTGCACCGTCAGGAAATAGGGGGCATAGGCGAGTTGCTCGATGAGGGCGAGTTCATGCTCCAGGATGGCCCGCACCCCCTCTGGCACCTCTGCCACGCTGACCACATCGTAACGCTTGAGGGCACCTTCCCAGGTGAGGCGCACCAGTTCCTCCTGTGGTGTGCGGCCGTCGGGTACGGGTTCGGAGGGGTATTCATAGCGCAGCTCATCAAGGGAAAAGGTACAGCGCCGCGTGATCTCAAGGCTCGTTTCCAGCGCCGCCGCCCAGGGGCCAAACAGGCGGGCCATCTCTGCCCCTGGCTTCATGTGGCGTTCCGCATGGGCGTGCAGGCGCAGGCCGGCTTCGGCCACGGTGCAGTGGTGGCGCACCGCCGTCATCACATCCTGCAGGGGGCGGCGCTCTGGCACGTGATAGTGGACATCGTTGGTGGCAAGCAGCGGCACGCCCAGCCCCGTCGCCAGCGCCGCCAGCCCGGCCAGACGCGCCTTGTCATCCCCCCGGTGGCGAACGCTGGCGGCAAGACAGGCCCGCCCGGAAAAGAGGCTGGCCAGCTCTGCCGCGCGCAGGGCAAAGGTGGTGTCGGGGCGGCGCGGGCTCCAGTCCCCAGGGGGCAGGATTGCCACCATCTGGCCCTCGGCATGGGCCGCCAGATCACCGAAGCGCAGCTGGCACTGCCCCTTGGGAGAGCGCCTGAGGCCCACGGTCAGCAAAGTGGACAACCGTCCGTAGGCGGCACGGTCCATGGGCCAGACCAGCAGCGACGGCGCATCCTCCAGATCCAGGCGGCAGCCAACCACCAGCCGCAGGCCAATCTCCTTGGCTGCCACATGGGCGCGGACGACACCGGCAAGGGTATTGCGGTCGGTGATCCCCACCGCCTCCAGCCCCAGGGCGGCCGCCGTCAGCACCAGTTCATCCGCATGAGAAGCACCGCGCAGGAAACTGAAATTGCTCGTCACCTGCAGTTCGGCATAGGGAATGCGGGCGGGCGCGCTCATGCAAAGAAACCATGCAGATACCACGCCGGGTCCGCCACGCCATCGCCATAGAGGCCGGCGCGGTAGAGCCAGAAGCGGTGCCCCTCGCTGTCCTCGACGCGGTAATAGTCGCGGGTGCGGCCCTCGTGCCGCCACCATTCGGGGGCCAGACGCTCTGGCCCCTCGGCGCGCACCACGCGATGGGGCACCCGCCGCCAGCGGAACAAGGCGGGCGGGCCATCGGGCAGGGTTGCCATCACCTCCACCGGTTCCGGCCGGGGCAGCAGGCGCAGGGGTCGGGGCAGGTCCCCTGACCACGGCCTGTTCCGGCCATCCAGCGTCGCCTGCACGCGCGGGTCGAGGGCTGCAACAAAGGCCGTGGCATGTTCGGGCCGGTGGCTCTCCACCGGAATCAGGCGGCCGACGCGGCCGGGGCCAAGGCGGGTGGCCAGGCGATCGACCAGATCGGCAAGCCCCGCGTCCTCGGCATCGGCCCCGTCAAGCCGCGCCTGGGTGGCGACAAAGGGCGCCGTCTCGGCCGCCGCCAGGACCATGAGGTCAAGGCCAAGACCCACATCAAGCCCATCTGGCGTATCAGCCAGGCGTCCTGCCAGCAGGCGGGAAAGATGGGCGGGATCATGGCTTGGCCGCGCCACGCCAAGGCTGGAGCGCAGCGTCACCCCATCGCTGCGATAGAGCGCCAGGTCAAGCCGCAATGCCCCCCTGCCCTCGCGCACCAGCAGCCGGCAGAGTTCGCCGCTCAATTCACCCAGCGCCGCCTCCACCCCGGCGGTGGTGCCCAGGGGCTCGGCAAAAGGCAGGCGCACCAGCCATTCCACCGGTGGGCGCAGAGGCGTGATGGGCTCTGGCGCCAGGCCCAGCGCCCGTTCGATCTGGCGGGTGGGGCCAGGGCCAAAGCGGCGGTCGAGAGACGGGCGGGGCAGGCGCAGCAGGTCTGCCACCGTGGCCACGCCCAGACGGTCCAGCCCCCGGACCACCACGGGATCGAGCCTGAGGGAGGCCACCGGCAGCGCGGCCAGAACAGCCTGTTCGTCGCCAGACGGCACCACGGCCCGCGCCAGCTTGCCATGACGGGCCAGCGCATGGGCCGCCCCCGGCGTGCCTGCCAGCGCCGCACGTGCCGCAAACCCTGCCCTGGCGAGGCGGGTCCGCAGATCATCCAAGAGGGCCTCTTCCCCCCCGAAGAGGTGGGAGGCGCCGGTCACGTCGAGCCAAAGGCCATCGCCCCCGTCGATCGCCACAAAGGGGGTCCAGCGAGTGGCCCAGTCGGCCAGCTGGCCAAGGGTGCGGGCCGCCCCTTCCGGATCGGCCGGCTGAATGTCGAGATGGGGCAGCAGCGCCCGGGCATCGGTGGCAAGCATGCCGGGCGACAGGCCCTCAGCCGCCGCCCGCCTGTCCACCGCCACCAGCCTAAGCCCCCCCTGACCGCTGGCCACAAGGGCAAGCGGGCGCGGATCAGGCGTAGCGGGCGTGCTGGGGGTGGTGCTGGGGGTGGTGCTGGATGAAGGAGAGCGCGGCAGGGCTTGCTGCCGCCCCGTCATCTGTGAGCGGTGCCAGCAATCGGTCGGCCACCGGGGCAACCACAGCGAGACAATGCG
>CANCOY010000038.1 GCA_947379865.1 Acetobacteraceae bacterium
CTGGATTTTGATGGTGCAGAAATCTATTTTGCCGACGCGGCCCCGGTTGTGGGCAAGACCTTTGGCGAGGCACTTTTCTCCTACCGCACGTCGTCGCTGCTGGGCCTGTCGCGCGCCGGCAAATCGGCGGTTCTGCCAGCGCTCGATACGGTTATTGAGGCGGGCGACCAACTGATCGTCATTGCCGAAGACGCCGGCAGCATTGTTGTCGCCCCGCAGGTAACGCCCGACATCCAGACGGCCAGCATCACAACAGCCCCCGATGTCGAGGCAAAATCCGAGCGTACTCTTGTGCTCGGGTGGAACTGGCGGGCGCCTGCCATTGTCAAAGGTCTTGATGCCTATGTGGCGCCCGGGTCCGAGGTTGTGGTGGTTGCGGAGGGGGACCATCAGGCCCAGCTCCTTGCCGAAATCGGTACCCTGGCAAATATCCAGACCTCTTTCCGGTGCGACGACACCACCGACCGGCGCCTTCTCGACAGCCTGGATGTGCCGTCCTTTGATCAGATCATTGTCTTGTGTTCCGACGAAATCGAGGCCCAGCGCGCCGATGCCCGCGTGCTGGTAAGCCTGCTGCATCTGCGCGAAATTGGCGAGATGACGGCCAAGAACCTGTCGATCGTCAGTGAAATGCGTGACATCAACAACCGAAGCCTGGCCGAAGTAACCCAGGCCGACGACTTCATCGTCAGCGACAAGTTGGTCAGCCTGATGCTTTCGCAGGTGTCAGAGAACAAGCTGCTTATGCCGGTGCTTGACGACCTCTTTGATCCCGATGGCGCCGAGATCTATCTCAAGCCTGCAACCTGGTATGTACGCGAGGGCGCGGATGTAAGCTATGACACCGTGCTTGAGGCCGCCCGCGCCCGCGGTGAAATTGCCATCGGTTACAGGATTGATGCCAAGGCGCGGGATGCTGATGCCGCCTACGGCGTGGTGGTCAATCCGGACAAGGCGGTGCGGCTGAGCTTTGGGGCGGGCGACCGTGTGATCGTGCTGGCGGAAAGCTGAGCATCGAGCAGAAGTTCACCAAGGAATACCTTTATGCGCACCATCAGCCCTCTTTCGATCCTGCCAGCAGTACTGGTTCTGTTGGCAGGTGCAGCACGCGCCAATGACTCCAGTTCGGAGTTGGGGGCCGGTGGGCTGGTGCTGGTGAAGACCGACGCCATCACCATGCAGCGTGAAGACCTCAGTCTCTCCCTGTCCGAGGTGCGGGTGCGCTATGAGATGCGTAATGATACTGGCAAACCAGTAACATTGCGCGTGGCGTTTCCCATGCCGGAGGTGCCAACAATGGGTGGGGCCGGCCTCGATTCCAGCAGTGGCCACAATATCCTTGTTCAGCCATGGCGGGACGCCAATTTCGTCAATTTTCGTGTGATCGCGAACGGCGAGGACGTGAAGCCAGAGAAAGAGATCCGCGCCGTTCTGCCCGACGGCAAGGACGTGACGGCCGAAGTGCTGGCCATCGGGGGGGAGAAACTCGCGCTGCACCCCGGCTGGTTCCAGACCGACGCAGACCCCAAGGACGAGGAGGATCCTGTCCTTGATGCGAAAGCCATGGCGCACCTGAAAGAGATTGGCGCATTGACCACACAGGACACAGTCTTTGTCCTGACGTGGCACACGACCGTAACATTCCACTGGATGCAGACGTTTCAGCCAGGCGTCACGGTGGTTGAGCACATGTACAGACCTGTGCTGGGGTCGCACCTTGTCGATACCGACGGTCCGACAAAAGTCCGGGTTTCTGGCACCGAAGATGCCGAGGCAACCTATTGCATAGATGACCCAACCAGACGCGCGGTGGCCAAGCTGTTGAAAGGCCCCAACACGGCAATGGGCACAGTGTCCGGCATTACGCTGGCCTATATCGTCAAGACAGCGCGGAATTGGCATGGTCCCATCGGCACCTTTCACCTGACTATTCAGGGTGGGCAGGGGGTTGGCCATGCGACCATAGCCCGGAATGCTGGCAGTGCAGACAGCGGTACACCGGAGGGGCTGGCCAATCCCAAACAGGGCAGCCAGATCATTTCATTGTGTACGGATTTGCCGATCCGCCGGACGGGTCCGCTGCGCTTCGAGGCAACGGTCAATGATTATGTGCCCTCTGACGACCTGAACATTCTCTTTGTTGAAGGCGTAACGCCTCAGCCCTGAGCGGTTGGCGCTGGTCATTGCGCGGCGCCCTTGATCTGGGGCGCTGCGCAATGACCCGTGCAACAGGACGTCAGGCAGCTTTCGCCGCCGGCGTCCGCAGCTTGGTGATGCCGTAGATTGCCCCTGCCGCAACCACAAGCAGGGCGATGCCGATCAGCGGCCTGAAGAACACCCAGGCAATGGCAATTGTGACTGCCGATACGGCAAGCCCCATCAGGAACGACATGAAACCCGTCGCACCCTCGACGATATTGCCAATCAGGGGGATGACGTCGGCCAGCACCGAAAGCGGGCGCAGGATCATGCTGAACGCAATGACGCTCAGAACCAGGCCAACGAGGCGCAGCACCCAGGTGAGAACAACATTGTCACCCTGGGCAGAGGCAAACATTTCGGCGGCCGTGTGTTTTCCGGTCATCGCCATGTCGATCGTACCGCCCGCCTTGGTTTCGAAGGGCGCAAAGCTGTCGCCACTCTGGCCAGAGACAACGCTGAGGGTGTCGGCGCTTACGGTCTGATAAGAAACCTTCAGATCGCCAACCTTTGGGTTGCTGGGGCTGTTGCCGATATAGACATCGCCTTGAACCAGCTGTGCCCCATCCGGCCATTCTGCATCGGCCGGAACCTCCCGGATCGAGAGGGGCACAAATGCATCGAGCGCGGCAATCTGTGAGGCCTGCATCATGAAGGCCCCGACGCGTGCATCACTGGCATCAAGGGTGACACTCTCATAGGCAATCTGGGTTGGGTTTTCGTGCCCGGCCCGTTCCTTGAACCCCGATGAAGAATTCAGGCTCTCGCTCCACGCCTTTTCATAGGTGTAGGTCGTGATGGTTTCCTCACCACCGCCCAGTTTTTTCTCCGTGCGGCTCTGCTGACGCTCCTGCCACTGGTAGATGCTGACCGTGCGCTTGAGGCGCAGGGCGCGTGAGGCAATGCCGAAATCGCCATCAGTAATGCCGTCTCCCACGTCAACATCGCCTGTGACATGCACAAGCTTGCCTTCGTTGGCGGCGGACACTTCAGTTGCCGGAACGTCGACGACCAGAGCCTGCCCTTCGACCAGTGTCTTGTAGGTCTCGACAAACCGCCCCTCGTTCCAGAACAGGAGGACGATGGAGACCAACACCAGTGCCATGCCGATAAAGACACCACCAATCGATCCGAAGATGCGACTGATCCAGGATTGGCTTGTAACAACTTGAATTTGATCTGCCATGATTGGTGACCTCCGGTGGGCGTCGTTAAGGGTGTCCTGCAGTATTACTCTGCAGGCTCCAAGGCGTTGTCCAGATAGTATTGCGCAAGTTCATAACAGAACGTCAGCTTGCGGTCGTCCGCACTCCAGAATGCGTTCTGTTCATCACAGCTTTCCACCGAAACATTAATGTTGTTCGGGAGTTTCACCATGGCGGTAAGATCCTTGACCACATCCTCGACGATGCCGGATGCCTTGATCAAACCGGCGATCTTGCGATTCTCAGGCTTGGGTGTTTCGTACTTGATGGAAATCCTGGCGGTTTGTCGCTCGCCCTCTTCGAGATAATGATCTTTCAGAAGATTATCCCAGCCATTTACAGCTTTGGTGAACTCGCTGGCGCAGCCTTGCTGCCGGTCCTCTGGCATGCCGGCATTGTCGGCGGTCTCCTTGAAGCCCTCGGGATCGGCACCGACAAGAATGCAGACCACGGCATAGGCGCGCTGCTCGTTCATGGAGTGCTCATCCCACGCCGGTGGTTCGTCGTCGGTGAGTTTACCGGCGGTGAAATAGTCGTCAGATACGGCCACGATCATGCCGTCGAGCACGGGATCGGGATCCTTGCTGACCATGATGACATTGGCGAAGGCGTCGACCGCATCCTCTTCCTTGCCAAGCACCGGCAGTTCCAGTTCCGAGATCATGGCGTGGCCAAGCTCGTGGAACATCGTGTTGGTGATGTTGCCCAGCACGTAGAGGACCTGTGGATCGGGATCTTCTTCGCTGTTTGGCTGGATTGACTTGGACCAATAGGAGCGCGCCTTGTCCAACGCGCCCTGATAGGGCGATTCATCGGGCTGTTTGGTCTTTCCCGCAAAGGCCGGCGTCACCACTGCAAGTGCTGTGATGGCAGCAAGTACCATCGCCTTAACGACTGTCTTCATCGGTATTTTCCTGTGGAACGCAGCTGTGGGGCAGGGTGCATGAGCCGCTTCCCTACCCCCGGGAGCCGGCCTTGCCGGTCAAGGTCGGAGGTGTGGGTTGAAACGCGTGCAATCCGGACGGCCTGATCAGAGTGTGTGCATCTCTATGCTTGGAGAAGCGAAAACGATAAACGCGAACTAATATTTCAGGCAAGCAACGTTGGCTTCATCGGGCCTGCTTTTTGGCCCCAGGCCATGCAAGGTCGGTCCAATCTGGACTTAGCGAGGGTGTCTTGCGCAGACAGACCATTGACAGGAAATATCGGTGTTCGTAGCGTTCCGGCCATCAAAGCTCCGTGAAGGGAAAAGTGCCATGCGGTTTGTATCTTCGCTTGTTATGGGTTTCGCAGCGACGCTTGTTGCCTTCTCGGCAAATGCTGGCGCCAAGCAGGACTTCATGCTCACCAATGCAACGGGCTATGACATTGCGTCCGTCTACATCTCCCCCGCCCACGACGACAAGTGGGGCGCCGACATCATGGGCCAGGACATCCTGAACAATGGTGCCGCCACGGAGATCGTGTTCGATCAAGCCGACAATACCTGCAACTGGGATGTCAAGGCGACCTACACCGATGGCGAAGATGCCATCTGGCACGGCCTGAACCTCTGCGAGATCAGCAAGGTTACCGTGCACTATGATCATGCGTCCGGCGCGACCAGCGCCGACCTGCAGTAGGCTTGCGTCCGCGCCTTCAGGCGCGATATCCGCTTCATACAAGCACCCCATGGCCTCGCGGTCATGGGGTGTTTGTTTTAGAGGTGCCTGGTCGTTCAGGTGGCGCCGGCATGGGCCATGGCTTTCGCCTTGGCCTTTACCATGTCGAAGCCGCGCACGATCATAACCTTCTGCGCTTTAAGCCCGCCGCCCGCCTGCAGCGTCATCACAAGGTTCCAGCCGCCATAGGCGTCCGCCGTCATGTCGCGGATCAGGTTCAGCACGCGCATCTGCTGCTCCGTATCAACGCCCTGAACCGATTGCAGGTATTTGCGCAGATATTGTCCGGAGGCCTCGTTCCTGAGGTCGGCTTCCTGGGGCAGGGTCATCACGATGCCGCCGCATACCTGCAGCAGGTTGCGGGCGAAGGAATGATAGGCATTGACGAAATTGTACTTCGTCACATTGATGCCCAGCATGTTGGGATAGACCATGCCCGACGCCGTTGTCTCAAAATGCCGACAGGCATAGTCCAATCCCATGCGCACCGCTTCGACATAGGCAATCATGTCGGCGATGGTATCCTGGAAGGTGCTGTCGCGGGTGCGGCCCTGGTGCTCTGCGGCCAGCTGGGCGAGGCCCACCATGATCTCGATACGGTGCAATCCCTCGACCAGGCCCAGGGTGCGCTCCCACAGGCCGAGTGACTGGGCAAAGGCACCGGCCATCTGGTATTCGCCAGCCAGAAAAACCCGTTCCCACGGCACGAAGACATCATCAAATACGACAAACCCCTCGGGGATGCTGGCGTGCACGCTGCCGGGATAATCAAAGGGGTTCAGTTCCGCCGGAGCAAAATTGCGGTTGATGATGCTGACGCCCGGCGTGTTGGCCGGCACAGAAAAGGCAACCGCATAATCGGCCTCATCGGCCGTCATGGCCTTGGTGGGCATGACCACCAGTTCATGCACCAGTGAGGCGCCGGTGATATGCAGCTTGGCGCCGCGCACCACGATGCCGTCGGACCGGCGTTCGACAATGCGCAGATAAAGATCCGGGTCGATCTGTTCATGCGCCTTCAGGGCCCGGTTGCCCTTGGCATCGGTGATCACTTCTGCCGCCCGCAGATCATTGTCCCGGGCGTGGCGATAGAGACGCTCAACATTGTCTGCATAGAGCGGGTTCAGGACGGCCAGACGCTCCCGGATGGTCAGCAAGGCCATGAACACGCCCGTTGTGCCGCCCACCAGGCTCATGCGCTTGCACAGCTCCACCCGCTTCATCAGGTCATCCGCTGTATAGGGCACCTGGTAGATGCGGTGGCAGAGGTCCCCCTCGTCGGTTTCGAACGTCAGGATGGGGCGGGCCTCGGGCGCGTCATAGGCATAGTCGCCAAGCGCCACTTCGATCGGCACGCGAAAGCGCGGATGGGTGGAGACGTCCTCAATCCGCTCGCCACCCCAATAGACAACCCGTCCGTCGCGCAGGCTTTCCCGGTATTGCGCAGCTGTCATCAGGCCCATGTGCGTATCCTTCCCATCGGTGCGGCGGGGTTTTCCCCATTCATGGCGAAGGCTAACCCAAGGCAGCCCCGCCTGCCATGTCGATGGCGGTGTGGGAGAGGGGGCGGGGGGCAGGGGGGTGTTGCTGCCGCCGGGCCGGGTTAAGATGGCGCAAGGAAACCTCAGGAAACGGAGTGCATGTCATGACCGAGCCAACCGAATACACGCCGCCCAAGGTCTGGGTCTGGAACAAGAACAACGGCGGTCAGTTTGCCAACATCAACCGGCCTATCGCCGGGGCGACCAGCGAGAAGGCCCTGCCGGTGGGCAAGCACCCCATGCAGCTCTATTCCCTGGGCACGCCCAATGGCGTCAAGGTCACGGTGATGCTGGAAGAGCTGCTGCAGCTTGGCCATGCCGGCGCGGAATACGATGCCTGGCTGATCAAGATCAACGAGGGCGACCAGTTCACCAGCGGCTTCGTGGCCGCCAACCCCAATTCCAAGATCCCGGCGCTGATGGACCACAGCACCCCCACGCCGACCCGGGTCTTTGAATCCGGCGCGATCCTGATGTATCTGGCCGAGAAGTTCGGCGCCTTCCTGCCCACGGAGCCGTCCAAGCGGGCGGAGTGCCTGTCGTGGCTGTTCTGGCAGATGGGCAGCGCGCCCTATCTGGGTGGCGGCTTTGGCCATTTCTATGCCTATGCCCCGATGAAGATAGAATACGCCATCGACCGCTTCGCCATGGAAGTGAAGCGTGAGCTGGACGTGCTGGACCGCCAGCTCGCCAACAACCAGTACATTTCTGGCGATACCTATACGATTGCCGACATGGCGATCTGGCCCTGGTATGGCGGCCTCGCCAAAGGGCTGCTTTATAACTCTGGCGAGTTTCTGAGTGTCAGCGAGTACAAGAACGTCATCCGCTGGGCCGACATGCTGGGCGAGCGTCCGGCTGTGAAGCGCGGCCGCATGGTGAACCGCCCGTTTGGCGAACCCTCCAGCCAGCTGCTGGAGCGCCACGACGCCAGCGACTTTGACCTGCGTACCCAGGACAAGCTCGCCGCCAAGGAGTAATCCTTCCCGGTGCCTGCCCCCCGCCCAGGGGGCGGGCACCTAACTCCCCTCGACCACCCCAGAACCTGACCTGATCGGGCGGACACGGCTGTCGGCCTGCATACTTCGGAGCAAGCCCATGTCCCCTCCCTTCACGCCGCAGATCCGCCTTTTCCAGGACTGGATTGCCGAGACCCGGGGCCTGCGCTTCAACACCTATGAGGAATTCTGGCGTTGGTCTGTAACCGACCTTGACGCCTTCTGGCGGGCCATCTGGGAATACGACCAGATGCTTTCCCCCACACCGTTCGAGGCCGCTTTGGTTGAGGAGCGGATGCCCGGCGCCGTCTGGTTCCGTGGCGCCCAGGTGAACTATGCGGCCCAGGTGCTGCGCCATGTGGAGGCGGCCGAGGGGGCCGGCCTGCCGGCCATTATTGCCGAGGACGAGCGTGGTCTGGTGCGCGAGATGTCGTGGCCAGAGCTGCGCCGTCAGGTCGCCTCGCTTGCCCTGAACCTGCGGGCGCTGGGCGTCGGGCGCGGTGACCGTGTGGTGGCCTATCTGCCCAATGTGCCAGAGGCGGCGGTGGCGTTCCTCGCCGTCGTCAGCCTGGGGGCCATCTGGAGCATCTGTGCGCCGGACATGGGCCAGCAGGCGGTGACCGACCGCTTTGCCCAGATTGAGCCCAAGGTTCTGATTGCGGTTGACGGTGTTCATTATGCGGGCAAATCGGTTGACCGCTCCGGCGTGGTGCAGGCCCTGCGCGCCGCCCTCCCCACGGTAGAGGCGCTGGTCCTGCTGGAGACGCCCCACGCCGCCCAACGGCTGCCAGCCGAACTGCGCTTTGCCGAGGCCACGGCCCGCAATGATGCCGAGACAGCCAGCTTTGCCCCCGAATGGGTGCCATTTGAGCATCCCATCTGGGTGGTTTATTCCAGCGGCACCACCGGCCTGCCCAAGCCCATCGTGCATGGCCATGGCGGCGTCATCCTGACCGCCTTTTCCAATGGCAAGCACAATGACGTTGGCTGCAGCTATGATCCCAACAGCTTTGGCGAGCGTTACCATTGGTACAGTTCCACCGGCTGGATCATGTGGAATGCCCAGATCTCTGGCCTGCTGACCGGCACCACCATCTGCATCTTCGATGGCAGCCCTTCTGGTTCCAAGGACAATCCCGACTGGGGCGTTCTCTGGCGCTTTGCCGCCCGCCACCGGGTAACCTTCCTGGGGGCAGGGGCCGCCTATTACGCCAACTGCCGCAAAGCCGGGCTCGACATTGCCGCCTGTGGTGATGTCTCGGCCATCCGTGGCCTTGGCTCCACGGGTTCACCCCTGGCCGAAGATGTGCAGCACTGGGGCAGCGAGGCCTTTGCCAAGGCCGGCACACCAGACATCTGGTGGTACAATGTGGGTGGCGGCACCGACATTGCCGGCGCCTTCTGCACCGGGCACCGCGAATTGCCCCCCACGCCTGGCTCACTGCAGTGCCGCCAGTTGGGCGCCGCCGTGGAGGCCTTTGACGAGGGCGGCAATGCCGTGACCGATGCGGTGGGCGAACTGGTCTGCACCCGGCCACTGCCCGGCATGCCGATCTACTTCTGGAACGACCCGGGCAATGCCCGGCACCTGTCAAGTTACTTTGATGTCTATCCCGGCATCTGGCGCCATGGCGACTGGCTGAAGGTAAGCCCTGAGGGCACCTGCACGATCTATGGCCGGTCGGACGCCACCATCAACCGCTTTGGCCTGCGTCTTGGTGCCAGCGAGATCTACAGCGCGGTGGAAGGCCTGCCGGAAGTGCTGGACTCCATGGTGATCGACCTTGAGTACCTGGGGCGTGACAGCTGGATGGTGCTGTTCGTGGCCCTCAGGCCGGGTCAGGATCTGGACGCTGCCATGCGGGACAAGATCAACGGCGCCATCCGCGTATCGGTCTCGCCGCGCTTCCTGCCAGACGAAATCCTGCATGCGCCGGAAATTCCCCGCACGCTCTCTGGCAAGAAACAGGAAGTGCCGATCAAGAAGCTTTATCTCGGCCACAAGCTGGAAAAGGTCATCAACCGCGAGGCCATGGCCAATCCCGATTGCCTGTCGTTCTACATTCCCCTTGCCTCTGCCCATGCGGCAAAGTCCGGGGCTTAAAGCCAGCCGCGCTCGGTAAAGGGCGAAAGGTCGACGCCGGCTGGCGCAAACCAGCCGCCGTCGCGATAGCGCGCGCCCAGCTTCATTGCCACGTCCTTGTTTCCATAAGGGATACGCAGGGCCGTAAGGCTGGTGTCAGCCGGGGGGCTCGCCTCTTGCCGGTCGCGCGCCCTGGCTGCAGGCGCCTGGATGACAGGTGTGGCGGCGGCCTTTTTCCTGCTGGCTCGTTTCGCTGGGGCCGCACCTTCGGCTCGCGTGGTGCGACGGCTGCTGCCCGCTGTCTTGCGGCTGGCTGCTTTCCGGCGCGCCGGGGGCGTTTCGGCAGCGGTGTTATTGGCGAGGCCCGCCTTGCCGCCGAGTTGCGCATCGATCCAGGCAGACAGGCCCCGGGAACTGAGTAGCGCCTCTTCAGGAATGGCCGCCTCGTTGCGTTCCGCAAGGGATTGGGCAAAGCGCAGCTGCGCTTCGCTCGGCATGCGTGGCGACGTGGAAGCCGCACCGGTGGCTTCTGGTTTGTCCGGGGCATGCTGGTCAAGAAAGGCGCGGCAGGCGACACCCGATGTCCCATAGCCTTCGGGCAGGGTCAGCCCCTTCTGGCGGGCCAGGCTCTCGGCAAAGCGCTTCATGGCGGGCGTAGGGGGCCGCGCGGCAAACCCGGCTCCCCCCCGGCCACCCGAGGATGCGGCGCCAGAGGACGAGGTTCCAGGCAGGGCTATCAGCACGGGCGGTGTCCCGCTGCTCAGCTTGCCGATGATCCGCTGCGCCACCTCGCAAACCGCATCAATGGCCTTGACCATCTCCTGGCGGCCGACCACCACATCATCCAGCAGACATTCCATGCGGGCGGTGACGCCTGGATCAACCAGATCGGGGTCGGCCTCCCGCAGTGCCCCGAACAGGGCAAGGCCTGCCTCAGTGGGAACAATGTTCTTGGCCTCAAGCGTCAGAAATCCCTGCTTCTTGAGGCCGCCAATGATTTCTGCCCGGGTTGCCGGTGTGCCGATGCCCTTGGCTTCCTTCAGCCGTTCACGCAGCACCTCGTCCTCGACAAAGCGCCAGGCGTTCTGCATGGCCTCGATCAGGGTGCCTTCGTTGTAACGCGGTGGGGGGCGCGTCTCCTTGTCCTCGACCATGGGCTTGGCGAGGCGGGTGGCTTCCCCATTCTTCATGGGGGGCAGGGCCTGGGCATCGTCGCCCTTTTCTTCGGCAGGCTGCCAGTCGGGAAAGGCGGCGCGCCAGCCGGCCTCAATGGGCTGGCGGCCACTTGCCTTGAAGCCTAAGCCCGTCACATCAAGCTTTGCGATGGTCTGGCGATAGCGATAGTCCGGCATCACCGAGGCCAGATAGGCGCGGGCGATCACGTCGAACAGGCGTCGCTCGTCTGGCGACAGGCGGGGCCAGATCGCAGGCAGATCACCGATGGTGTTGACGTTGGGAATGACGGCATGGTGGCTGGCCCCCTCCAGCCCCCGGTCGTTGAAGCTGCCACTGGCGCCCCGCCGGATCACCGGGGGGGAGGGGACGGGGATCGCCGAAAGGCTTTCGCCCGCCTGCAGCGCCGCGACGATCCCGGGAACGTCGCCAATCAGGCTCTCGGGCAGGTAACGCACCTCGGCGCGTGGGTAAGTGATGATCTTCTTGCCCTGGCCGTCGTAAAGCTCCTGCGCCACCTCAAGGGTCTTGGCGGCCGACCAGCCAAAACGGGAACTGCACAGCTTCTGCAGCGAGGGCAGGTCGTGCAGCTTTGGCGGCCCCTGCCGCTTGTCTTCCACGGTAACGACGAGCGGGCCTTCGAACCCATCGGCTGCAGCCGCAACCGCTTCGGCATCGGCACGCTTAAGCAGACGCTGTGCCGGGGCGTGGCGCATCTTGAAGGTGCCACCGGCAACATGGGCCGTGGCGACAATCTCGAAATAGGTAACCGGCACAAAGTCGCGGATTTCCAGCTCGCGCCGGCAGACGATGGCCAGGGTCGGGGTTTTGACCCGGCCGACGCCGATCACGCCCCGCGCGCCCTTGCCCAGCACCACCGTGGCGGTGCGGGTAAGGGACAGGTTATAGATCTGGTCCGCCTGCCGCCGCGCCACGGCCGCCTCATAAAGGCGGGAATACTCGGCATTGGGGCGGGCGCGGCTGAAGGAATCGCGGATGGTCTGGCTGTCCTGCGCGGTGAACAGCACCCGCATCACCTCGCCGCGATAATTGTAATGCTCCAGGATCTCCTGGCCGATCAGCTGGCCCTCGCGGTCGCAGTCGGTGGCGATCCAGACGCGCTTGGCGGTGCGCAGGGCCTCGCGGATGGCTTTCAGCTTGCTCGCCTTGTTGCCGCCATTGGCCGGGCGCGTGCCATAAAGGCCTTCGGGGCGCAGCAGCACGGGCGACCAACGCTTCCAACTGGGATCAACCTCTTCTGGTTCCAGCAGGTCGAACAGGTGGCCCTCGGCCGGCAGGATCGTGCCATAGCGACCGCCGATGGCGGCCCGCACGTCTTTTGCCTGGCTCGACTTTTCGGTGATGACGATTTGCTCGACCATGACGGCTCCAGCTCCCGCGATGCTTGGAACTTAACGTGAACAAACTTCCCGCACAAGGCAAATCCGAAGCGCCTTTTGCCCGTGTTGCGGCGCAGATGCTGGACTTGGAGCAGAACCGCGCTCATTCTTGGCCAAGGTGACCGTGCGAAACGATGCGGCGCCCGGGAGGAACCATGGCCTGCTGTGCCTTCGCCATCTATTTGCTTGGTCGATTCCTGACGGGCGTCGATTGGGTGGGCGAGCGCATTCCCTTCCTCAGACACGGTGCACCCGCGCCTTTGCTGAATGCGGCCTCGAACTGGCGCCCCGATTTTACCTCAACCTCTTTTGCCCCGGCTTCGACCACAGCCGTGCCGCCTGCACAACGTCGGGTCCTGGGCAGGGTTGGCGCGTGGCTGGCGGTGGCGGCTGGCCTTGAACTCACACTTCTGGTTGGCGCCACCCTGGGCTGGTCGCTTGTAGGCCTGGTTCCTGATGCGCCGCCCGCCCTGCTCAGCGCTGCCGATACGGCCCTTTCACTCTGTCGCAGCCTAAGGGCAATCGGGCCTTCGTTCTGAGGCCGCCTACAACAGACAACCAAGGGGAAACATCCCATGACCGCCATCGACGCCCCTAGCCTCAGCGAACCGCGTTCTCCGGTCGCCGGACGGCCGCGCGGACCCGTGACCATTGCGCGCCAGCGGCGCACGGCAATGATTTATGGGTTGGCCGCCGTGGCCGGCCTGGTGCCCCTGCTTGCCAATGCCTCTCCCGCCTGGCAGGCGGCTGGTCTTGGCCTTTGGGTGCCGGGAGCAGGGTTCCTGGCGGTTGGTGGCTGGGCGGTTCTGCTCTTCCCGCTGGTCCTGGCATTGTTCTGCCTGTCCATGGTTGCCTGGTTCTGGGCGGGTGTGGTGCTGGCACCGCTGCTGGTCTGGGGTGGGGCGGCGCTGGCGGCCGGGCTCATGGTGGGTGAGGCGATCCTGCCCGGGGCGCATTTTCTCGGCCTCGCCTCAGGCCTTGGCATTACCCTGATGTTCCGCGCCCGTGAGCGCAAGCGCGAGGCGGGGGATGCCGCCAAGCTGCTGGCCCGCTCAGCCTTTGTGCCGAATTCCCTGGCGGAAGTAGAGGTCATGGCGTCTGCCGTGCCCGTGGCAGGCACGCGGGAGCTTTCGGCAGACGACCTCATGTCCGTGCGCTATGTGCTGGACCGGGGCCTTCAGCCCGTCGATGCCTTCAATGGCTTTGACATCATCGACCAGTTCCAGCCGGCAGCCCTGCGCTATCAGATCAACCATCTGGGCTTTGCCCTGGGGGTGGTACAGGGGGCCTATTGCCCGAACTTCACGGGTTACCTGCGCACGGCGCAGCGCAACCTGATCGACAAGTATCTGCTGCGCAAGGTTTGGGGATACTGGGTCTATGAATCGTGCTGGGGTCATCTGAACTTCACGAACTTTGATCCCGCCGCCCGCGACAACATCATGCTGACCGGCTGGTTCGGCATGCATGTGGGCCAGTACATGCTGAATTCCGGTGACCACAGCTATGCCGAGCCGGGCGCACTCACCTTCCGTCTGAACCAGAACACCGCCTATGTGCACGACATCCACACGGTGATCGGCTCGGTCGTAAGCAATTATGAGACGGCGGAATTTGGCCTCTTTGCCTGCGAGCCCAACTGGATCTATCCCATCTGCAACCATTACGGCATGGGATCGCTGGCGGTGCACGATGCGCTGTTTGGCTCAGCCCATGTGAAAACACATCTGCCGAACTGGCTGGACAAGCTCGATACAGAATTCACCGATGGCGCAGGGTCGATCATCGGCCTCAGGTCGCAGCATCTGGGGATCGAGTTCCCGTTCCCCGTGGGCGAGGCGGGTTATGCCAGTTTCGCGAACATCTTCACGCCCGACCGGGCCAAGACCCTGTGGGCCATTGCCCGCAAGGAAATCGAGCCGGCGCTGGTCCGCGACGCCAATGGGCACGAGCGCATAGCCCTGCCGGGCAAGGGTCTGGACCCGGGCAACTATCGCCCGGGCTTTGTCGCCGCCTTTGGTGGTGTCCTGGCAGCGGCCCGCGAGTTTGGTGACGAGCGCATTGTTGCCGCGGCCCTCAACAGCCTTGCCACCTGTGGCGAGACCATCGAGAACGGCGTGCGCAGCTACAGCACAGGCTCCAATCTCGCCAATGCCGTCGCGGTCATGGGGCGCATTGCCCGCACGGGCGATTTCGCGCGTTCCTTCGCAGAAGGGCCGCCCGAATGTACCGCCGAGGGGCCGGTGCTTGCCTCAGCCATCTATCCCGATGTTCTGGTCGGCAAGGCCTTTTCCAATGGCCGGGATCTGGAACTGGTTCTGCATCCGGGCAACGCCAGCGCGGGTCCCCATGAACTTGGCTTTGAGCGTCTTCGCCCGAACGCCCGCTATGCCGTTGAAGGTGGCCCGATCAGCGCGCTTGTTGCCGACGCTGCGGGTTGTGCCAGAATGCATATCGATCTGAATGGGCGTACCCAATTGTGGTTGAGACTGGCTGACTAGGGTCTGGATGGACAACGCGCCCGACCAACAAGGTGCGCTGAGGGAGACGTTCGAATGAGCACGGATTACGATCTCATCATCGTGGGTGGCGGCATTGGTGGCAGCGGTCTGGCTGCCATCATGGCCGAGGCCGGCGCCTCGGTGCTCGTCCTTGAGGAAAGCACAGAGTTTCGCGACAGGGTGCGCGGCGAATGGATCGCGCCTTGGGGTGTTGTCGAGACCAAGCGCCTTGGCCTCTATGATCTGCTGGTCCGTGCAGGCGGTCACCATCTGGCCCGCCACATCAGCTATGACGAGACCCGCACGCCGGCCGAGTCCGAGGCAACGGCGCTGGCCCTTGATTCAATCCTTCCTGAAATCCCGGGCCCCTTGTGCATCGGGCATCCGCACCATTGCCAGACCCTCTATGACGAGGCCAGCCGGCGTGGTGCCGAGATGCTTCGGGGCGTCCAGGTTGAAGAGGTTGTGCCCGGTGCCAATCCGCGGGTTGCCTATGTGCACCGCGGTGTGCGTCTTGAAGTGACGGCACGCCTCATCGTTGGCGCCGATGGTCGGCAGTCCCAGGTCCGCAAGGCCTGCGGCATTGCCCTGCATCAGGATCCGCCGCACCACATGTTTGCGGGCCTCCTCGTCGAAGGCGCCGAAGGTTGGGCTGACGACATCCAGGCCATTGGCACTGAAAAGGATTTCGCCTTCCTCACCTTCCCCCAAGGCGGCGGCAAGGTGCGTGTGTACGGCAGCTATCCGCTGAGCCAGCGCAATCGCTTCGCCGGGCCAGATGGCGCCCGCCTGTTCCTGAACGCGTTCCAGGTGGCCTGTTCGCCGGAAAACCACCACATCGTGGCGGCGGAACCCGCAGGGCCGCTATACAGCTTCTTCAACAACAGCGCCTGGGCAGACACGCCCGTGGCCGAGGGCGTTGTCCTGATTGGTGATGCGGCAGGTTACAATGACCCCATCGTCGGCCAGGGCCTTTCGATCACCTATCGCGACGTGCGCCTGGTGTCTGATCTGCTGAAATCAACGGGAGAGTGGCAGCCGTCCCTTTTCGCACCCTATGTGGAGGAGCGGACCGAGCGCATGCGCCGTCTGCGCCATGCGGCACTGGTCACGGCCCGGCTTGAGGCCGAGTTCGGCCCCGATGCCCAGGCCCGCCGCCGTGCCTTCCACGAGCGGGCCATGACCGATCCGGCGCTGACGGCCCATGGCATCGCGGTGATGGCCGGGCCCGAGGTCTTGCCGCCGGAGATGTTCACCGAGGCTCATATGGATCATGTTCTCGGCCTGGATCAGCACGCCGGTTGATCCCGCCAGCGTGACCCCTCAGGGTTACTTTGGCAGCAAGGTGTCCTGAGCGGCACCCGACATGGGAGGCGGCGGGTCCCACCAGCCGCCGCCCAGGGCGACGAACAGTTGTGCCGTGTCGATGTGCCTTTGGCCCACGGCACGGGCATAGCCCTCTGCCGCCTGCTGGTGGCTGCGTTCCGCGATAAGCAGTTCCACCAGACTGGCCTTGCCCTCGGCATAACTGAAGCGCTTCAGGTCAGCCGCCTCCCGCGCCGTATCAAGGGCGAGGCGTTCCGCCGCTACCAGTTCGGCGTCGTGGGCAAGGGCGCTCAGCGCATCTGCCGTCTGCCGGAAGGCATCCATCAGGGTCTGGCGATAGGTCGCAAGGGCGGTGCGCCAGTTGGCAATGGCGGCCTGCCGGTTGGCCTCAAGCGTGCCGCCGTCAAAAATCGTCTGCGACAGCGAGGCGCCCAGCGACCAGCCAAGGTTTGACGCCTCGAACAGTTTGCCGAGCGTCAGGGCATCATCACTCAACGACGCCGAGAGGGTGAGCGACGGATAGAGATTGGCCGTGGCAACACCAATGGCCGCACTGGCCGCATGCAGATTGGCCTCTGCCTGAAGCACATCAGGCCGCTGGCGCGCCAGGGTTGAGGAGACGCTGAGGGGTACTTCAACCGGCAGGCTGATATCCCTGAGGCTTAGGGTGAACGTGGCTGTTGCCTGGGGCCCCTCGCCATAGAGGGCGGCCAGGGCATGGCGGGCCACCGCCAGTTGTTGCGACAGGGGCGGGATGGCGGTTCTGGCGTTGGCGAGGTCTGTTTTTGCGGTCAGCAGGTCCGCCAGTGCCGCCTTGCCGGCATCAAGCTGCTGGCCTACCAGATCCACCGTCCGCTGATTGGCCGCGACGATCTCGTGGGCGGCCTCAAGCTGGGCGTTTAGGCTGGCGATGGTCAGCGCCTGGGTCACCACATTGCCGGTCAGGCTCAGATAGGTGGCGCGGGCCTTGTGCGCGCTTGCCTCGGCTTCGGCCTGGCGCTGCTCAACCGTGCGCCGTGTCGCGCCGAAAACATCCAGCGCATAGCTGACCCTGGGTCCGATGGAATAGAGGTTGTAGAGGCCAGAGCGTGAACGCGAAGAGGAGGTGCCCGTCGCTCCCCCCAGGCCGGTGCCGGATCCCGTATCGGTTCGCGTTGCATCAACCGACAGGGCAAGGCCCGGATAAAGGCCGCCTTCAGCCCCTGCGGTGAGGAAGCGGGCCTGATCAAGGCTGGCCTCTGCGGCGGCGAGATCATGATTGCCGGCCAGTGCCCGGCGGATCGCCTGATCAATGGCGGGGGAACCGAACAGGTGCCACCACGCGACCGGCAATTCCTCCGTCAGCTTCAGGATCTGCGCGGGCTCTCCAGGCCCGGCCGACAGCGGTTGATCGGGCGGGGGTTGATCGGGCAGGGGTTGGACCTGTGCCTGATCATCGGTACCGGGACCAGTCCAGTCGGGGCCAAGGGCGCAGCCGGAGAGGAGCAGCACCAGCGCCAGCGGCCCGGCGATCCGTGGCGTTCTATTCATAACGCAGGGCCTCTATGGGGTTAAGGCTGGCGGCCCGCCGGGCGGGATAGAAACCAAAGAAGACACCAACAGCGGCCGAGAACACGAAACCGCCCACCACGGCGAGCGGCGATATCACCAGCGGCCAGCCCACGAGCTGGGCAATGATCGCCGCCAGCAAAAGCCCGAAGGCAATTCCCGCAACGCCACCGGCGATGCTCATCAACACCGCTTCGGTCAGGAACTGAAAGAGCACGTGGGAGCGGCGTGCGCCAATGGCCATGCGAATGCCGATTTCCCGTGTCCGCTCCGTCACGGACACCAGCAGGATGTTCATGATGCCGATCCCGCCGACCAGAAGAGAGATGGAGGCGACCGCTGACAGAAGCAGGGTAAAGATCTGGCCCGTACTCTCTGCCGCCTGGGCGAGGTCCCCCATGTTGCGGATGTTGAAATCATCAGGCTGGCCAGGTGCCGGACGATGCCGCTGGTGGAGGACAGCTGTGGCTTCTTCAATGGCCCGGCCGACAGCCTCCGCCGAGGTTGCCTGCATGTAGAGGCTGTTGGCCAACCCGGTCAGTCGCGGCTGGATGCCAAAGGGGCTGGGCGGGCCGTTGAAAATCGGATTGGTGTTGGTCTTGGTGGAGCTTGGCGCCGCTGCCCCCAGCACCTTGCGCTCCGCCGTGTTGAAGGGGATCAGGATCACGTCGTCCTGGTCGGAGCCAAAGCTCGACTGCCCCTTCGACCCAAGCAGCCCCACCACCTGCATGGGTACATTCTTGATCAGGATGGTGGCGCCGATGGGGTCCTGGCCTTCGAGAAACAGGTTCTTGCGAAGGGTTTCGCCAAGCAGGGCAACCCGGGCGCCGGATGCATCATCTTCCAAAGTCAGGGCGCGCCCGGCGACGATGGTCCAGTTGCGGACCGTCACGAAGTTGGGGCTGATGCCCTGGATCACGGTTGTCCAGTTCTGGCCGGCAAACTGCACCTGGGCACTGGCCCGGTTCATATAGGCGATGTCGGCAACCGACGGCGCCTCGGCGGCAATGGCGCGCGCATCTGCGACCGTCAGGGTAGAGGCACTGCCATAGCCACCCCGTGCCCCGCCTGATGTGGTGGCGCCCGGCATCACAATGGCGAGGTTGGTGCCAAGGCTGGCAATCTGGGCCGTGACCGAGGCATTGGCGCCCTGGCCCACAGCAACCATTGTGATCAGGGCGGCAACGCCAATGAAGATCCCCAGCATGGTGAGGGCCGATCGCATCTTGTTACGCACGATGGCCCGCAGGGAAGCCAGAAGGGCCATGCGCACGAATGAGCCTGGCTCCATCCGGCCCAGCCGGGTGATGGGGACTTGGGTGGGCATTCTGGCTGGCTGGTCAGTGGTGGCGTTATCGGGTTGCGCCTCGTCGGTCAGCACACGGCCATCGCGCATGGTGATGACCCGGCTTGCCCAGGCGGCCATGTCTGGCTCGTGGGTGACGAGGATGATGGTCAGGCCGTGCTCGCGGTTGAGCCGGCGAAAGGTCTCCATGATCTCTGTCGAGGTTTGGGAATCGAGGTTGCCCGTGGGCTCGTCCGCCAGCAGGATGGCCGGGTCATTGATCAGGGCCCGGGCAATGGCCACACGCTGCTGCTGCCCGCCAGACAACTGGCTCGGCTGGTTGCGCTCGCGCTCGGCAAGGCCCATCAGGGCAAGGGCTGCGCGCGCCCGTGGCGTGGCATCCCGCCCACCCTCGGAATAGAAGAGGGGAAGGGAGACATTCTCCAGCGCACTGGTGCGCGCCAGCAGATTGAAGCTCTGAAAGACAAAGCCGATGCGGTGGCTGCGGATGGCCGCCAGCTCAGGCTCAGCCAGACCGGCAACATCAACACCCTCAAGCAGATATCGCCCGGCGGTGGGCCGGTCGAGGCAACCGATCAGGTTCATCAGGGTCGATTTGCCGGATCCCGAAGAGCCCATGATGGCGACGAACTCGCCCCGGCTGATAACCAGATCGACGCCGTCGAGCGCGCGCACTTCCGTGTCGCCCAGCTGATAATGTCGCTTGAGGCCCTCAACCCTGATGACGGGGGATTGCTCGGTCATGACGGCCTCAGAAGCGCGACATGGGGGAACGCTGGCCAGAGGGGCCAGCCCGTCCGCCCGCTTTGTCACCCGCCTCGGGGCCTGCCTCCCCGGTGATCACAAGGTCGCCTGATTTCAGGTCCCCCTCAACGGCGACCTCGGCCGCGTTGCCGACACCGGCCCGGACCTCGACCGCTGCCGGAACATCGCCACGCAGGATCCAGACCCGGCCCGTATCCGCCTTGTCCTCGCCCCCCTTTGCCTTTGCTGCCTTTTCGGCCTTTTCGGTGCTGGGCGAAAAGCGCAGGGCGGTGGCAGGCACGACAAGCGCATCCTGTGCCTCGGCACTGATGATGCGGACATTGGCTGTCAGCCCGGGCAGCAGGGCCCGGTCGGCATTGTCCACGTCGATCACCACATTATAGGTGATGACGTTCTGGACCGAGATCGGGGCGCGGCGCACCTGCCGGACCTTGCCCTTGAAGGTACGGCCGGGAAACGCCTCAACCGTGAAGGTTGCTGTCTGCCCCTCCCGTGCCTCACCGATATCGGATTCGCTGACATTGGTGTCGATCTGCATGCGTGTCAGATCGGTGGCGATCAGGAACAGGGTCGGGGTCTGGAAACTGGCTGCAACGGTCTGGCCAATCTCGATGTTGCGCGAGATCACGGTGCCATCTACCGGGGCCAGGATGTCCGTGTAGTCAAGATTGACCTGTGCGGCATCAAGCGAGGCCTTGCGCTGCGCCACATTGGCAAGATCGAGGCTGATCTGGGCCTCTGCCTGATCCAGAACATTGCGCGCGGCATCGACCGAGTCCTTCGAGACGGCGCCCGATTTCTGCAACCGCTGGGCGCGCGCAAAGTCGACCCGTGCATAGGCAAGGGCTGCCTGGTCCTTGCGGACCTGGGCCTCGGCACTGGCAAGAGCGGCGCTGTCCTGCTCAAGAATGGTCTGGTAGGGGCGGGGGTCGATCTTGGCGCACTTCTGTCCCTTGGTGACCTGGGCGTTGAAGTCACAACTCCAGGACTGGATGACGCCTGAGACATAGCTGCCAACCGTGACCGTGGCGACGGGGTTCACCGTGCCCGTTGTCACGATGGTCCGGATCACCTCGCCGCTGCGCGCCGGCGTCGTGACATAGGTCACCGCCTTGCCGCTGCCCGGCCCCAGCCAAAAATAAAGACCGAGGCCAATCCCGAGCACAGTCATCAGACCAAGCCCGAGGCGAAGAGGCTGCTTTGTGAACGTCATAGAGGCATCCGATCAGGCGCGTGGCCGAGGCAGAGATCGCCTGTCTGGTGTGCCGGCCTGGCTTGCCGGTCTGGTTTACTCGCGCCTGTCACGACGCCGCAACGCTGAAACATGCGCGTCAAACGCCATAGGCAGGCACGGCGCCGGGATCGTGCGCCTCGCCAGTGGCTGGCTCAAGCCCCTGTGAGAGACGTTTCCCTTTACCGCAGACGCCGTCATACTTTTGCCAAAGCGTGAGCAAACAGAACGACCGCGCACCCAAGGGAAGGTATCAGCCATGGCAACCACAGGGTTTTACACGGACGAGCGCACCTTTTGGCATAGTACGGGTGTTCAGGCACTGTTTCTCCCGGTTGGGGAATGGGTGCAGCCGCCTACCGGTTCATATGGGGCCGATACGCCCGATTCAAAGCGGCGCTTCTATAATCTTGCGGTGGTCTCCGGTCTGACCGAAAAACTGCACATGCCCCGCAGCCTGCCGGTGACGCGCGAGGATCTGCTGCGCATTCATCCTGCGTCCTATATCGACCGCTTCAAGGAAGTGAGTGATGCGGGCGGCGGCGATCTGGGAGATCTGGCTCCTTTCAGCAAGGGTGGCTTTGAGATTGCCCAATTGTCGGCCGGGCTCGCCAACCACGCCATCGACGATGTGCTGACCGGCAAGGTCCAGAATGCCTATGCCCTGTGCCGACCGGCCGGGCATCACTGCATGCCCGACCGGCCCATGGGCTTTTGTCTGTTGTCGAACATTCCCATCGCCATTGAAGCCAACCGCGCCCGCCATGGTCTTGGCCGGGTCGCCGTGGTCGACTGGGATGTGCACCATGGCAATGGCACACAGGCCGTCTATTACGAACGTGCCGATACCCTTACCATCTCTGTGCACCAGGACCGCTGCTTTCCGCCCGGTTACAGCGGGGCAGAGGATCGGGGTGCGGGGGCGGGTGCCGGCTTCAATCTGAACATCCCCCTGCCGGCCGGCAGTGGGCACGACACCTATCTGCATGCCTTCAACCAGCTTGTCATTCCGGCGCTGGAGCGCTTCAAGCCCGATCTGATCGTTGTGGCCAGCGGCCTTGATGCCAATGGCGTTGATCCGCTTGCCCGCATGCTGCTGCACAGCGAGACATTCCGCGAACTCACCCTGCTGATGAAGGCAACCGCTGCGCGCCTGTGTGGCGGTCGGCTGGTGGCGGTGCACGAAGGCGGCTATGCCGAAGCCTATGTGCCTTTCTGCGGTCAGGCCATTCTCGAGGCCCTGAGCGGCGAGACGACCGCCGTGGTCGATCCGGCGCTGGAGATGTTTAGCCTCTGGCAGCCCGGCGAACGTGTGCTGGCCTTTCACCGCGAAATCATCGCCGAACAGGCCGCCGCCATCGGCCTGTAAGGGGAGGAGGCCCATACCCCAGATGCAGGAAAAGAAGTATGCTGAAGATGAAACACGGTGAACCAAAGGACACCCGACCCATGACCCGCCTGCTTTGTCGCCTGATGCTTGGCCTGATGATCTGCTTTGGCTCTGCGGCCGCAGCAGAGGCGAGCTGCCGCGTCCCGCAGCCCCCCGCCATGGCCTTCCCGAACCAGGGCGGCAGCTGCCCGTCGGGGTACTATTCGTCGGGCAATTCCTGCACGCCGTCGGGCTCGTCGGCGCGCTATGCGTTCTTCAACGGCGATGGCAGTTGCCCCAGCGGCTATTACAGCTCTGGCAACAGCTGCGTCGCGTCGTCTGACAGCGCCTGCCATGCGTTCTTCAATGGCGGTGGCAGTTGCCCCAGCGGCTATTACAAGTCAGGCAACAGCTGCGTCTCCAGCTGAGGCGCCGGCCTCAGGGCGTTGCGGCCCAGCGTTCGGGCAGGCCTGTTCGCAGGGCCGCAAGTTCGGGGGGAGAAAGCACGTCAACGGCGCTCCCCCAGGTGTTCAGGTGCCAGGCCATCTCCAGCAGGCCGCCGGAGCGGAAGCTGACGCGCAGGCTGCCATCCGCCTCCAGCTCCTTCACCTCATCTGGGTGAAAGACAAATTCGCTGGCGGCATCCGCCAGATCGCGGGGGAAGCGCCAGACGACATCATAGGCCTCTTCCTGGAACACTCCGAACGAGGCGCGGGCAAAGGCGCGGATGTCGAATTCCGGGTCGCGCACGAAGCTGGTTTCCTCCAGCCGGGCCTGTTCGATGTTGGCCATGCTGAACAGGCGAAAGCGGTTGCCCTCGGCCCTGGGGTCATGGGCCACAAGGTAGTGGCGCATGCCAAAAAGAAAGCCATAAGGGTGGATCGTGCGCCCCTTGCGCCTTTTGGTCTGGCGGTTCCTGTGCACGATATGAACAGGGCAGCAGGCCTTTACCGCCATGCGCAAGGTGCCCAGAACATCGGCTGAGATCACCGGCTTTGGCCCCGGCCGCGCGGCCAGGCCCTCGGCCTCCATCAGGGCCTCGATATCGGTTTCAATGCGGTGATGGGCCACATCGGGCAGGGTCGCCCGGACCTTGGCCAGCACACTGCGCAGGTTCTTTGCGTGGCTGCGCATGTTCTCGCGGTCGAGCAGTTTGATTGCGGCTTCCATGTCGGCCAGTTCGTCGGCCGTATAGGTGGGAAAGATCGTGGCGACGGCCACCGGCAGATGCCAGCGCTTCTTGCGATCGTCACCGACCGTCTCCTGCACCTCGGGAAAGGTGCGCTGGACGAGGTCGCGTAACCGCTGGGCGGTGCGGTGGCCCACATCGCAATGGGCTTCAATCTCCTCCAGCGTCATGCCATAGCGACGCGCCCGCAACTCGACCATGAGGTCGAACACCCGATCCATTTTTGCATAGCGCACGCCTGCACCCCGCCGGCTCGTGATGTCACATGATGACGATTCGCCCCGGCTCTCAGGATGAGGCCGGGGCGGTCTCGTGTCATGCTCCACGGGAGTATGGGGCGGCTGGGTGTCAGTTTTGGTCACCCTGCGGGTCCCGCTCCTGTTCGGCCGCCACTCAGGGCTGGACGCTGCTGGTTTTGGCCGGCGCGGCCGCGCCAGCGGCAAGGGGAACCAGGGTTACCGTCGTGTGTTCGTTGTATTTGTTGTCGGCGCCCGAGGCGGAATCGATGGCCCAGCCAATGCCGCCGCCGAGGATGATGTTGCCTGCCGTGGCGCCCGCCACATCAGATTTCAGGAAGGCGGTTGCGTCCTGATAGCCATCCTTGTGGCAGACCAGATTGATATCGTGCTTGGTCTTCTTGACCGTCAGCCCGCCTGGGGTGCGCACGCTGCCAATCGCCATGCCATTGCGGTTCAGCGTGCATTCGGCGCCGCTGGGATTTGAATCAAAGGAGAGTGTCTGGCTTGTGCCCTCGATGATTGAGGAGCATCCGGCAGCCATCAGGGCCAGGACGAGCGAGCAGGGGCCAAGAACCCGGCGAGATACAAACGTCATCTTTTCTTCCTTTGCGGCTGGAACGGTCCAGCGACACGCACCCTCTGGCGTGCTCATGCAAAGGTCTAAACCAGCAGGGTGACAAAAGCGGTCACTCTGTTTCGGGTTGTGGTGACTATATCTCTTGCGGTTCCAATGGCCTGTCCGGGTCCAGCCCTTCAACCGGCAGGGAGGCTTGGCGGAAGGCCTCAACGCCGCGATGTTCGGGATTGGCGGCGGCCATGGCGGCGCGGGCGGCGGGGCCGATCTGCTCCACATCCACGTGCAGATGGTTGGTCGCGCGCACACGGTCGATGTTGATGATGGTGTCCACCGCCTCCATGAAGGTGCCGCGCTTGCTTTCCGGCGCTGCAATCAGGATCTGCAGGTGGAGGGCGCGGTAGAGGTCGATAATGCGTTGGGTATTGGGGATGTCGAGCTTGGCAAAGGCCTCGTCCATCAGCACCAGGCCCATGCCCTCACCATCGCCGGCGCGGCCCTTGGGATAATAGGTTGCCACCATGCTGGCGGCGATGGAGACATAGCCAGGCGCCTCGCGCTGGCCGCCTGAGAGGAAACCGATGGTCTTGGAGATGGGTGCCGGGGCGTCGCGGCCATTGGAGATATAAAGGTCGTATTCAAAATAGTTACGGTAGTCCTCGAAATAGGCCACGTCCTGTTCTTCACTCAGCAGGGTCTCGATCTCCGCCATGGCCTTGCTGATGGCTGCATCGACCCCCGCCTCGGCGGCGGCCAGCAGGCCCTTGTCGGGGTTCTGCGCCACCATGCGCACCAGGTCATAGATCGGCTTCAGGCGGGGCGTGATGGTGTGGCGGAAACTGTAGCGCTGGCCCACGAACTCCCGCCGGCCAAGACGGGCATTGAGGGTATCGATGGCGCGGGTGGCACTCTGGAAGCGTTCCGATAGCTTGGTCAGCAGGTCTTCCTTGATCGCCTCTTCCATGGCACTGCGGGCGATACGAACGCGCTCCTGATGGGGGCGCAGCACATGGTCCACCAGCCGACGGTGCTCCTGCTCGGCCCACAGGAACTCCTGGATCTCGGTGCTCTCGCCCGGTAGCGGCCAGGCGCCCAGATGGGTGTCGCAATAGGCGTTGAGGTCGCGGGTCAGGTGGCGGCGCGTGGTTTCCTGCAGGCGCCGCGTCTCGGCCCACTGGCGGTCGGCGGCAATGCGCAGCTCGGCCAGGGCCTTGAGGGCATCGCTGGTGGAGAAATCGACCACATGCTCGATCCGCCCTGCGGCCTGTTCCAGCAGGTCGGCGCGGCCAAGGCGGGCCAGCACCAGGGGCACATTCTCTGCCGCCATCAGGCGGGCATCTTCATCTTCGCTGGCCTGCAGGCGGGCGGTTTCGCGGCCGTGTTCCTCCACCTCGCGCTCGGCGATGGAGAGCTGGCGCAGGGCGTCGTTGCGGGCTGCCTGTTCGTCGCGTTGCTCCTCGCGGCGGGCGGCGATTTCAGCCTCAAGTTCGGCGATCTCGCGCCGCAGGGCCAGGCTGTCCTCGCTCTCCACCGCCGTGCGTGCCCGTTGCAGGCGGGCAAGTTCACCCTCGGCATGGTCTAGGTCTTCGGCGGCGCGCACAAAGGCTTCGGGGGCGGGCGCCGTCTCCAGGCTCTGCAGCAGGCGCAGGGCGGCCTGCAGCAGGGCGAGTTCGCCTTCCAGCGCCTTCAGTTCGGCGGTCATCAGGCGATGCTGTTCGCGCGCTTCCTCAATGCCCTGGGCGCGGGCCGTCTTGCCCAGGATGGGTGTCTGGTCACGGTGGACCTGCAGCCCAAGGCCAGAGGTTGTCTTGCCATTGCGCAGGATGGCATGGGGATGGTCATGCAGTTCGGCCTCTGCCTCCACCCGCACAAAGCGGCCCACCTGGCGATCGATGAAGGCACGCGCCTCGGCATCGTCGGTCACGGCAATGGCGGCAATGGACTGGGCCGGCAGTTTGGCCACGCCCTCGCCCAGCCGCCGTGTGTTCACCAGACGGCAGCCATAAAGCTCGTTCCGGCGCTTGTAGAGCAGGTCAAAGGCCTGTTGCACCTGGGCGGCAGGCACGATCAGGGCTTCGCGGAAGGGGCCAAGCAGGGCCTCCAGCGCCATGGCCCAGCTGGGGTCGCTCACCTCCACCACGTCGGGCAGGGCGCGCGCGTCGATGCCCTGGGCCTTCAGCAAAGCGATGAAATCAACCGTCTGGCGGGCCAGCAGGGCGCCGCTTTCACCAGCCGCCGTCATGCGCTCGGCGAGCGGGGCCAGATCGCGGCGCAAGCGCTCGCGTTCCACCAGCTTTGCCTCGATCTGGGCCTGCACGGGTTCGGCCGCGCGGGCAAGGCTGATGATCGACTGGGCCAGCGTTGCCGCCTCGCCCAGGCTGGTGCGCCAGATGCGCGATTCCGGGCTCGCGGTGAGGGTGGCAAAGGCGGCGGCATCGCGCACGGCCTTGTGCAGGGAGACGGGCAGGTTTGCCGTAATCCGTCCAAGGTCGGAGGCACCCCGATAAAGCCGCAGGATGGCGCCAAGCGTGCTCTCTGCCGTGCGGCGCCGTGCCTCTGCGGCTTCGATCTCCGTCTTGACGATCAGGGCGCGCGCCCCCTCGGCGCTGGCAGAAAGCAGGGTGCGCTTGGAGATGATCTCGTCCTGCAGATCGCGGGTGATCTCCTCATTGCGGGCGATCACCCGGTCGGCCGTCTCGATGCGCGTGGTGGCGTTGGCAATCAGTTTTTGCTGGCGGGCAATGTCCAGTTCGCGGCGCCGGCGTTCGGCGCGGGCGGCGGTGTAATGGTGGGCGACCTCGTCAAAATAATGGCCCAGCCAGGTCTGGTAGCGACCGCGCACCGCGCCAATTTCCCGCTCCATCGTGGCAAGCCGCAGGGATTCCGCCTCCAGTTCGCGCCAGACGCTGATGGAACTGCGGGCGCGGGTAATCTCCACATCATGGCGTTCCAGCACGAAGCGGCGCACGAAATCCGTGGGGTCGCTGAACTCGCGAATGGCCAGCGCATTGCGCAGGGTCTGCAGCACGCGATCCGGATCGGGCGGCGCGCCGGGGCGCATGGCCGCCAGATAGGTGCCCACATAGCTGCGCCGCACCGTATGGAAGGTCAGCTTGCGGCCCAGTTGGCGCAGGCGCTCGACCATGGTCTGGTGCGACACCACATGCATCTCACCATCTTCATCGGTGGTGATGTGGTCCTTGATGCTGAAACCATGGCCCTCCAGCACAAAGCGGCTGCGCACATCCTCCACCGGTTCGTCTTCGTCGGCATCCATCAGCAGGCCGATGGCGACTTCGTGGCCGGTGTCGGTATCGCGGAAGGTTAGGGCGATGGTGGTCTCGGCCCGCTTGCGCAAGGGGGCACCGTTGTTCACATCGGCGACGGCACCCAGGCAGTATCCCTTGACCCGGCGGTCATTGCGCTCGCCAGCGGCGGCGTTAAGGCGTACGGCGCTGCGGTGATTGCCGCTCAGCACCACCTGGATCGCATCCAGCAGGGCGCTCTTGCCCGATCCCGTGGCGCCGATCACCGCCGTGGTGCCGGCAATCTCCAGGTCGATGCCTTCGAACAGGTACCAATTGTGCAGGCTGATGCGGGCAAGTTCGTACATCTCAGCCTTCCATGTCGGCGACAGGCTCGGGCGCGCCAGGTTCGGGCGCGTGGGGATCAGGCGGGGCGAGGGGGGCGGTGCCGGAGGCGGAATCCGTCTGGGCCACAAAGGCCAGAACATCGCCCTCGCCCCCAGCTTCCAACCAGGTGATGACCTTTTCCACAAAACTATCGGAGACAAGCACGGCAATGCCCGGCAGCACGGTGAGGGGGCGGTTCTTTTCCGCCGTGTCTTTCTCGCCCAGGCTGACGCCGCCGTGACGCTGCAGGTCCTTCAGGATCTCGTCCAGCCGTCCCTCCGACGGGGCTTCGCTGGACGCAATCATGCGCAGGCTGTCGTGCAGGTCGTCGGTGGTTGCCGGCACCCGGCCAAGGCCATCCATGGTGCCGGCACGCATGCCGTTTTCCAGCAGCAGGCGCAGCGCCAGCATGATCAGCGTCTCGTCCTTCTTCAGGCGGGCTTTGGCGCTGCCATATTGCGGGCCATCGGCTACCAAAGCGAACATCTGCTCCCGGGCGCTGTGCACAAAGCGATAGCCCATGGCGGCAAAATAGCGTTCGAAAAAGCCGCGATGGGCCTTCAGGGCGTCATAGGCACGGTGGCCGATGCGGTCGAGATCCTCATAGATCACCTGGTGGAACAACAGCGCCTGAATGGCCGTAGCCAGAACCTCGCGGTCTACCGGGCGGTGCAGCCGGCCGCCCTCCAGGATCTCTTCCACATCTTGCAGGTCAGCCATGTGTGGATCCTTTTGCCGACGCGGCGCGGCTGATGGTGAAGCGGCTGATGGTAAAGTCGGGGCAGGTGATCCAGGGGCTCTCGAAGCGCCCACCGGTCAGGTCCACGCGATAGCTCTCCCTCAGGTCCTGGTCATCGCCATAGGGAATGGCCCGCAGTCGCTCAAAGATCACGAAATCCTCAAGGCAGGTCAGCGGCAGGTCGGCGGCGCGGGCGGTGCCGGTCAGGCCAAGGGCCTGGTCCACATAGGCGCGCACCTTGGCTGGCGCGATGGTCCAGTGCGCCTGATAGGCCCGCAGCGCCGCCACATAGGCCCGGTGGGCCGGGTCCTCTGGCACACGGCGCAGGGGCGGCGGGCGATAGGGCACCCGGCTGCGGGCCGGCGTAAACAGATTGCGCCGCCCGGTAACGGGGTTCAGCGCCAGCATGCGGCCATCAAGGGGCAGGGTCTCGTCCTGGCCAAGGGCGGTGCTACCCAGCAGGTGGAGGGCCAGTTGCACCCGTTCCGACCGGCTGTTGGCGATCCGGTCCATGTAACGAACAGTGTTGCGGATGCGCCGCTCGATCCGGCTGTTGGTCTCCTCGATCACCTCAAGGTAGGTGTCGATCTGGCGGAACACCCGGGCAATGGTGTTCAGGTCCTCGGCCAGCACCTGCACCGCCCTGTCCCTGTCCGGCGCCCGGCCCTCGGCGACATAGCCAGCGGCCAGCCTCTCCAGCCGGTCGTGGTCCTCCACCAGCTCCTCGGCCATGGCCAGGATCTGCACGCGGAAGCGGAAGGGGTTGGCGCGGGTGTGCAGGTTCTTGAAATCCTCGATCAGGTGCTCGCTGACGAAATCATCAAAGAACGAGCGAAACACCGCCTGCAGACCGCTCTGCCCGGCGATGTGCTCCTCCGCCTTGCGCATGGCGCTGGAAATCGTGCGCAGGTGATATTGGAACGAGCGGGCGCGCTTGGCCGCCGTGCGGATGTTCTCCGACCGCTCGGCCGGATGGGCGGCGGCCGCCTCCATCAGGGTCAGAATCTCCAGCACCCCGCCACCATAAGACCGCAGCCGCCCCGCCCGCAGGTCCAGCAGGGTCTGGAGGACAAGGCGGGCCCCCCCATCAAAGTCCACCAGCCGCCGCCGCCGGTCGCGGTGCACCACGATCCAGCCGGTGGCCTGCAATCGCCAGAACACGAACGTCGCCCGCGACTGGACCGGGGGGGGCGGCTCTTCCGCACCCTCGGCCTCTTCGGCCGGGTCAAACTCGATGTCGCGGGCCTGGCGGTCGATGTATTCCTCGATGGCCTCGACCAGCTGCGGCTGGGCAATCACGCCGCCCGCCTCGGCAAAGACGCTTTCCTCCAGATAGGCCACCAGATCGGCATAGAACCAGCGCGCCTTGCCGGAAAACAGCCGGAAAAGGTTCGGGGGCAGATCACCAAAGAGGGCAGGGGTCTGAGTCGGAGCAGTCATGGCCAAGCCGGGAATGGGGGAGGGGAGACTAAGCCCTGCCGCCTGATCGGGCCAGCATCCTCGATGAAGGTGGGTTCGTTTTAATGGTACGCGGGCTAAGCCATAGCGCGGCGGGCAGCAGCACGCTCCGCGTGCTCAAAGGCGTCGGCAAAGCTGTCCACCTCGACCCTGGTCATGCCAAGCAGCGCCGCTTCACTGCGCCAGCCTGCTACGGCCCGCTCAACCTCGGCCAGGATTTCGCCAGCTCTGACCCGACTGAGGCGGAAATAGGCGAGCACAGACATCAGGGCCTCAATGGTGGCCTCTGGGCCAGTCTCCTCAGAGATCCAGGTCTTCAACTCGCGCAGCCGCTCGGGAAACGGGTTGAGATCGAAAGCCGGGGCCAGTCGCCAGAGCCCTCGTTCCACATGCAGGAAGCCATGGTTCAGCAGATGGTCATCCACATTCGTGATAAGGATTGAAAAGGCGATCCGCCGCCAAAGTTCCTCGATGTCGGCCATGGGCGCTGAGCCATGCTTGCACAGTGCTTCCACCATCTCAGTATAGGCATGTTCACCGGGCTCCCCAGGATCTGCTCCCAGCATGGTGGCAGCTGATACATACATTTGCCTGCCTCCGCCGGGGAGGCGATCAAAGCGCCGGATCAGGGCAACCGGTGCACCCTCACTATCAATCAGCCGTGCGTCAGCCGCATTGATGCCCGCCTGTTTTGCCAGGCGCATCGCCAGCACTTCGCCCTTGGTCATCGGCCGCTCGTCAGTAACGCTGGGGAATTTTCCAATCGATAGCTGTCCGTCATCGTCTACCACGGAACATTTTGGGCGCAGGCCTCCCAGTGAGGTGGCGCGCCCGCGAAGATAGGCCAGATCATCGGCAGTCTCGGTATTGGTCTCTATGGCATGCGATGCGGCCAGCAGGTGCCTGAGGTCGACCAGTGGCGGGGTTGTGCGCCGGCTGCTTTCTGCGGCGCGCTGGAACTGTCCGTCTTCATCCTGCAGACGCAGCGCGCCAATGCGGCTGACATCATCGACAGCCAGCAGGTAGTCCAGCGCACTAAGCGGGGTGGATGGCGTTGTGTCTCCTGCCTGCCGGGCAGCCTGACGGCGCTTGGCATGATCGCGCTGGATCACGCGTCGCCCCCAGCCATCTGGCTCGGTATCGGCGATGACGGCATGAAAGACCGACCCGTTGCGCGCCTTGCGATGGAACTGTGGTCCGGCGACCAGAGCAAG
>CANCOY010000039.1 GCA_947379865.1 Acetobacteraceae bacterium
TCGGCCTTAGGCGGGCTGTGGACAACTGTGCCCTGAAATTGCACGACCACGTCATCATCCGCTTCCCGGATTTTGCCTGGTTGATGCAAAAGCAGCAACGTTCCGGCGCGATGCAACTCCATCAGCGCCGTGTCAGGCGGGTTAGCTGCCAGCCCCGATCCTTTACCCGTGTCATGGAACTTCAAGAAAACGATGAAGGCGCGAATAAGACTTGCCTGATTACTTAGATTTAACAGTTCAATATCGTCTGCGGCCTTACCAGAAATCGTTTCCCAATCGTCATCGAACATGGCAAGCCACAAAAGCAGGTTTTGGGTGGTTCCCGGCTGGACTGAGAGAGTTTAGAGGGGCTCAGGTGGCTGTACCTGCTTCAGCGTGCCCCTCGTTTTCATTTAGCATGTCCCGAACCATTGACCGTGTCAGGGTCGACTTGCTACCGCGCAGGCCCATGATCATGCTCACCCGATGTTCCCGCCGCTCCTCGGGTGTCATCTTGTGATGACGCGCTTTTTCAATGAGCGCTTCGAGCGCAGCATCCAGCCCAGTCGTCATCAGGTCGTTCCTTTCCGGTCAGCGATCACGGTCCATTTCACCGTCTCGTCGATGTCCTGACAAGAAGATTTTCTACCGCGACTTCGACAAGCCGGGAAGCGCCCTTTCGCCAAGGTGATCCCGGGCACGTCTCATGGACAGGACTCATAACGCTTAACCTTTTGTTTGGGGTTCGTGGTCACCTTGGCCGCTGGCGCTTCAGTGAGTTTGAACAGACATCGGCGCCCAAGGAACCGGAGCCGCCGCCATGTCGCCAGAACCAGAGACCCAAACAGAAACCCTGACCATCGATCCAGCCGTTGTCACCCGCTGGATCGCACGCCTGCGCGCGTTCTTTCCCAATCTCGACAGGTTTGATAAGCCGGACCCCGCCTTTGACGAGGCGGAGCGCAACAAAAAGGTGAAGGATGGGGTAACGCTGCGCGCTGCGCTTGAAGGCGCCGACACGGACGAGCGGATGGCGGCTGAAGTTCGCTCGGCTCTGACAAGAAGCAAGCTATTGCACTCACAGACCTATCGCCCACTCACGCCCAGGGACGGCGCAGATCAAAAAAAGCTTCGTGAGGCGCTTGCAGTGCTCGCCCGCTCCGCACTCGGTTCTCCCAAAGGCTATGCCGCTGCGCTCGAGACCTTTGTAGGTGCCTGGAAGGATGCGGTCCCGAAACGTCAAGACAACGATGGACGAGATAGACCACAAGGGTCAGACGACTATGGTCGGCAAATAGCTGAGTGCCTCTTCTTTCTCCTTGCGCCGAATGATGGCATCTACATACGCAAGACTGTCTGCGACGCTCTTTGGCTTGAGGCGTTGGGCAGCAAGTTCCCTGGCAACCTGTCCATGGCCGAGACCTATGCCGCAGAACACAAGTTCATGTGCGCGGCGCGGCAAGGCTTTGAAAAGGCTGGCCTTGCACCCCGCGACATGATCGATGTTCAGGCTGCGCTCTGGGTTATCGCCAAGTATAAGCCTGTGAATGGATCGGCTCCCACCACCAATCTGATCCTTCACGGGCCGCCGGGGACAGGCAAGACCTATTGCACGGCCTGGGAAGCGGTGCGTCTCTGCCTGGGTGACACAGAAGCTGCCCCGCTGAAGGATGCCCGCGATAAGCTCATGGCAGAATATCACCGCCTCGCCGCTGAGGACCGGATCGCCCTTGTAACCTTCCACCAGTCCTTTGCCTATGAGGAATTCGTTGAGGGCCTGCGGCCGCTGACTGACAGCCAGCCTGGCGGGTTCAGCCTGACGGTGCGCGACGGTATCTTCAAGGTGATCAGCGCAAGGGCTGACGATGATCCCGAAGTCCCCCATGTCCTCATCATTGACGAGATCAACCGGGCGAATATCTCGAAGGTCTTCGGCGAGTTGATCACCCTGTTGGAGCCGGACAAGCGCCTCGGCTGCGACAATGAGCTGAAGGTGTGCCTGCCTTATTCGGGCACCAAATTCGAGGGGTCTGCAACCAAGTTCGGGGTGCCCCCGAACCTGCACATCATCGGCACGATGAACACCGCCGACCGGTCCATTGCCCTGCTCGACACTGCCCTGCGTCGCCGCTTTGTCTTCCGGGAACTGATGCCGGATGCAGCGGTGCTGGCACGCGAGAAACAGCCCGAGGGCATCGATCTGGCGAAGCTGCTGACCACCCTCAACGAGCGGATCGAATATCTGTTTGATCGCGAGCATCAGATTGGCCACGCCTATTTCATGGGCTGCGACAGCCGGGAAAAGCTGGATGCCGTGATGCGTGACAAGATCATTCCTCTGCTGGCTGAATATTTCCATGGGGACTGGGCCAAGGTTGCCTTGGTGCTGGGGGATGAAGCCGGCAAAGAGAAAACGTATTTTCTTGTGGGGCATGAGCTTAAGCGACCCCCCAGCCTGTCTGCCGAGGCCATGGAGGAGAAAAAATACCGCTGGACCGTGAAGGACGCCTTCGATTACGCGGGCCTGCAGGCGGCCCGCTGATGCCGGCCTACACGGTCGTGGAATGGGGCGCGCTCACCTATGGCGACGACCATGGCCAGATCCCGGCGCCCATTGCCGATCGCCTCGCCGCCGTGGCGGAACGCTCCACCTTTGCTGGCAGCAGGCGTGATGGCGTGTTGGAGCATGGCCGCCACGCCCTGCGCGCCCGGGGCATTGTCGGGGTGGTGGCGGCGGGTGACAGCAGCCTCGAAATCCTGCCCAAGGTCGATGCGGAAGCGGGCGAGGATATCGGCCCACAGGCGGGCGACCTGCGCCGCCGCCTTGTCCACATGCTGGCGGTGGCCCACGACCTGAAGATCGATCCCGGCGCCATCACCAGCCTGGCGTGGCAGCGCGAGACCGTGCTGGAGATCCTCATCCGCCTCTTTGCCGACAGGCTGGCTGAGGCCATCCGGCTGGGCATGCCCCGGCGCTATATTGCCGAGGAAGACGATCTGCGGGCCCTGCGTGGCCGGCTTGATGTAACACGCCAGTTTACCCGCCATGCCGTGAATCCCTCCCGCCTCGCCTGCCGGTATGACGCGCTCTCGGTGGACACGGGCCTGAACCGCATCATGAAGGCCGCCGTGCTCCACCTCTGCCGCCTGTCCCAGCGTGCCGCCACCCAGCAGCGGCTGCGGCGGCTGGCGCTGGACTATGCCGAGGTGGCCGACGTGCCGCCGAACGCCCTGCCCTGGCACGAAGTGGTCATCGACCGCACCAATGGCCGCTGGCAGCAACCCCTGGCGCTTGCCCGCCTGTTCCTGCAGGGCCGCCACCAGACCACCGCCGGTGGTGCGGGGCAGGGCATGGCGCTGCTTTTCGACATGGGCGAACTGTTCGAGAAATACGTGGGCCGCCTGCTATGCCGCGCCCTGGCGGGAACGGACCATAAGGTGGTGCTGCAGGGTGGCGGCCGCTATTGCCTCGCCGCTGATAAGCCAAAGGACGGCCTCTTCCAGACAAAGCCAGACATCGTCATCCGTCAGGCGAAAGCGGTCACCCATGTGATCGATACCAAATGGAAAAAAATCGCCCGCCGGCTCGACGACCGGAAACACGGCGTCTCGCAATCCGACATCTACCAGATGATGGCCTATGCCCAGCTCTATGGGGCGCCTCGCATCATCCTGCTCTATCCCCATCATGCCGCACTCTGCGCCGGGGAAGGCGTGCAGGCGTCCCATCACATCACCGGCCAGCCCGCAACCATCGCCTTCGCCAGCCTCGACGTGGCGCAGCCCGGGGACAGGGGCGCGCCGCTGCGGCGGTTACTGGGGTTTGAGCCCTCAGCCCTTGCCGCCTCCCGTCCCGAAGGCGGCGCGCCAGGCGCTGGGGGTGAGTCCGAAGCGGGTGCGGAAGTGTTGGCGCAGGGAGGTGGCTGAGCCAAAGCCGCAAAGGTCGGCGACGCGCTCCAGCGGCTGGGGGCCGGCTTCCAGCAGGCGCTGGCACAGGGCCAGGCGTTCGGCCAGCAGCCATTGATGCACCGACAGGCCGGTGATGGCCCTGAAATGGCGGGTCAGGCTGCGGCGGCTGAGGGCGGCGCTGGCGGCGATGCTGTCTACCGTATGGGGGCTGGCCAGGTCGCCGCGCAGGCGGTCCAGCAGGCCGGCAAGCCGGGCATTGCTGGCCGCAGGCGGCAGGGGCTGTTCGATGAACTGGGCCTGGCCGCCCTGGCGATGGGGCGCCACCACCAGGCGGCGGGCCACGGCACTGGCCACCGCCGCGCCATAGAACTTGCGCAGCAGATGCAGGCAACAGTCGATGCCCGCCGCCGTACCGGCTGAGGTTATAATATCGCCATCGTCCAGATAGAGCACATCCGCATCAACCCTGACCCGGGGAAAGCGGCGGGCCAGATCGCCCGCGACAGACCAGTGCGTTGTCACCACCCGCCCGTCGAGCAGGCCGGCGGCCGCCAGCACATAGGCGCCCAGACACAGGCCCACGATCACCGCCCCGCGCTGATGGGCCTGCCGCAGGGCCTCAAGCAGTGCCGGGGGCGGCGCCTCTTCCGGGTCGCGCCAGCTGGGCACGATCACCATGTCGGCCTCGGCCACCGCCTCAAGCCCATGGTTCGTGGCAACCGCGAAGCCCGCCGTTGTCCGCAGCGGTCCGGGCTCCCCGGCGCAGACGCGGAAGTCAAAGGCCGGCGCACCCGGATGGACATCGCCAAACACCACACAGGGCACCGCAAGATGAAAAGGGCTGATGCCGTCAAAGGTGGTGACGGCAATCACCCTCGGTGGCGCCGGACGGTTTTTGCACGCTCCCTCCATTTCGCCCACTCCCCCTGTTTGGCCCAATCTTTACGTAGATTGTCATACGGGCCACTTGTCCGGCAATCCTGGCGAACGGCAGACTGCCCCAACACAGGCGTTTGCACGAAAGGCACAGCCCATGAACAAGAAAATCCTCGATCTCTCCCTGCTGGCCGGGGTGGCGATCTTCTCCTCCATGGCCGTGGCCCATTTCCTGGGGCTCAAGATCCCTTTGCTGTTCATCTATTACGACACGCCCTTTCACGCCTATCAGGACAAGATCATTTCCTTCTGCCTCGTGACCTATGCCTGTTTTCTCTATGCGGCCACAAAGCACAACGCCATCATGCCCATGGTACTTGTCGCCCTCTCGGTGACAGTGCTGGGCCTTGCCGCCATCAATCTCTCTGATGCCCTGGCCAGCGTGCTCGACGGCCGCTCCACCCTCATCTATTGGGCTGAGACAGGGGTTTTCGCGGTCTACCTTGGCTGGCTTTTCCTCTGCCACCGCAGCAGCCGGGCCTAGCGCGGCACCCCCTCCCCAGTGGACGCGGCCGTTCGCACGGGCTAGACCTGAGGCCGGATTACGCCTTCTGGAGGATACCCTATGCGCGCCCATGGCCGCGGCCCTGCCGCCTTGCGCCCGATCAGCCTTGAGCCGGGCTTTGCCAAGCATGCGGAGGGCTCGTGCCTGGTGCGCTTTGGTGACACCCATGTGCTGTGCACCGCCAGCGTGGACGGGCGCGTGCCGCCCTTCCTGCGCGACAAGGGGCGGGGCTGGGTGACGGCGGAATATGGCATGCTGCCCCGCGCCACCCACACCCGTGGCGACCGCGAGGCGGCCCGGGGCAAGCAATCGGGCCGCACGCAGGAAATCCAGCGCCTCATCGGCCGCTCCCTGCGCGCTGTGATCGATCTGGAAAAGCTGGGCGAGCGCCAGATCAAGATCGATTGCGACGTGCTGCAGGCCGATGGCGGCACCCGCACCGCCTCCATCACCGGCGCCTATGTGGCCCTGTGGCTGGCGTGCGACTGGCTGGTACGCAAGGGCGAGATTGCCGCTGTGCCCCTCACCTCGGAAGTCGCCGCCGTCTCGTGCGGCATCGTCGGTGGCCGTTCCTTGCTGGACCTTGATTATGTCGAGGATTCCGGCGCCGAGGCCGATGCCAATTTCGTGCTGACCGGCACCGGCGGCATTGTGGAGATTCAGGGCACCGCCGAGGCCGCCCCCTTTACCGAGGGCCAGTTCGGCGAACTGATGGATCTGGCCAAGCAGGGCATCGGCCGCCTGGTGGCCATGCAGCGCTCGGTCCTTGGCCTCTATTAGGATGACGCGCCGTCTGCTGCCCGGGCGGCTGGTGGTGGCCAGCCACAACCGGGGCAAGATCGTCGAGATTGCCGAGCTGGTGGCGCCCTTCGGGGTAACACCGGTCTCGGCCGCCGACCTTGGCCTGCCCGAGCCGGAAGAGACGGGCACCACCTTTGCCGCCAATGCGGAGCTCAAGGCCCGCGCCTCGGCACTCGCCACCGGCCTGCCGGCGCTGGCCGACGATTCCGGCCTCAGCGTGGCGGCGCTGGGTGGCGACCCCGGCATCTATTCCGCCCGCTGGGCGGGGGAGACGCGGGATTTCACCCTCGCCATGCAAAAGGTGGAAGACGCCCTGCAGGTGGCCGGCGCCACCACGGCCCCGTTGCGCCGCGCCCATTTCACCTGCGCCCTCAGCCTTGCCTGGCCCGATGGCGAGATCCTGACGGTGGAGGGCGAGGTGCATGGCCGCCTCGTCTGGCCGCCGCGCGGCGGCAATGGCTTTGGCTATGACGCGGTGTTCCTGGCCGATGGCCAGAGCGAGACCTTTGGCGAGATGGAACCCGCCGCCAAGCATGGCATGAGCCACCGCGCCCGTGCCTTTGCCCTGTTGAAGGCGGCCTGCCTTGATGGCGGCGCCTGAGCCTGCAACGGCTGTAACCAATGGCGGCCTCACCGGGCCGCTGTCGCCTGGTTTTGCCATTTATGTGCACTGGCCCTTCTGCCTGTCGAAGTGCCCCTATTGCGACTTCAATTCCCATGTGCGCGACGGCGTGGACCACGCCCGCTGGCGTGCCGCTTTGCTGGCCGAGGTGGACCGGGTGGCGGCCCTGGTGCCCGGGCGCATGGTGACCAGTATTTTCTTTGGCGGCGGCACCCCCAGCCTGATGGAACCCGCCACCGTGGCCGCCGTGATCGACCAGGTGGCCCGCCGCCTGCCCATGGCGGCGGACGTTGAGATTACGCTGGAAGCCAATCCCACCAGTGTGGAGGCGGCGCGGCTGGATGGCTTTCGCACAGCCGGCGTCAACCGTGTCAGCCTCGGCGTGCAGGCGCTGGATGGGCCAAGCCTGAAGTTCCTTGGCCGGGGCCATTCGGCGGATGAGGCGCTGGCGGCCGTGGCCATTGCCCGGGCGCGCTTCCCCCGTGTCTCGTTCGACCTCATCTATGCCCGGCCGGGCCAGGGCCTGGCGGACTGGCGGGCGGAACTGGGCCGCGCCCTTGCTCTGGGTCCGGATCATCTCTCGCTCTACCAACTCACCATCGAACAGGGCACCGCCTTCTGGGGCGCCTGGTCGCGCGGCGCCCTTGTGATGCCCTCGGAAGATCTGCAGGCAGATCTCTTTGATCTGACGACGGAGGTCACCACCGCCGCCGGCCTGCCCGCCTATGAGGTGTCGAACCACGCCCGCCCGGGGTTCGAGAGCCGCCATAACCTCACCTATTGGCGCTATGGCGACTATGCCGGCCTTGGCCCCGGCGCCCACGGCCGCCTGACCCTGGGGGGCCATGCCAGCGCCCTTGAGGCCGAACGCAAGCCAGAAGCATGGCTGACTGCCGCCGAAGCCGGCGATGGCACGGTCCTGTCGACCCCGCTCGACCCCGCCACCCGCGCCGCCGAACTGCTGATGATGGGCCTGCGCCTGTCAGAGGGCGTGCCGCTCGCCCGGTTTGCCGCCACCATCGGCGCGCCGCTGGCAGACTTTGTGCCCACGGCGCGGATTGACCAGCTGGTATCGGAAGGGTTCCTGACGCTGGCCGAGGACGTGCTGGTGGCAACACCGCCCGGGCGGCTGATGCTGAACGCGCTGCTGGGGCGGCTGCTGGGCTGAGGGGGGCGACCCGGCCAGATCGATCAAGGTTGCCCAAGCGCGGCAGAGCGGCCCCCTGTTCCATGATGACCCTGACACCACCTTGTCCAACCTCTGTTCTGCGCAGCCAGAACACGGGTCATCGCGGTGACTTGTGGCCTAGCATGAACATTGTTCCACGCGACCTCGCGGAAAATCCCGTCCGGCGGCGCGGCCGCCACGCTGCCCAGCACCCGGCAGGCAAGCTTCCAGAGCATCATCGCCACCATCCGATTTGGACAAAAAACCCCCACTGCCGGTCATTCTGGAATCTTTTGTTTTTCCACCTTCTGGATGAATTTTTACAATCCGGGTTCGCAAGGAGTTGGCGGCGAGCGGCGTGGAGTGGGTTAAGCGGTCGTATTTCCTGACGGCAAAGAGCAATTCTGCTCTCCCGAATGAGGTGCCCCGTGATGACATCCCCCCGCCTGCCCAAGGCCGCCTTCCCCCAGTTTCGCCTGTCTGGCGGGCGAATGATCAAGTGGAAGGGGCAGGTGGCCAGTCTCTCGCCCCAGGCGGTGGACCTGCGCAGCGGCGTCTCGCTTGCGGCCCTCGCCGGCGCCCTGGCCCTGGCGGGCGGCGCGATGCTGGCGCCAGGCCTTGCGGTGGCGGGCAGCTGCACTGGCAGAAGTGACACCTTTGCCTGCTCGGGTGCTGCCAACAGCGGCTCCGACACCACGCAGAACCTCAGCGCCTCAGGCACGGCCCTGCAGGTCACCACCAGCGCCGGCTTTGGCATTACGACCACCAGCGGCAAAGGCATCAACCTCACCGGCGACAATGGCATAAGTTTCACCGATGCCAACAGTTCTGCCATCACGGGTGCCACGTTCGGAATTTATGGTAAAAACAGTACAACCGGCGGCGCCATCTCGATCACCACAACCGGGCAGGTCACGGGCGGCAGCGGCAGCGGCGCGGGTATCTTCGCCAACAATGCTGCGCCCGCCGGAACGGATCTTACCATCTCTGCGGCGGACGTCTCCGGCCATAGCGGCATAACGGCCGTCAACATGGGCACGGGGGCGACCTCGATCACCGTCACGGGAACGGCCGTCGCGACGGGCACGGCCAACATCTTTGGCAGTGCGATCATTGCCAGAAGCTATGGAACCAGCCTGACCATCCAGGCGGCGAGCGTCACCGGGGGGTATCTGGGCATCTACGGCAAGAACATCGGCACCGGCACATTATCCATTACCACAACTGGCGCCGTTGTCGGCACATCTACCTTCGGGATCAAGGGCTACAGCAATGGAGGAGACCTTACCATAGATACCGCGAGCGTCTCTGGCGGTTACAGGGGCATTGAAGGGCGGTTGTACGGAACGGGTTCCATGGCCTTAACCGTTTCAGGCGCCGTGACAGGTGGGACTGGCAATGGTGCTGGCATCTATACCAAGGCTCCCTACTACGGGTCAGTTACCATCGACCTGCAGTCAACCGCCTCGGTCAGTGCCTCCTCCGGCGTTGCCATCAAGGATGGCAACGGCAATGCCACCGTGACGGTGGATGGCGCCCTGGTGACCGGCAGCATTTCCCTTCGCAATGGCGCTGATACCCTGACCATCAGCACCGGTACGGATCTCTCGGGCGTCACCACCATGAGTGGTGGCACGGATAGCTCTACCGATACACTCAATCTGAAGACAGATTTTTCCGGCGACTCCCTGACAGATTGGGAAGTGATCAATCTCGACGCCACCGCTGCCGATTTCACCGTGGGGGCGGTAATCAGTGGCTCAGGCGCGTTGAATGTTGCCGGCACTGGAACGGTTACCCTCAGTGGCACCAACACCCTGAGGGGTGCCACGACCATATCCGGCGGCACTCTCAATCTGACAGGCTCCCTGGCCGGCTCTGCCGTCACGGTTGCCAGTGGCGCAACCCTCACCGGCACCGGCAGCGTCGGCTCCCTTGTTGCCCAATCGGGCAGCACCGTCTTCACCGGCGCCGGCTCGGCACGCTCCGCGGGACTGACAGTTTCCGGCAATGCCACGCTTAACGCCGGCTCCACCCTCACCATTGGTGTCTATGGCAGCGGCGCTGGCGAGAGTTCGCAGTTGATCGTCGGCGGCAGCGCCAGCCTCGCGGGCGACCTTTATGTGGACGTGACCGACGGCAATACGGGCGCCGGCGCACTTGCCTCTGGCGCCACGATCAGCAATGTGCTGGTCACCACCGGCGGCATCACCGGCAGCTTTGCCAGTGTCACCGACAACAGCGTGCTGTTCGATTTCACCGCCGTCACCAATGGCAATGCGGTGGACCTGGGCGTGACCGGTAGCAGCACGACGGCGGCCGACACGGGGGTGCTGCGGCCGGCGACGGGTGCCGCCGGGGTGATCGACACGCTGATCGCCGATGGCACCTCTGGCGACATGCAGGATGTGGTGGATGAGTTCGGCAGCCTGACGACCGAGGACGCCGTGGCTGATGCCGTGTACCAGACCCTGCCGGCCCTCTCCGGTGGCGCTTCCAAGGTGACCTCCGCCGCCAGTGCTGCCGCCAGCAATGCCAAGAACAAGCAAAAGAAACACGGCCATGGTCATGGCAATGCTGGCCTTGGCCTCGCCAATGGCGCCGTCTGGATGAGCCCGCTGGGTGGCTGGGCGCACCAGTCGCAGTTGGATGATGCGACCGGCTATGACGCCCAGTTCTATGGCATGATTGGCGGCGCCGACGCTGAGGTCTCGCCCGGCCTGCGCCTCGGCCTGGCACTCGCCTATGTGCAGACCCGTGTCGATTCAGCGTCCGACATCGTGGACAACAGGCTGGTTGTGGATGGCTATGAGGCGAGCCTCTATGGCACCTGGGACGTGGCAGAGGATGTCAGCCTGCTGGGCGACCTTACTTTCGGCCGCAACGAATTTGACGGCTCCCGCCACATGTCGTTCGCCACCCTGAGCCGCACGGCGCAGGCCTCCTATGGCGGCTATGCCTTCAGCGCCGAGACCTCGGTGGAAAAGCGCTTCCTCGTGGCCAATGCTCTCACCTTCACGCCCTCTGTCGGCCTGCGCTACCGGGCTAGCTGGGACGAGGGCTATGCCGAGACGGGGGCCAATGCCCTCAACCTGCAGGTGGATGGCCAGCAAAGCCGCAACCTGCTCTCGGGCGTGGACGGGCAATTCGACTATATGCTGGCCAATGGCATGGAACTCTCGGCCAATGCCGGCGTCGCTTATGACCTGATCAACGACCGCTCGCACCTCACCGTGGCCTATCAGGGTGCCGCCAGCAATTCCTTCCAGGTGGACGGCCCAAAGGGTAATCCCTGGACCGGCCACGCCGGCGTCGGCCTGCTGATAAACCTCGACAGCGGTGTTGATGTCTCCGCCGCCTACCAGTTCGGCGCCGGCGACGGCCTCTCCACCCACACCGCCGGCCTCAGCGCCAAACTGGCGTTCTGAGGGGGGCTGTTGGAGGATTCACAGGCTGATGGATCCGTGACAGCCTCTTGGTGTTGTGGTGCACCGGGAAGGGCTGGAGGCGAGTATGGGATCGCAGATTTTCACATCGGGATATGAAGGGCTTTCCATAGACGTCTTTGTTGCGCGTCTGAAGGCAAATGCCATTGCCATGGTCATCGATGTCCGGGAACTGCCCCTGTCGCGGAAGCCCGGCTTCTCCAAAAAGTCCTTTGCGGAAATGCTGCATCAGGCGGGTATAGGCTATGTCCATCTGCCTGTCCTCGGGTGCCCGCGCCCGATCCGCGACCGCTTCAAGGCCAATGGTGACTGGGCCGCCTATGCGACGGCGTTCAGCACCTATCTGTCTGGGCAGGAAATGGCCGTTGCCGAGGTGGTTGGCATCGCAAACGTGGCGACGTCGTGTCTTGTCTGCTTTGAGGCTAATTTTGAGCGTTGCCATCGCAGCATGGTGGCCAGCGCCGCCGCCCACGCCGGCGGTCTTGCCGTGGTCCATCTGCCAGCTAAAGCAGAAATGGCTGCTCTAACAGCCCGGGTTGCTGCCTAGGGGGATAGATCAGGCTAATGATCAGCCATTGGTCAGGAAACCTGTGAATGGTCCCCATCAGGAACATCAGGTCACAGGCAGGCAATTCCCTCTCAAGTTTGGCCAAGAATGGCACCTGCCAGTTCGCCCCGTTGCGTTTTCGGACATTCCAGTAGAGCGCGCCGACCTCCCAATCGACAATCTTGTGCCGGTATACAGCACGCCTGCCGCCAACGTCGCAAAAATAGCGATAATGAAAGTCGAACGGCAGCTTGCGGAGCATGGGAATGCTTCCCGCATCGGTCTCGTCAAAAAGGCTCCCCTGCTCCTGCAGGCGAAGCAATCTTGCCTTTTCCGCCTCAGTCCATTCGGGGCTGTCAACCGGCGTCAGATCAAGGCCAAGTAAGGCGGATGGGCGAAGCAGCCCAAGCGTAATGCCCTCAGCCAAGCGCGCCGTCTCAAGCTCGGCAAAATCGTGGAAAATCCGAAGCTTGCCTATTAGTTTCCGTCTCGCCTTCCAATGGTCCTTGGTTGCTAAGGGCTGACTGTTACAGTTGATGGTGTCGATAAAAATCTTGTGGCTTTCTTTTCGACGGTCCGTCCGGGCCTTTTCAATCCTTGCGCTTATCCATTGCCACTTCTTGAACCTCTTGTGGTCACCGATCAGCCTGAAGGGAACCGGATAAAGCCGCACAAGGGTTCCATCCTGCTCCATGCCTGCAATGCAAGACGTCTCCACATGCCTGGCGCTGGGAGAGGGGTAGGTTTTGCAGAGAACAAGTATTCGTGTTTCTCGACTTGGCATGCGTCGATCGTTCACCGGAATACTTAAAAATCCCTCTACATCGCCCTCATTTTACGACTTCTCACGCAGCCTCGGCCGGGGGCCGCCCCCTACAACCCCGGCGCTGCCGTGAAGCTTTCTGCCGCCGGGTCGAGGACGATGTTGCCCTCCGGGGCGACTTGCAGGATGGCCAGTGCGTGTTCGGGTACGCCGTCGCGGCCGAAGCGGAAGATGCCGTTGGCGCCGGCAAAGCCGGAGGGGCTGGTCAGGGCGTCGGGGGTGAAGCGGGTGCCGGCGGGCAGGCGGGCCTGGGTGGCGGCAAGGGCCACGGCGTCATAAGCGAGTGCGGCAAAGCGGGCCGGGGGCTGGCTGCGGGCGTATGCATCCTGCCAGCGCCGCGCAAAGGCGTCCCAGGCCTGGGGCGGTGGGCCGGCGAACCAGCCGCCCACCAGCTGCGGCACGCGGCCCACGCCCGCCTCATCCCATTGGGCGGTGCCCAGCAGGCGCACGCGGGTCAGGTCCAGCTCGAAATAGCCAAGCAGGGGTGCAATCTGGCGCAGGCGCACGCCGCCTTCGGGCAGCAGCAACGCGTCAAAAGGGGCGCCATCGGCCACCAGGCGGCGCACCGGCTCCACATTGGGGCCCTTGTCCTCGCTGCGCTGGATGCGCTCGCCCGTGGCGCCACCTGCGGCCAGGGCCTGGCGCCAGGCCCCAAGCACCGTGGTGCCATAGGCCGTGTCGGGCACGAAGGCGGCATGGCGCTTCAGCCCCTGGGCGGCGGCATAGCGCACCACCCGGGCAATCTGTTCATCGGGCATGAAACCCATCAGCCACACGCCATTGCCCGCCACCGAACGGTCGGTGGAAAAGGCCAGCACCGGCGTGCGGCGCACGGCGGCCAACGGCGCCACGGCCCGCACGGCACCGGCGCCAAAGGGGCCAACCAGCACCTCGGCGCCGGCGGCGAGCGCATCATCGGCGGCGCGGCGGGCGCCATCGGCACTGTCGCCGGTGTCGCGCGGCAGCAGCTCGAGGCTGGCCTCGCCCACATCGAACAGGGCCAGTTCGGCGGCGGCCAGCATGGCCTCGCCCATGGCCTGGTTGGCGCCGGAGAGCGGCAGCAGCAGGCCCACCTTCACCCGGCCATTTGCCGCGGGGCCGGTGGGAACCGGCGCGGGGGCAGGGGTGGGGATGGCGGCAACCGGCGTCTGCACCGGGGAAACCGGCACCACACCGGAAGGCGCCTGTTGACTTGGCGCCTGACAGGCCGCAAGCGTGGCCAGGGCCACCACGGCGCCAAGCCGGCGCGCACGCCGCAACCATGACGGGAGCCAGGAAACCGATGGCATCAGGGGGCAGGCGACCACGGCACGCGGCCGAAGAAGGGGCCGGGAAAGGGGCCGGTAAAGGGGCACGGAACGCCTCGGCGGAAAAAGAGACGCCAGAGCCTAAGGTCATGGCCCCGCCAAGGCAACCGGACCAAAGCACGCAGGCACCAGCCAGCGCCTGGATGCCACCACAGGCTGAGGATCGCGGCCCGCCCGAGGGCGATACCGACACCGATACAGAAGGCGGCACGGGCACGCTGGACCTGGAAGGCCCGCTGGAACGGCGCGGCCGCCTGGCGCCAGGCCTGCATATTGTGGCCACGCCCATCGGCAATCTGGGAGACATCACCGAGCGCGGCCGCCGCGCCCTGGCCGGGGCAGACCTGATCGCCTGCGAGGATACCCGCGTCACCGGCCGCCTGCTGGCCCTGCTGGGGATCAAGGCGCCGCCTTTGGTGCCCTATCACGAGCACAATGCCGCCCGCATGCGGCCAGAGCTGCTCCGCCGCATTGCCGAGGGCGCCGCCGTGGTGCTGGTCTCGGACGCGGGCACGCCGCTGATCTCGGACCCGGGCTATCGGCTGGTGGCGGAACTGGTGGAGGCGGGGCTGGCGGTCACCGCTGTGCCCGGCGCCTCGGCCGTGTTGGCGGCGCTGGCGGTGGCGGGCCTGCCGACCGACCGCTTCATGTTTGCCGGTTTCCTGCCGGTCAAGGACCAGGCGAGGCGCACCGCCGCCGCCGAACTGGCAGAGGTGCCCGCCACCCTGGTCTGGTTCGAGACGGCACCGCGCCTCGCCGCCAGCCTCGCCAGCCTGGCCGAGGTGCTGGGGCCGCGCCCGGCGGCGGTGGCCCGCGAACTGACCAAGCGCTTCGAGGAAGTGCGGCGCGGCACCCTCGATGAACTGGCCCGCCATTATGCCGAGGCCGGCCCGCCCCGGGGCGAGATCGTGCTGGTGGTGGGTCGCGCCGACGCGGGCGAGGCGCCGGTGCATGATCTGGATGCCCTGCTGGCGGCAGCCCTTGCCCGCCTGCCCCTGAAGGACGCCGCCAGCGAGGTGGCCGCCCTCACTGGCCAGCCCCGCCGCCTGATCTATGCCCGCGCCCTGCAGCTTTCAGGCAAGACAACAGGCAAGACAAAATGAGTGGCCGCCCCAGCCAGAAGCGCCGCCCCAGCCAGCAAAGGCGCAAGGCCGAACAGGCAGGTCGGTGGGCCGAGGCTGTGGCGGCCCTGCTGCTGCGCCTGAAAGGCTATCGCATCATCGGCCAGCGCCAGCGCGGGCCTGTGGGCGAGATCGATATCATCGCCCGGCGCGGCCGCGTATTGGCCCTGGTGGAAGTAAAGCAGCGGGCCAGCCGCACGGCAGCGCTGGAGGCCGTCAGCCCGCGCCAGCAGGCTCGCATCACCCGCGCCGCCGCTTTGCTGGAGGTGCGGCACCCGGAATTCGCCCGCCTTGACCGCCGTTTTGACGTGGTGCTGGTGACACCCTGGCGCTTGCCAGTACATGTGATGGATGCTTGGCGTTAGGCCCGATCCCTTGCACCATTCCCCTGATTCGCTGCGAATCGGGAGAGCCGCCATGATCACCACGCCCATGACCGAAACCCCCGCCCCGTTGCGCGTCCCGTTGCGCGCCCCGTTGCGCGCCCGGCTGACTGCCGTGGCTGTGCTGGCCCTGCTGGCCGCCCTGCCCCTGGGGGGCTGTGTGGTGGCTGCCGTGGGCGCCGCCGGTTCCGCCGGCTATATGGCAACGCAGGAACGCAGCGCCGGCACGGTGCTGGATGATGCCGGCATCCGCACCGGCATTGCCGCCCGCCTGCTCGACCGCTCGGGCCAGCTTTATGCCTCGGTCAGCACCGAGGTGGTGCAGGGCCGCGTGCTGATGACCGGCAATGTGCCCACCGCCGACAACAAGATCGACGCCTCGCGCATTGCCTGGAGCGTGCGCGGCGTGAAGGAAGTCCGCAACGAGATCGAGGTGACGGACAAGGGCGGCATCTGGAACTACACCAAGGACACCTGGATCTCGACCCAGGTAAAGACCGCCATCCTGACCGACAGCGACATCAGGGGCATGAGCTTTTCGGTGGAGACCAACAACCAGGTCGTCTACCTGACCGGCGTCGCCAGCAGCCAGGCGGAACTCGACAAGGCCATCAATCACGCCCGCAATGTTTCCGGCGTGGCGCGGGTGGTGCCCTATGTGGTGGTGGAACGCGCCCCCCCGCCGCCGCCCAAGCCCCAGAGTACGCTGGCCCCGGTTGAGCCCAACATGTCGGGCTCAACCACGCCCGAGACCTATGGCGGCAGCGACACTGGCATGCCGGCGCAGGAGCCTTCCTCTTATGGAGCGCCGCAGCCGCTGGCCCCGTCTGGCGGGCGGGTTGAATCCCAGCCCCTGAACTGATCCGCCATGGCTGATACCCCCCTTGACCTGGACCAGATCCATGCCCGCCTCGACCAGGCCGGGGCGGCAGACGCGGATCTCGATCTTGCCGGCACGGCCCTGTTGTTTGCCGCCCTCGATCGGCCGCAGACCGCGCTGGCGCGCTACCACCACCATCTCGCCACCCTGGTGGACGAGACGGCGGCAGCAGCGGCCGGGGCGGCCACCATTGCCGATTGCGCGGCGGCACTCGCCCGGGTGATGGCCGAGGGCCATGGCTATGCGGGCGATTCTGAGACCTATGACGACATGCGCAATGCGAACCTGATGCATGTGATCGACCGGCGGCGCGGCCTGCCCGTGGCGCTGGGCATCCTTTATGCCCATGTGGCCCGCGCCCAGGGCTGGGGACTGGTGGGGCTGAGTTTTCCCGGCCACTTCCTGGTGCGGCTGGATGCGGCGGGGGGCCGGGCGATCCTCGATCCCTTTGGCGGGGGCGCCATGCTGGACCCGGCGGCGCTGCGGGCGCTGGCCAAGCGCATGGGCGGCGCCGAGGCCGAACTCGACCCCCTTTATTACGAACCGGTCAGCGACCGGGATGTGCTGCTGCGCCTGCAGAACAACATCAAGCTGCGCGCCCTGCAGGCCGAGGATTTTGCCCGCGCGGCAGAGGTTGCCCGCGCCATGCTGCGCCTCGCCCCCGCCAGTGCGCCCCTGTGGCACGAACTGGGCGCTTTCGAGGCGCAGCAGGGCAAGTTGGGCGATGCCATCGCAGCCCTCGAATCCTGCCTTGCGGTCTGCGAAGATGAGCGCCAGCGCCAGCAGGTGCGCGCCACCCTGCAAAAAATCCGGGGCAGCCTCCACTAGGCCCGCCCGTCCTCCTGTTTTCTTTTCTGTCTGGAGCCCCAGATGCCGCTTGATGTCGCGATCCAGATGGACCCGATCAGCTCTGTCGACATTTCCGTCGATTCCACCTTTGCCCTGGCGCTGGAGGCGCGGCGGCGCGGCCACAGCCTGTGGCATTATCTGCCCCGCGACCTCAGCCTGAAGCATGGAAAGCCCGTGGCGCGCGCCCAGCCCATGGACGTGCGCCGGGTGGCGGGCGACCATTTCACGCTCGGCAGCATGGAGGTGCTGGACCTCGCCGATCTGGACGTGGTGCTGATGCGCCAGGACCCGCCCTTTGACATGAGCTATATCACCGCCACCCACATCCTCGAGCATGTGCACCCGGCGACCCTGGTGGTGAACGACCCCGGCCATGTGCGCAACGCGCCGGAAAAGCTCTTCGTCACCCATTTCCCGGACCTGATGCCCCCCACCCTCATCACCGTGGACCGCGCGGAAATCGCCGCCTTCCGGGCTGAGCACAAGGATATCATCGTCAAGCCGCTGTTCGGCAATGGCGGCGCCGGTGTGTTTCATCTGCCGCCGGGTGACGAGAACCTGAATTCCCTTTTGGAGATGTTCACCGAGCGCAACCGCGAGCCGGTGATCGTGCAGCGTTACCTGCCAGAGGTGCGTCTGGGCGACAAGCGCATCGTGCTGGTGGACGGCGTGGCGGTGGGCGCCATCAACCGCGTGCCGGCCGAGGGCGAGGCGCGCTCCAACCTGCATGTGGGCGGCACGGCCCTGCCATCCAAACTGACGCGCCGCGAGGAAGATATCTGCGCCGCCTTGGGGCCGGTGCTGCGCGAACGCGGCCTGATCTTTGTGGGGATCGACGTGATCGGCGACTATCTGACCGAAATCAACGTCACCTCCCCCACGGGCATCCAGCAGATCGAGTCCTTTGACGGCACCAATGCCGCCGGCCTCATCTGGGATGCCATCGAAACCCGCCACGCCGCCAGCCGCCCCGCCTGAGCCACATAGGTTACAGGCCGTCCAAACTGCGCCCGAGAGGATACCCCATGGATATCGCCGCCCTTGCCCCCTGGTTCCAGATGTCCACCTTTGCGGTTCTGCCGGGCTGGATCCTGCTGGTGGTGGCGCCTGGCTGGCGGCCGGGCAGCCATCTGGTGGCGCCGGTGCTGCTGCCGGGCCTCGTCGCCCTTGGCTATATCGCCCTGCTGGCACTGGGCAATTTCGGCATCTTCTTTGGCGGCACCGGGCCTGCGGGCGGCGGCTTCTCCAGCCTGGAAGGGCTGATGATCCTCTTCACCAGCCCCATCGCCGTGCTGGGCGGCTGGCTGCACTACCTCGCCTTTGATCTGGTGGTGGGCGCCTGGCAAGTGCGCGACGCCCGCACCCGCGCCGTGCCCCACGCTTTGGTGGTGCCCTGCCTGATCCTGACGTTCCTGCTCGGCCCCGTCGGCTACCTCTGCTACCTGAGCCTCCGCCTGGCCACCCGCCGCGTGCTTGCGGCGGACTGAGGGGGGTCAGGCGTTCGGGTCGCCGTCCCAGGGATTGAGCATGGCGACACCGGTTCCCCGAAGGTCTTTCAGATTTCGGGTGACCAGGGTTATGCCGTGAACCGAGGCCGTGGCAGCCAGAAGGGCGTCAGCCACGGGCAATGCTCGCGCCGCTGACAATGTCCCCCAGCGCATGGCGACAACGGCATCTATGGGCAGAATGCGACCAGCGAAATGCATACCCAGGAAGTCCAGCCAATGGTCCAGAACGCGCGCGGCCTGCGGATCGCGCACGGAAACAGCCGCAATCCCCTTGGCGATTTCCCCCAGCGTTAGCACGCTGACATGCAATGCCTCGGGGTCTGTGTCATCCAGCCATTTGCGCACTGCTGGATCGGGTCTCTTCCGGCGGCTTTCCGAAATCACATTGGTATCCAGCAGGAACTTCACAGATCGATCTCGCGCCCCTGGTCGGGTGAGCGTTCGTTCAGCAGATCCACGATCGCATCATCGAAGAAGGGTCCGGCCAGCAGAAAATCCTTGAGCGAGGGTTGGCTGCGGGAAAGCTGCTGATAGTCGGCAAATGAAAGCACCACGGCGGCCTCTACGCCTCGCAGGGTCACGATCTGAGGACCGTTGCTGGTGGCGCGCTTTACCACCTCGCTGAAATGGGATTTTGCATCCTGAAGCTGCCAAGTGTCCGCCATGGGGCCTCCTGATCAGTCTGACTAGTTCATCATGCCCCCGTCATTGAAGCCAGGCAAGGGGGGCTTGACCAAGAGGGTTGGGAATTGCCGCGCGTCCCGCCTTGGGCGCGACCATCTGGTGGAAGATCCGGCGATCACTGCCTGTTGATTCCCAGGCTAGTAGGCTTCCACGGCTGCGGCCAGCGTGGCTCCGTCGTGAGCCTCCGCTCCCCACCTGCCGCGGGCTGGCGGCGGACTGAGGGGGGGTCAGCAAAAATCGGCAAATTGCTTGCGGACTGAATTACGCCCGACCATCTGGGCAAAGGCGCGGAAATTGCGGGTTTCATGCTGAACACGACCGGCAACAATGGCTGGATGGATGCCTGCCGCCGCAGCAAGCTCCAGGATCGCCCCGGAGGTCGCCCGCTGCGAAATGTTTGAACTGGCCCACAGGTGCCGGGGAACAAGAGCGTCGGTTGCCCAGGCGTCAGCCTCTGCTTCCCGAGGATCTTCCTGGCCGGCAGGGGCGCTGCGCAGGCTCAGATCATCCACAAACGCCTCGCTGCCACCTTTCAGATGACAGGCGACATGGGCAAGTTCGTGCATCAGCGAGAACCAGAAACTGTCAACCCGGTCATGGCGAAGGGTAAGTGCCACGATTGGTCCCTCCTCATCTGAGGGCCACAGTGCGGCGCCGTCCAGATATGTCCTGGGCAGATGGGCGACGCAGACAAGGCGAATGCCAAGCTCCGCCAAAGCATGGCGTGCCTGCAGGGGGCCGTCTTCGCGCGCACTCAGCTTGGCCAGACCCATCACCGCGTCTTCGGTCAGTGCGCCCTTCCGGTATGTGGCGGATGGGCGCTGTTGGCGTGCCAGCGCCAGCACCCGAAGCGACCAGGCAAGCAGAGCGGCGGGAGCAGCGGTTGCGTTCTGCCGCATGCCATCGTTGCGGCGATAAAGCGGAGCCGGAACGGAACCAAGGCCGCCGATGCTGGAAACAAGGCGCAGGATGCCATCTGCCGCATCCGCAGCCGATGATACGATCCAGCCCCGGCGTTGCATTTCCTTGAGCGGCAATTTTGCCAGTGCAAGCGGTTGCCCATGATCTGGCATGGCGGGCGTATCACCAGAACCGATAAGCAGGTCTGCCGAAATCCCCAGATGCTGATTGAGGGCGCGAATCATATCGAGGGTAAGTGGCTGCTTGCCCGAGAGAACTTCGGAAACCCTGCTGCGGCTGCCGATAAAGGGCTGCAGATCCCGCTGCTTCAGCCCCGCCTGCTCCATGCGGAAGCGGATTGCCTCGACCGGGGTCGGCCGGGCGATGGGAAAATGCACTGCTTCATAGGCCTCGACCAAGTCAGCGAGCACCGCGAGTTCATCCGCCTCGGGTGAGCCGACCCGCGCGCCCATGAGCGTCCCGATCCTTTCCAGCGCCTGCTGATGGTCTGCAGCAGAGCGGATGGGCTTGATATGTGCCATGGCTAGACCTCCTCGACACGAAACTTGTTGTAGCTGGCGTGGGTGCCAAACCATCTGACGAAAACCACGCCCGTGGCAAAATTGATCTGGGCAATCAGGCGATACTTCTTGCCCTTTATATTGAACACATATCGGTCGCCCACCTTATCGACAGTCGCGTACCGCTTGCGTACGTCCTGGAAAGATCGCCATTGGGTTCTGGGCGAAGTCACGTCAGCAACCCAGGCACTCAGGGCTGGAGCAGCGTTCGCATGGGCTTGGCTTGCCTCGGCAATCGTGTTGGCGCCTGCCAGCTTCATGTAACCCCTCCTGCCGTCAGCATCAATAAGTTTGTTCTGTTTTCACGAACATATCTTGGTTTCGAGGCGCTGTGTCCGGAAAGACAACGCCATCCACCTTACCCCAAACTTTCCCCTTCAACGGGTTTTGAAATACCTCTATTCTCCCCGTCATGGTGGCGCGGGTCAGCACAGTTGCCTTTCAGGGCATCGACGTGGTGGGGGTGGAGGTGCAGGCCCAGATGGCGGCCGGGCTGCCCGCCTTTACTGTGGTTGGCCTGCCGGACAAGGCCGTGGGCGAAAGCCGGGAGCGGGTGCGGGCGGCCCTTGGCGCCATTGGCTTGGCCCTGCCGCCCAAGCGCATCACCGTGAATCTGGCGCCGGCCGACCTGCCCAAGGAGGGCAGCCATTTCGACCTGCCCATTGCGGTGGCCCTGCTGGTGGCGCTGGGGGTGCTGCCGGCTGATGAGCTGGCGGGCTATACCGTGCTGGGGGAACTGGCGCTGGATGGCTCCATCGGCGCTGTGGCGGGCGTGCTGCCAGCGGCCATGGCGGCGGCGGGCGAGGGGCGGGGGCTGATCTGCCCGGCCGCCTCTGGCCCCGAGGCTGCCTGGGCCGGCGAGGTGGAGGTGCTGGCGCCGCCGGGCCTGCTGGCCCTGGTGAACCATTTCAAGGGGGCGGCGGTGCTGGCCCGGCCGGTGCCGCGCCTCGCCGACGAAGTGGGCCTGGCCCCTGATCTCTCTGACATCAAGGGGCAGGAAAGCGCCAAGCGCGCTTTGGAAGTGGCGGCGGCGGGCGGCCACAACCTGCTGATGGTGGGGCCGCCTGGCTCTGGCAAGTCCATGCTGGCCGCGCGCCTGCCGGGCATCCTGCCGCCGCTTGATCCGGCCGAGGCGCTGGAGGTGAGCATGATCCAGAGCCTGGCCGGCACGCTGGAGGGGGGCCGCCTCTCGCGCCTGCGGCCCTATCGCAACCCCCATCATTCCGCCTCCATGGCGGCCCTTGTGGGGGGTGGCCATCGCGCCCGCCCGGGGGAGATCAGCCTGGCCCATCTGGGGGTGCTGTTCCTCGACGAATTGCCGGAATTTGCCCGGGGCGTGCTCGACAGCCTGCGCCAGCCGCTGGAAACCGGCCGCGCCGTGGTGGCGCGGGCCAATGCCCATGTCAGCTATCCCGCGCGGGTGCAGCTGGTGGCGGCCATGAACCCCTGCCGCTGCGGCCATCTGGCCGATGCCGCGCTCGCCTGTTCCCGGGCGCCGCGCTGTGCGGGGGATTATCAGGCGCGCCTGTCTGGCCCGCTGCTCGACCGCATCGACCTGCATGTGGAGGTGCCGGCCGTCTCGGCCGCCGACCTCTCTTTGCCACCCCCCACCGAAGGCTCCGCCGCCGTGGCCGCCCGGGTGGCCGCTGCCCGCAGCCTGCAGCGCCAGCGCTATGCGGGGGAGATGGCGTCGGGCGCCCCCGTGCGCACCAATGCCGAGGCCGACGGCGCCCTGCTCGACCGCGTCGCCACCCCCGACGCCCCCGGCCGCCGCCTGCTGACCGAGGCCGCCAGCCACATGCGCCTGTCGGCCCGTGGCTATCACCGCGTGCTGCGCGTCGCCCGCACCCTCGCCGACCTCGACAACGAACCCACCACCGGCCGCCTCCACATAGCCGAAGCCCTCAGCTACCGCCGCATGGGCCAGGCGGGGTGAGGCGAAAAATGTTTGACGAATATAGCTTGGGAGCTATATATGCTCTGGACTGTAATTTTCGCGGCGGCGTTCGAGGTTGAGTTCGGCGATCTGCCGGAAGCGGTGCAGGACGAAGTGGTCTCTCTGGCGGGATTGCTTGCTGCTAATGGCCCGCACCTTGGCCGTCCGCAGGTTGATACGCTCAAGGGTTCGTCGTTTGCGAACATGAAGGAGTTACGGTTTCGCGCAGCTGACGGGGTTTGGCGGGTGGCCTTTGCCTTTGATCCGCGGCGGCAGGCAGTGGTGCTGGTGGCGGGTGACAAGTCTGGTGTCAGCCCACTTCGCTTCTACAGATCGCTGATCGCGCGGGCAGACATGCGTTACCAGGCCCACCTGGATCGATATGCCTCCAAGAAGAAGGAGACGAGCTGATGGGAAGAACGCTTGATGAAGTCATGGCGAGCCTGCCTCCAGCACGCCGCGCCCGGATCGAGGCGCGCACGCGGGAGTTGATCGACGAGGTGGAGACGCTGCAGGCGCTGCGGCAGGTCATGGGCAAGGCGCAGGGGGAGATTGCGGCGCGGCTGAAGGTGAAACAGCCCTCGGTCTCCAAGCTGGAAAAACAGACCGACATGTACCTCTCCACCCTCAGGGGCTATGTCGAGGCCCTGGGTGGCAGGCTGGACCTGGTGGTGCATTTTCCCGAACGCGCGCCGGTGCGGATCGAGCGGCTGGGGGATCTGGTGGACGATGACGCGGCCGCACCCCGGCCGGTGAAGCGGCGGCCTGTCAAGGCGAAGGCCAAGCCCAAGCCCAAGGCAAAAGTGGTTCCTGCTGCTGCCTGAGGCTACCGGGGTGTAACTGCCCGCCCCCCTCACCGTCCCAGTGTGCGTGCTTCCAGCCGGTCGATCAGGGCGTCGAGTTCGTGGCGGGAATAGCCGTGGGTGCGGGGCGTGCGGGGTTTGGCTTTGGCTTTGGGGGTGGTGAGCCCTGACGCCCGGGGGGTCTTTGGAGCCTGGAGGCCGTGGGCGAGGACGTCGAGGGCGTCAAAGGCTTCGGTGAGGCTTGTCATGGGGCGCACCTTGGATGGGAAGCGCCCAGTGTCCTCGGGAGTCCTGAAGGATTGATGAATCCTGCTTTCGTCTTACATAAAATATTTCTTGTCGATTGTGCCTCAGGCCTCTTTATCTCACCCCGGCGTTGCCACAATCACCCCGGCCTTGCCACGACGACAAGCGTGTCGAGGGTGAAGTGGCCGCCCGTCTCGATCTCCAGATGGCGGGCCACCTCGGCGGGGGCGGCCTGTTGCAAGGCGGTGATGGCGGCGGCCATGACCGGGGGCACGTTCATGCGCGCCAGCCAGCTGGGATGGTCGAGGCGCAGGCGGGCAAAGCTGGGGGCCTCTGGCCGGAAACCGGCACGGGCAAGGGCCGCCTGCCATTCTTCGGCGCTGCGGTTGCGCACATGGCTGGGGTCGCGCAGCAGTTCCAGCGCCTGCAGGAAGGTATCCACCAGGGGGCCGCCCCGGCTGGTCACATCGGCAAATATGGCAATGCCGCCCGGCGCCAGCACGCGGCGGGCCTCGGCCAGGGCACGGTCAAGGTCGTGCCAGTGGTGGGCGCTGAAGCGGCTGGCCACCAGGTCGAAGCTGGCATCAGCAAAGGGCAGCTGGTCGACGCTGCCCTGCTGGGCCGTGATGTTGCCAAGGCCCCGGCGGCCACCCTCGGCCAGCACGGCGGCCAGCATGTCGGCCGACAGATCATAGGCCACCACCTGACCTGCAGCGGCTGCCAGCGCAAAGCTGACATGCCCGCCGCCACAGCCAAGGTCGAGGGCGCGGGCCGGGCGGTGGCGGGCGGCCAGGGCGGCGATCTGCCCCAGGTCGGCGCCACTGGCATGCACGGCGCTGGCCACATAGGCGGCGGCCTGGGGGCCGAACTGGTCGGTGATCAGGCTCTGGTGGGGCCGGGCTTCAGAGGCGGGGGGCTGGGGCTGCCGGGTCATGGCTGGGGCTCTCCTGCGGGTTTGGGGCGGCGCACCAGGATCAGGCACAGGCCAAGTGCCGGCAGGCCAATGGCGCCAGCACCCACAAAGAAAAGCGCATATGCGTTCATCAGACCATGGCTCTGGGCCAAAGCTTCTACCGTGGCGCCGGAAAAGCCCTTCAGGATCTTGCCCACCCAGGCATAAGTGGAGGTGAGCAGGGCATATTGGGTGGCGGTGTAGCCAAGGCTGGTCAGGCCCGACATATAGGCAACCAGCGCCACCCCGGCAAAGCTCATGGCAAAGCTGTCAAAGGCCATGACGGCACTGAACAGCGGCAGGTCGGCGCCCACCAGCGCCAGCAGGGCAAAGCTTGCCACGGCGAGCGGCTGCAGCACGGCGCCCACAATCAGGGTGCGCACCTGCCCGAAGGCCAGCGCAAACAGGCCGCCGGCCGCAATTCCCAGCAGAGAGGCCGCCAGACCGACAGAGCCGCGCACCGCCCCCACCATGTCCTTGCCAATGCCAAGGTCATGGTAAAACGGGTTGGCCATGGGCCCCATCACGAAATCCGGCAGGCGATAGAGGCTGATCATCGCCAGCATCAGGAAGGCCAGCACCCCATGGGTGCGGAAAAAGGCGATGAAGGGCCCGGCAATCGCCTGCCAGATCCCCTTTGCCGTCCACAGGGCCGCCGCCCCGGCGTCGTGGGCCAGCGTGCCGGCATCGCGCCGGGGTTCGCTTGCGGCAAGGCTGGCGGCCAGCCCCACCGCCATGGCAGCTGCCGCCAGACCATAGGAAATCGGCCAGCCCAGATGCTGGGCCGAAACCAGGATCAGGGCGTCGGTCGCCAGCAAGGCAGCGCGATAGCCCAGCTGCAAGGCGGACGAGAACAGGGCCATGTCGCCATCCTCGCCACTGTCGGCGGCGGCCTCGATGCGCCAGGCGTCGATCACAATGTCCTGGCTGGCCGAGGCAAAGGCCGCCACCAGGGCGAGGCCCCCCAGCAGCGCCAGCCCGGCGCCCGGCCCCGTCAGGGACATGGCCAGCAGGGCCGCCCCGATCAGGATCTGGCACAGCACCATCCAGCCCCGCCGCCGCCCCAGCCGCCCAAAGAACGGGGCATCCAGCCGGTCCATGAACGGCGCCCAGAGGAATTTGAGGGAATAGGCCACCCCCACCCACGAGAGAAAGCCGATGGCCTGCAGGCTGGTGCCCGCATCGCGCAGCCAGAAGCCCAGCGTATTGCCCGTCAAAAGGAACGGCAGGCCAGACGAGAACCCCAGCAACAGCATCACCAGCACCCGCGGCCGATGCAGCGCCCCCAGAACATGGGCCAGACGCGGCTTGGCCGTGTGCATGGGGAGGGGCGCAGGGGTGGGTGCGGGTTCCTTGCTGTGCTGGCTGGTCATGTCTCTCCCCCGTCGTCTGGCTGGGGTGATTATGCCAGCCGGCGCAGCAGAAGGGCAGGGCGGCGGAAGGGCAGCCAACCGGTTTGACAATCCGGCGCGCCCTGGCTGTGGTCATCCGCCTTCGAAGTATCAACGGTTGCCCAAGGGTGCGACCACGACGCCAGGGTCGTTTCGTTGCGCAGATCATCGCGCAACCATGCGTTGAGGCTGGCGATGTAAATATTCTGCGGTGGCTTGCGGCCTTGGGGATGCTGGCAGATAACTGAATTATATTATGACACGGGCCTTATGGCTCTAGCTTCCAGGTCTGCGGTGCAAAGAATGGCATGGCTTTCGATCTACCGCCGCTGGCGGGGCAAAGCGGATATGCCCGGATCGAAAAATGCCCGCCCCCTCCTGCTGTTTGATCATGTGCCAAAGGCGGGTGGAACGGCGGTTTCCGGCGCGCTGCAGGCGCTGCTTCCCCCGGGCACTGTGACGCCGCATCTCAATCCCTATACAGAGAGTTTTCGGCATTCAAGTATAAATAAGAAGCAACACATTATCGGGCATTTTGGACAAAACTATCGACATCTGGTAGAGGATTTCAATACACGCTTAACAGCAACGCTGTTGCGTGATCCTGTCTCTCTTGTCGTATCCACATATACATTTTGGCGTTACAATGTAGATCGGAATTTCGGGCCACATGTTGCGGCCGCGCATGATCTTTCATTCTCCGATTTCATACGTCACCGTGGACATGAGGTTTTTAACCTCAACCCTCAGTCGGTATTCTTTGGTTCACCCCAGAAAGGCAACCCCGGGGACGTCGCGGCCGAACTTCTGGCGCCTTACCGGATCGTTGGGACCACCGACCGCATGCCGGAATTCCTCGCCGCCATTCTCTCGGAAATTGCCCCGTCCCGCCTGGATGAGATCAAGGCGACCCTTGCCAGGGTTGAGGACAACCGGTCACGTGGGCAAACGCCCGTCAGCGACGATGATGCCGCCTATATCAATGCCCGGCAGGCCTATGACAGGGCTTTGTACGATCTCGCCTGCCAACGCGCGAACAACTAGGCCGGCTGCCCGGCAGCGGTCTTTGGCGCGCATGCGCCGCCCGGCCTCAGCCCTTGCGGGCCACCAGATCGATCACGGGCGCCAGCCGCCGTCGGCGGCGCACCAGCCACAGGCCATGGTCGGCCAGCAGGCGCGTCAGGGTATGAGCGCCGAACCAGTGGCTGCGGCTGCCGGGCGCAAAGCCGGCCCAGCCATCAAGATTGGCCGGCCTGCGCCAATGGTGAAAATCGGGCTCGGTGATATGAATCAGCCCGCCCCGCCCCAGCAGCGCCGCCAGCCGGGCCACCAGCAGCGCCGGATCGGGGGCGCGGCCAATCACATCATGGCAGGACAGCTGCGAAAAAGGTGCCGTGTCTGGGCCTGAGACGACCACAGCCTGCCCATCCCAGCGCACATGCCCGGGTGGCTGGGCCGCCTCAGCGCCAGGGCTGGCGCACCCCGCCACAGGCAAGGGGGCCTCCAGGCGCACCAGCCGACAGTGCTGGCAGCAGGCCAGCGCCGGCACATGGCCCCGCGCCGGCCGCAGGGGCCGCAGCGCATGTCCGCCGCAGACCGGACAGGGCAACAGGGGGGAAGGCCTTGGGGAATGGCTCATGGTCCCGCAGGGGAACGCCGGGGCGCTGCCCGGTCAAGCCTCCGGGCGGTTGCCACACCAGCTGGCGCAGCTATGAGCGCCGCAGTGCCGGGCTGATCGAGGCCACAAACGGCCTTGCCCGGGCTGAATATCTGATCGCGCTTGCCAGCGACGCTCCCCTGCCAGAGGTGGCGTCTTCGATCTATCTGAATCGCCATGGCGAGCCGGCTGCGGCACGGAGCGAACAAAAAATCGCTCACCTCGAAGCCCGGGCCCCGGCTGCCGAGGCGGCATATACCCAACTGCTCCAAAGCACGAGCTGGCGGCTCACGGCGCCGCTGCAGCGCATTATCAGGATGTTTCGCTGGTCAGGCCTGGCTTTTTTCGGCGCCTTGATGCCCTGAGGGCCTGATCTGTGAGGCGCAACGGGTCGATCACCCATCTGGATGGTTTGACCCGGGGCCACTCCATCGCTACGTTGTCATGGATCTGTAACGTACCCGCAGGATTTACCGTGCCGAGCTCAGAAAAGTCAGTTGTCACAATTCCGACAATTGGCGCTGATATAAGAGGCGGTACATGCAGACCATATCCGCTTTCTCCGCCGCCCGCCGCCCCGTTCCTGCGGTGATTCCCTCCACCTTCGCGACCAGCGGCAAGCTCGTCGTCCGGCTGGCGGAATCGCCTGCGGAAATCGCTGCCGCACAGGCCCTGCGCTATCGCGTCTTCTATGAGGAGATGCGGGCGCTGCCCAGTGCGGAAATGCTGGCGCGCCGACAGGATTTCGATTCCTTCGATCCGGTCTGCGACCATCTGCTGGTGGTTGATGCCGACCGGCCCACGGGCGAAGAGGTGGTTGGCACCTATCGCCTGATTCGCCAGGAAATAGCCCACTCCCATGGCGGCTTCTATTCCTCGTCGGAATACGATCTCTCAACCCTGACGGACAACAATCCCGGCGCGCGCTTCCTGGAACTGGGGCGCTCCTGTGTTGATCCGGCCTATCGCAGCAATGCGACCATCCAGCTGCTGTGGCGCGGCATCACCGGCTATGTGCTGGCCCACCGCATCGATTTCATGTTTGGCTGCGGCAGCCTTGCCGGCGTGGACGCCGAGGGATTGGCCCTGCCGCTGTCCTATCTGCACCACGAATTCCTGGCCCCGCCGGAACTGCGCGTCCGCGCCCATGCCAATCTCTATACCGAGATGAACCGCATGGCCCGGACCGACATCAATCCCCGCGCCGCCCTGCGCGCCCTGCCGCCGCTGATCAAGGGCTATCTGCGCCTGGGCGGCTTTGTGGGTGATGGCGCCGTGGTGGACCGCCAGTTCAACACGACGGACGTGTTCATCCTCGTCCCCGTAAGCCGCATCGCCGACCGCTACCAGGCCCGCTTCGAGCCGGAAGCGGAATAGGCCCAGAAACGGGCGCCTGGACAGGCAGCGGGCAGTCTCTGGCCGCTGTTTTTCGAAAGGTGCGTTTTTCGCGGATGGGGGGCGGCGCAGGTCAGCCCGGCACCGGGCACCTGCGGGCTGCAAGCGGGAGCTGCCTCAGACCATTGCGGGCAGGCGATCTGTTCTTTGCGCTGTTCAGGACCAAGACACGGTTCCCGGCCCGGCTGACGGCGTCAGCAGAACCGGGATCGGCTTTGGCAGACGCGCCTTCAGCTGGCGCGGCGCTGCAGGGCCTGCTGGGTGTCGATGGCATAGCCGGCGCTGCGCACGGTGCGAATCAGGTCGGCGCCGCCGTCAAGGTTCAGGGCCTTGCGCAGGCGGCGGATGTGCACGTCGACCGTACGCAGTTCGATATAGATGTCGCGGCCCCAGACGGCATCAAGGATCTGCTCGCGGCTGAACACGCGGCCGGGATTTTCGACAAAATGGCGCAGCAGGCGAAACTCTGTGGGTCCCAGGTGGATTTCCACGCCACCGCGCGTCACCCGGTGGGCCATCAGGTCCATCACCACATCGGCATAGGTCAGGCTCTCGCCCGCCAGCGCCGGGCGGCTGCGCCGCAGCACGGCGCGGATGCGGGCCATGAGTTCAGCCGGTGAGAAGGGTTTGGTTACATAGTCATCGGCGCCGGATTCAAAGCCGCGCACCCGGTCGGCCTCTTCGCCACGGGCGGTCAGCAGGATCACCGGCACATTGCGCGTATCAGGCTTGCGGCGCAGCTGGCGGCAGATCTCAAGACCCGAGACCGAGGGCAGCATCCAGTCGAGCACGATCAGGTCGGGCACGCGCTCCTGCACCAGCACCAGCGCCTCTTCGCCATCCTGGCTGGCGCGCACCTCGAAGCCTTCGGCTTCCATGTTGTAGCGCAGCAGTTCCAGGAGGGCGCTTTCGTCCTCGACCAGCAGGATAGACGGCTTCATCCAGTAAGGTTCCCCGTACCCGGTGCGTCAGAGTGTGCCGACTGAATCGATGCCGGCAAAGTTCGACGTATTGTCGCCCTTTGGCCGGTCCTCGGTCAGGCGCTCACCCTTGACCATGAAATAGATTTCCTCGGCGATGTTGGTGGCATGGTCGCCGATGCGTTCAATGTTCTTGGCGATAAACAACAGGTGCGCACAGGCGGTGATGGTGCGCGGGTCTTCCAGCATGTAGGTCAGCAGTTCGCGGAACAGGCTGTTGTAGAGGTCGTCCACCTCGCCATCGCGGCGCCAGACGTCTTCGGCCTGAACCGCATCGCGGCGGGCGAGCGCGTCCAGCACGTCCTTGATCATGGACTGGACCAGGGCGCCCATGCGCGGAATGGCGGCCATCTGGCGGGCATTGCCCGCCTGGGCCAGCGCAATGGCGCGCTTGGAAATATTGGCGGCATAGTCGCCGATCCGCTCGATCTCGATCGCCAGACGCAGGGCGCCGACCACCACGCGCAGGTCAACCGCCATGGGCTGGCGCAGGGCAAGGATGCGGGTGACGCTGGCGGTAACCTCGGCATCGTGCTCGTCGATGGCGCGATCACCGCGAATCACGCGGCCTGCCAGTTCGATGTCGAGCCGGGTGACCGCCTGGATGGCGGCGGCAAGCTGGGCTTCAGCCAGGCCGCCCATGCGCAGCAGCTTGCCCGTCAGCTGGGAGAGTTCGTCATCATAGGACTTGACGGTATGGGTGTCGGCCATGGTCTGCCTTTCAGGCTGCGGAAGAGCGGTTGGCCGGTAATCGTGGGCCACGCCTCCGCCGGCATGCGCAATGTAAAAGCGCATGGGGGCGGAAATATGACAATTATATGACGTTTAAGTTACAC
>CANCOY010000040.1 GCA_947379865.1 Acetobacteraceae bacterium
CGTTCGTCGAGGCCAGCATGAACTTGGTCGTATCAATGCGGCGATCGATATCGCTCACGTTTCTCTCGATCGACTGGTTGACCATCTGGGCCGGCATGTTCAGGGCCGTGGTCACCACACGCCGAAGCACTGTATTCCCCAGAATATCCATGGTCCGGGTGATGGAACCGATCTGCCGGCGGAACACGATGACATCGCGCACGGCGGAATCGTTCTTGCCGACCTCGGTTTCAAACCCGGTGCGCAGATAGCGCGCCACAAGATCATCAATGACAGCCGGGTCAGACAGCTTGGCGACACCGCTGTTCGCCAGGTCCAGCGTCTCGGTGACCGACTTGTAACGCGGATCCTTGACCACATTGGCGATGGCCTTGGGATCGTTGAGATCCTGAATCATGGCCCGGCGGGTCATCCCAAGTTCCACAGGATCACCGTCGAGGCCAAGGCCAAAGGCCTGCATGATGAAGGCCATGGCCTTGCTGTTTTTGGAAAGCTCCTCGGGCGAGGTAATCTCCGGCAGCAGATCACGGAAATCCTGAACCGCCTTCAGGCTTGCCGGCCGCGCCTTGAATGCCTCGAACTGCTTGGGTCCGGTCTTCTGATAGACCTGATAGTCGAGCACGGCTGACCTGGTGTTGGCGAGTGAAACAGTGGCCGAGCCCCGGATAAGCGAAGGCAGATAGGGATTGACGCTCATGGTACACCACAGGGTTTCGACGCGGAGACTCCGCCGACGTCGTTCATCCTGCGCCATACCGGTTAACGCTGGGTTAAGGCAGCGGTTGCATCCGATCCCTCAGTCTGCCTGCGTCGGCTCCCGGCGTCCTGGTGAGCGGCCCCCCTTGCGACCCGCGGCCGAGGCTTTCTCGCGGTCATTGGCAAAGTTGCCGGGGTTGTTGGCCTTGCCCTGGGCCTGACCACCCATGCGGCCGGCAGCGGCAGCGCGGGCCGGGTTGTTGGCAAAGTTCCCGGGGTTTGTTTCGCGCCCCTGGTGGGTGCCGCCGATATGGCCGGCACGGGCCGCCTTCTCGCGGTCATTGGCAAAATTGCCGGGGTTTGTTTCGCGGCCAGATGGGGTGCCCGGTAACCCGCCCTCGCCTGTCTTGCCGCCCGATCCATGGGGGGTGCTTGTCATGGTCGCCTCCTGTCGTGCATGCGTCGAGGCCATGCCTCGCCCCATGAGAAGGCCTTGGTGCCGCCCCGGGTTCCGTCATACCAGGCAAAGTCGCCCGGATATCTTCCGACAGGCTGTCAGATCTGCCCGGCGCCGCCCCCCTCCACCCGCGAGGCGCCGCGCACATGCAGGGGGGCCAGGGTGCGGTGGTAGGCAAAGGTGCTGTCTGGCAACAGGCGGGGACGCGGTTGGGGGGCAGCCGCCAGCAGCTGGGCGATGCGCGCCGCCGATTGGGCCAGCCGCACCGGGTCCAGCGCGCCCTGCGCCCGCGCCGCCACGATGGCCTCTGCCCAGTCAAGCGCCGGCGAGATATCGCCAAAATGGGCGCAGACACAGATCAGGTCGACCCCGGCATCCAGCAGGCGCACGCCCAGATCGGGGCCGCCAAAATGTTGGGCGATGGCCCCCATGTTCACATCATCGCTGATCACCACCCCACGATGAGCCAGCTGCTGGCGCAAAACCCCCTCGATCAGACGCCGCGACAGGGTCGCCGGCACCCCGGGGTCAATGGCGGGAAACAGGATATGGGCCGTCATTACCGGGCGGCGATCTGCGGCCAGAGCACGGAAGGGCAGCAGATCCATGGCCTCGAGCCCTGCCAGATCAAGGGCAACCTCAGGCAGGCCATAATGGGGATCGGTGCCCGTGGCCCCGTGACCGGGAAAATGCTTGAGGCACCCAAGCAGGCCCGTGGACTCAAGCCCCTCAAGAAAGGCCCCGGCGCCGCCAATCACCTCCCCCGCGCGGGTGCCAAAGGCGCGGCGCCCGATTACCGGGTTTTCCGGGTTTGAATTGACGTCGACACAGGGCGCCAGATCCATGTCGATGCCAAGAGAGGCCAGTTCGACCCCCATGGCCCGGCCCACCGCCCGCGCCAGGGGCGGACTGGCCCATTCGCGCGGAAAGGCAAAGGGTGTAACCGGCGCGGGGGTGCGCAGCACATCGCCCCCCTCGTGATCAATGGCAACCAGCAGGCGGGGCCGCCCAATCGCCGCCCGCACCGCCTCCAGCAGCGACCCCAGGGCGCCATGCCAGCCCTCATAATCAAGGTCGTGGCGAAAGTTATCGCGGAACAGCACGACACCTGCGGGCCTGAGGCGGGCCAGCAGCGCGAGGTCGGTTGCCGTCATCTCGGGCCGGCGGGGCAGGCCGACGAGAAAATGCAGGCCCGGATCGAAAGGCCCTGTGCCGTCTCCTGAGTCCATGCCGTTCTGCCTCCGCATCTTCCCGCTGCACCAGTGTCACATCTCAACCGTGTCCCACCCTATAGCATCTTCGCTTGGCCGCCCCCACCAGCCGGAGAGAGGGACGACTGGAAGATTCCAGGGAACGCATCCGCTGGCGCTGACTTTGTTTGATCAGAATTGCCTGCAGACGGGACAAGCGGATGACAATCACACTGATCAGCGGTCTTGCCGCCGCCCTGCTCATCTGGACGATGCTGACGGACTTTCTCTATGCCGTCATTCCCAACACGGTTAGCGCCAGCATTGCCATGCTGTTCGTCGCCTTCGCCGTCGCCAGCGGCATGCCCTGGGCTACCTGGATGGCGGCGATGGGTGCGGGCGGCGCCATGCTGGCCGCGGGCTTTGCCCTGTTTGCCCTGGGTGTGATTGGTGGCGGCGATGCCAAGCTGCTGGCCGCCACCGCCCTATGGGCCGGATGGGCTGGCCTGCCCAACCTTCTGATCACCATGGGTCTTTTTGGTGGCCTCGTAACCCTGCCAATTATTCTGTCTCATGAGCGGTTTGCCCACAGCCGGCGCCTCGCCCGCAGCGCCCTGGGCCACCGCGTGGCAAGGCTTGGCACAGGGCGTTCGGTCGAGATCACGGCCGCCCAGCCAACCGACAGGATGATCCCCTATGGCATTGCCATATCGGCTGCCGCATTGCCGGTAATCCTCGTGCCCATCGGCTTCTAATACATCTTGCGGCTTGGTCACCTTGACCGAAATCCCATAATTTGGGCCTGGAATGGAGAAACCCATGCGTGCACGACAGCTTATCATCATTGTCCTGGGACTGACCGTTGCAGCTGCGGCAGCACTATCTGTGGGCGCACTTCTGCAGTCGCGGTCGACTGTGGTTACGGATGCAACTGCACCTGCCCCGACGGCTGCACTGCAGGAAGTTCTTGTCGCCAGTGTGGCGCTGGAGCCTGGTTCATTCATCCGTATCGAGCACTTGTCGTGGCAGCCCTGGCCCACAGGCGCGAACATCCAGTTCTATTTTGCCCACGGCAGCATCACGCCCGAGGACCTGGCCGGCGCCCTGGTACGCCACCCCTTCAGCGCTGGTGAGCCCATTACCCGGACCGATGTGCTGCGCGCCGGCGAGAGCGGCTTTCTTGCGGCCGTGCTGAAGCCTGGCCTGCGCGCCGTCTCGATCAAGGTCGATGCCGCCAGCTCTAGTGCCGGGCTTATTGTCCCCGGTGATCTTGTTGATGTCATCCTGACCAACCGGCTGCCTGCCACGGACAATGCAAGCGGTGCCACCCGCCTTGTCAGCCAGACCATGCTGGTGGGCTCGCGTGTTCTGGCGCTTGACCAGCAGCTGAGTGAACACAAACCGGATCCCAATGAGCCAGCCACCCGGGCCTCTGGGCAGCATAATGGCGTTCCTGAGACCGTAACCCTTGAGGTGGACGAGAAGAATGCCGAGCGCCTGGCCGTCGCGGCCCGACTTGGCGATCTGATACTCAGCCTCCACTCCTTTGCGCGCACCGCCAGCGATGCCGCCAGCGATGCCGCCTCAGGCACCGCAGATTCCAGTGCCGCCACGCGCAAGATATCAAGCGTTACCTTTGACACAGAGGTGTCCCCGTCCCTGCGCGCAGCCACAGCGCCCGCCCAGGGTCCGGTTGGCCCCACGATCATCCGCGGCAGCGCCACAACCGAAGTCGCGAAGTAACAGGGATGAGCATGATGACTGGCAAGCGCCACAATTTCCCCATCCTCCAGGGCCGCAGGGGTGCAGCCCTGGTGCTGACCCTGCTTGCACCGCTTCTGATTACCCGGCCATCGGCCGCACAGGAAGCTGGGGCGACCACACCCCGCATGGTGACAATCGAGGCCAACACCGCCGAAGCCATACGCCTTGGCGAGAATGCAACGGAGATCTTCGTCAGCAATCCCGAGATTGCTGATGTGCAGGCGCACTCCTCGCGCACGATCTATGTCTTTGGCAAGAAGCCCGGTGATACCACGGTCTTTGCGACAAATGCCCAGGGCCGGACACTGGCAACGCTGCGCGTCCACGTAACCCACGCCCTCTCCAGCCTGCGGGAGGCGGTTGGCCAGCTTGAACACACCCAAGGCGTGCGTGTGGCAAGCATTCCCGGTGCCCTTGTCCTCAGTGGCACCGTCGATATGCCAAGTGTTGCCGCAGATGTTCAGCGGACGGCGGAAACCTTCCTTATTGATCCGCAGCGGGAGCGCGTGATCAACCACATCGGCGTCAATGCTCCCACCCAGGTCAGCCTGAGGGTGCGGGTGGCGGAGGTATCGCGCACGGTCAATCAGCAGCTTGGCATCAACTGGAATGCCGCCTTCGGCTTTGGCGCCTTCTCTCTGGGCCTGGTGCAGGGGCGCAGCATACTGGACGTTACGGGTGACCTTACCGGCACGGCCGGCGGCCTCTTGGCGGCGCCAACGGTTGGAAACGTCACGCCCAGCTCGATCGGGGGTAACTACACCGGTAGCCGGGCGAATGTGAACACGGTGATTGATGCCCTGGCAAGCGAGGGCCTGATCACCATCCTCGCTGAACCAAACCTCACGGCCCTGTCGGGCGAGACGGCAAGCTTTCTCGCGGGTGGTGAGTTTCCCATTCCTGTCGCCCAGCAGAACAATTCGATCACCATCGAATTCAAGCAGTTCGGCGTCAGCCTGGCGTTCACGCCGACGGTGCTGGATGACGGGCGCATCAGCCTGAAAGTCAGGCCCGAAGTAAGCGAGATCAACCAGGATCTGGGGATCAAGCTGGCCTCGACCACCGTTCCCGGGATCTCCACACGGCGGGCCGAAACAACGGTTGAACTGGGCAGTGGGCAGAGCTTCGCCATTGGCGGTCTGCTGCAGAACAACACGGCCAGCGGCCTTGAAAAGACCCCGGGCCTTGGCGATCTGCCTGTGCTTGGCGCCCTCTTTCGCTCCACCCGCTTTCAGCGCAACGAAAGCGAACTCGTGATCATGGTCACACCCGTCCTCGTCAAGCCGACCTCCGGTCATGGCCTTGGTCTGCCCACCGACGGTCTGGAGGCAACCAGCCAGCTAGACCGTTTTCTGGATCAGCGCCTGAACAGGACACGCCCTGCAGCCGGCGTGCCCATGGCGGCCGGTACCGATACCCATCGTCTTGTTGGCCCCAGCGGCTTTATCGTGGAGTGATTGCCATGTCCCGATCCATTTTCCAGAACATCCTGCCAGGCATCCTGCCAGGCATCCTGCTTGTGGCCACGCTTCCCGGCCTTGGCGCCTGTACCGGCGCCCATGAGGGGCCAGGCACTGTCCGCATTGCCCCTGTCAGCCATCAGGGCACGGTGTTTCGTGAGACACGGACCCATGCCGTCTCCTTTGCCACCGGGCGCACCGATCTGACCGGCAGCGAGCAGACCCGCCTGAGCCAGGCGGTGGCCAAGGCGGGTGCGGCAGACACGCTGCATGTCCGCCTTCCCGTGGGCGATGATGCAACCGGCAGTCCCGAGGCTGACGCCCGCCGCCAGACCATCCTTGTCGCCCTCGATACCCTTGGCATCCCGGCGCGCCGGGTGGAACTGGAAAAGCAGTCCTCGGGCGATGGCGCCCTGATCGTCGTCTCGCTCGATCACTATGTGGCCGTACCGCCTGCAGCCTGCCCCGACTGGTCTGATGCCATGGGCAGTGCTGATTCACGGCAGATCGCCTCAAACTGGGGCTGCGCCACGGCAACCAATCTCGGTCTGATGGCAGCCGACCCCTATGATCTGTTTGTTGGCCGCCAGACCAGCCTTGCCAATGGCGAGCATGCCAGCAATGCCGCTGCGCGTTATCGCACCGACAAGGTCTATCCGCCCGTTACCAGCGGCACCGGTTCCATGGAAAGCAATTCCCAATGAACGTGATGCGTGGCAGTGGCCGGGGAGGTGACGACCCCAACCGACGGGAACAGGTTCTCGCCTTTGTCAGCGACGACACCAGCGAGAGCATCGTCAGGGCGGTGATTGCCGAACTCATGGTGCCCTTTGCCAATGTTCAGCGTGGCGATGCCATGGCAGCAGGGCGTTATCTGGCGAGCCATCGCAGCCCGCGGATCCTCATCGTCGATCTCTCGCGGTCCGACCTGCCGGTGTCGACCATGGCGGGGCTGGCGGATGTCTGCGAGCCAGGGGTTGCGGTGCTGGCCATCGGGGACCGCAACGACGTGGGCCTGTTCCGCGATCTCATCGGCCTTGGCATCAGCGACTATCTGGTCAAGCCACTGTCGCGCGATCTGTTGTCCCGCGCCCTTGGCGGCCTGCTCGAAGGCCGGCCAGAGACAACGGGAACCGGCCGGGGCGTTGCCCGGACCGGTCGTGTTGTTGCGGTCGTGGGCGCCCGGGGGGGCGTTGGCACCACGACCCTCGCTGTCAATCTTGCGTGGAGCCTGGCCGAGGGGAACGCGCGGCGCGTCGCACTCCTCGACCTTGATCTGCACCAGGGCTCTGCCGCCCTGATGCTGGACGTGAAGCCGGGACCGGCCCTGCGCGAAGCCATCCTGAACCCTGACAGGATCGATGCCCAGTTCATCGAGCGGGCCACGGCCCGTCATGGCGAGCGCCTGTTCGTTATTGCAGGTGAAGAAGCCTTTGACGATGACATTCCCCTTGCCAGTGATGGCGTCAGCCGCCTTGTTGGCGCACTCAAAAGCCAGTTTCACTATGTCGTTGTCGACATGCCTGACGTAACACAGTCTGGCACACAACAGGTTCTGGCCGAGGCTGCAGCGGTTGTTGTCGTCGGCGAACCATCCCTGGCCGGTGCCCGCGACTGTACGCGTATCACCAACATGATCCGCATCCAGACGCCACGTCAGCGGGTTCTGGTCGCCGTCAACCGGATTGGCGCCTACCGCAGAGGCGAACTCTCGGAAGCAGACTTCGAGAAGGCCCTCGGCCGACCGGTAGATGTGCGGATCGCCTTCGACCCCGTTCACGCCCTTGAAGATGCCAATCTAGGGCATCCCGCCGCCGCCCGCTCCGGCTCGCTTGCCTCCGGCGTGCGACGCCTGATCGACGAGATCGGCGGCAGCCCGGCGGCTGGCGTGGCCCAGCGTGGCGGCGGCTGGTTCACCCGTCTGCTCCCCGGTGCGCGCGCCTGATCAGGCCAACATCCAGACATAGAGGCAGGACGAAGCATCATGGCAGGGTTTGGCAAAAAGCAGGACAGCGACATCGACGAGGCCATTCAGCCCGACGAACGCGAACAACCAGCCGACATCAGCGCAACTGAAGCCATGGCGGCCGAACTGGTGCGCCCTGGCCCTGAGGTGAGCGTCAGTTCCCTTACCGTCTTGCGGGTGGCGGGCCGGACGCCGGCTGTGGCAGCCTTCAAGGAGCGTATCCGTCTGCTGATCATGCCTCGCATCGATCCGGCAGCCGCCTCGCGCCTGAGCCGGGCCCAGCTTGAGCGCGAAATCTCGCAACTCGTCAGCGAGGCCACGGCCGACAACCGCCTCCAGCTCAACGAGCGCGAACAACGCGCTGTTGCGCGCGAAATTGTCGACGACATGGTGGGACTGGGGCCGCTGGAGCCGCTGTTGGATGACGGCACGATCACCGACATTCTGGTCAATGCTCCCGACCGCGTCTTTGTGGAACAGCGCGGCAAGCTGGTTCTGACCGACGTGATCTTCCGCGACAATGCCCATGTCCTGAATGTTGCCCAACGCATCGCGACACGGATTGGCCGGCGGGTGGATGAATCGAGTCCCATGGTGGATGCCCGCCTTGCGGATGGCAGCCGGGTGAACATCGTGATCCCACCGCTGGCCCTGGACGGCTGTTCCATCTCCATCCGCAAGTTCTCCAAGAAGGCCATCACCCTTGATGTGATGGTGCGCCAGGGAAATTGCTCTGCCGGCCTTGCCAAGGTCCTGCAGATCGCCTCCGCCTGCCGCCTGAACTGCCTGGTTTCGGGCGGCACGGGCTCTGGCAAGACGACGCTGCTCAATGCCCTGTCGCACCTCATCGACCCTGGCGAGCGGATTGTAACCGTAGAAGATGCGGCTGAACTCCAGCTGCAGCAGCCCCATGTGGTACGCCTGGAAAGCCGCCCTCCCAATATCGAGGGCCAGGGCGCCGTGGGCATCCGCGACCTTGTGCGCAATGCCCTGCGCATGCGGCCCGACCGCATCATCGTGGGTGAGGTGCGTGGCGGCGAGACACTGGACATGCTTCAGGCCATGAACACGGGCCATGACGGCTCCATGTCGACCATCCACGCCAACCGCCCCCGCGACGTGCTGACCAGGCTTGAGAACATGGTGGCCATGGCGGGTGTCAATCTGCCCTCAACCGCTGTGCGCCAGCAGATCGTGGGCGCAGTCAACCTGATCATCCATTCCGAGCGCATGCGCGATGGCATTCGGCGCATTACCAATGTAACCGAGATCACCGGCATGGAAGGCGATGTGATCACCACACAGGACCTGTTCTGGTTCGAGTACCGGGGTGACAACCGCGATGGTTCCATCAGCGGCACCTTCCGCTCAAGCCGTGTGCGCCCGGCCTTTACCGAGCGAGCCTCCTATTACGGCCTCGACCGCGCCCTGCTGCTGGCAATGAACTGAGGGAGGGCACATGGCCTACGGACTCATCCAGGCTCTCGTCTTTCTTGCCATCACGGGGGTGACGGCGGTGATTGCCATCCTCCTCGACCGTTCGGGAGAGGTGCGCCGCCAGCTGGCCGGCCGTCTGGACGGGATGACCCGGGTCCAGGAGGCAACACCAGAGGGAGAGGCCGGCATCCGCCTGGCCGCCGATCGCCGGGACGTCAGCCTTGACCAGTATTTTGACCTCAAAATCGAAAACATCTCGGCCCTCAAACGCCGCCTCATGCAGGCCGGCCTTACCATCAGCGCCAGCGAATTCATGCTGGGATCGCTGATGATTGTCCTCCTCCTTGGTTTTGCCCTGGGGTTTCTGGGTTTCTCGGTCTGGATGGCCGCAGGCATTGGCCTCTTGGTGGGCTTTGGTTTGCCACGCTTTCTGCTTGGCATGGTCCAGGGGCGGCGGGCGCGCCGCTTCCTTGCGGTGTTCCCCGATGCGCTGGACCTGATCGTGCGCGGCCTGCGTGCCGGCATTCCCGTGACAGAGGCGATCGGCTCCATCGGGGTCGAGGTGGCCGAGCCCGTAGCGAACGAGTTTCGCACCGTTGCCGACCGCATCGCCATTGGCACAACCATGGAAGAGGCCTTCAATGAATCCGCCGGGCGGGTGGGCATCGAAGATTACCGCTTTTTCGTTATCAGCCTCGCCATCCAGCGCGAGACCGGCGGCAACCTGTCTGAGACCCTGAGCAATCTGTCCGACGTGATCCGCAAGCGGCAGGAGTTGCGGCTCAAGGTGCGGGCCATGTCATCAGAGGCACGGGCCTCTGGCATGATCCTGGGCGCCCTTCCCTTTGTGGCTGGCGGCGCCCTGCTGGCGACAAATCCCGACTACATCATGATTCTGGCCCATGACCCCTTCGGTCACATCCTCATCGGCGTGGCGTTTGGCATGCTGCTGACGGGCATCCTCAGCATGGTGCGCATGGTCAACTTCGAGGTCTGAACCAATGATTGACCCAAGCCAGCTTAGTCCCATCGCGCTCGGCGCCATGGCAGCCACAGCCCTTGCCGCCGGCCTCGCCATGGCCGCGGTCCTGACAGCAGGGAACACCCCGCTGGAGCGGCGCCTGCTGCGGCTGGAGAACAATCATCGGCGCCTGTTGTCGGCGGCAACCATTGCGGAGCCGGAAACAGCCGTGATCGGCCAATCCCGCCTGCCACGCCTTGCCAGGCTGGTGGAGCGGCTGAAGCTGATGTCGGCCAGCCAGTTGGAAAGTACCTCGCTGAAGCTGCTCCACGCCGGCATACGCGCCCGTGAAGGTGTCGCCGTATTTGCCGTGGTCAAGCTTGCGGGCACCGTGCTGGGCGGGCTCGCGGGTTTTGGCCTTGCGGGGCTGCCCACTTTCGCCGGGCATGGCATGGCCAGTTTGGTTACCTTCATGCTTGGCGGCGCCCTTGCCGGCTCCATGCTGCCCGATGCCTGGATCGGTTATCTCGGCGGCCGCCGACGCACACAGTTGCGCCGCGCCCTGCCCGATGCGCTTGATCTTCTGGTGATCGGCGCGGAATCCGGCATGGCCCTTGACCAGTCACTCGACCGGGTGGCCCGCGAGCTCATGGTGTCCTGGCCCGTGCTTGCCGAAGAACTGGCCATGTTGCGTATCGAGATGACATTTCTTCCCAGCCGCAGGGACGCACTGCTCAATTTCTCACTGCGCGTGGACGTGCCACAGGCTCGCGGCGTCGTCACCACCATGTTGCAGTCGGACAGATATGGCACATCGCTCGCGGATTCACTGCGTGTCCTCTCTGCCGAGTTCCGCAAGGAGCGCCTGCTGCTGGCCGAAACGAAGGCGGCGCGCCTGCCCGCCATCATGACGGTGCCGCTGATCCTCTTCATTCTGCCAACCCTGATGATCGTCCTTCTGGGGCCGGCGGCGATCATGGCGCGAAAGGCCCTCTAGATGCGCCCTGCGGCCCTTGGCCAGGCCGCAGCATGGCTGCCCTCGCCGGCCGTCTTGCTCGTGGGGCTGACAAGCTTTGCCATCTGCCTTGCCCTGCGCCATCAACTGCTTGGCGACGGCGACACATTCCTGCATGTCGCCGCCGGCCAGTGGCTGCTGGAACACCGGGCCATACCCCATAGCGATCCATTTTCCGGCGGCCTGCCAGGGGCGCGCTGGGTGGCCCATGAGTGGCTGGCGGAAATCATCCTCGCCCTTGCCCATAAGGCGGGGGATATTCAGGGCCTTGTTCTGATCTCGGCCGCTGCCTTTGCCCTCATGCAGATGCTGATGCTGCACAGCCTGCTGCGCTACCTGCCGCCGCCTTATGCCTTGCTTTTGTGCGCGGTCGCGGGCGCACTGTTTGCGGTGCATCTGCTTGCCCGCCCCCACCTCCTCGCCATGCCCTTTGCCATGCTCTGGTCCATGGCGCTTATCGAAGCGCGCCAGCAAGGGCGCGTCCCCAGCCTGTGGTGGGTGCTGCTTATGGGCCTGTGGGCCAATCTGCATGGCAGCTTTCCCCTTGGGCTTGGCTTTGCTGGTCTGATGGCTGTGGAAGCAGGTCTTGAGGCAGAGGCCGGAAGACGCTGGCGCGCCCTGCTCTCATGGGCAGGCTTTGTGTTGCTCGCGACGCTGGCCACCCTTGTAACCCCTCATGGCCTTGATGGCATGGCCTTTCCCTTCATGCTCTCAGGCATGAGCACGGTGACAGATCTCATCGAATGGCAGAGCCCCGATTTCCGGGCCTATCCAATCCTTGAAGGGACGCTCATTGGCCTGGTGGGCGTGCCCCTCGCCCTTGGCCTGAGACTGCCACCGGTGCGCCTCGTTCTTTTGCTTGGCCTGCTTCACCTCGCGCTGACCTCTCTGCGTCATGTGGAGCTTCTCGGTATTTTCGGGCCGTTGTTCGCTGCCCCCGCACTCGGCCCACAGATCGCAAGGCTAAGGGCCGCGCTGGCGTCACGAGACGATGGTTTGGTCGGCCCCGTCTGGCGTCCCTCTGGCTGGCCTCTACTGGGGGCCGTCCTGCTGCTTGCCAGCATGATGGCAGGCGCCTTTATGGGCTCGCCCATGCCCCTGACGAACGCCGACAGCAGGCCCATCTCTGCCATCGAGGTGGCGCGCGCCCGCGCCCTCAATGGGCCTGTTCTGAATGCCTATAATTTTGGCAGTTACATGATCTTTGCCGGCCTGCACCCTTATATCGATGGCCGGATGGACATGTATGGTCCCGACTACTACAGCGCCTATCGCGACGCGATCCAGAGGCCAGATACCCACCTTGCGGCCTTGCTTGACCAGCGGGCCATTGCCTGGACCCTGCTTGCTGCCGGTACCGCCGCCGCGCGCGAGATGGATCGCCTGCCCAATTGGCAACGGATCCATGCCGACGAGGTGGCTGTCATTCATGTGCGCACAGGCGATCCCCGCTGACGCGGGGCCGCAAGAGCGCCCAGCAGACGCAAGCGCCATGGTGATCAGGGTGATGACGTAAGCATAAGAAAATCATCAAAGGGGCCGACATGGCCATGTCCTCCCACAGGAAGACGGGGACCACAGGTCCCCGGGCGCCAATAACCCCTAAAGGGGCGCCCCATAAAAATTGGGGCAGGTGGCCGCCGCCGAGGCGAGGCCACCTGCCAGATATCAGTGATCAGAGCGCGGCGGCAACCGTTGCAAAGGTCTTGCTCACAGCCGTGCCGACGCTGGTGACGGCGACAACCATCACGACTGAAATCAGGGCGGCAATCAGGCCGTATTCGATGGCAGTGGCGCCGGACTCATTGCCAAGGAAACGCTTGAACATGCTGGTCATACTCAACTCCTGCGATTTGGAAAGTCCAGGGATCTTTTGTCCCCGTGGAAGACCGTCTTCCTGAGAACATAAAAGCCGAATTTTCAAAGGGCAGAAATTATCCAGTTGTGTAAGAGCGGGGTCGGGTCAGCGAACCTCCACCTTGCAGCCAAGGATCTTGTCGCAAAGCTCTCTGGCGGCACGGGCAGATGCAAAGGGGCCGGTCTGCAACCGTACGCGGCCCTGGCTGACCTCCGGGTCGGAGAGCATCTGCGGCGCATGGCCGCCGATGTCTGCACCATGGCCCTTTCGCAGCTTGGCCCAGCCAAGGCTTGCGGCCTCCTGTGTGTCGTAGATTCCCATCTGTGCCCAGAAGGTGGGCACAGGGGCCGCTACGGGAGGGGTGGCGACCGCGAGCTTTGTGGTTTCAGGCGCCTTGGCCAGCACGGCCGGCGGCTCCAGTTCCGAGGGCAGCGCAGCCTTGCCTTCGGGTGCTGAGGGCGCGGTGGCAGCAGGCTGACGGATGATGCGGGGCGCTGGCCCCTCGGGCGACGCGTCGGGCAGGGGCGCACGCGCTACAGGCTTCAGGGGCATCGCTTCTGGCCGCTCTGCCACATCCGCCCCCTGGGGCATGGCCCCGGTGCCTTCTGCGAGGGCGAGGAAGACAAGATGGTTGTTGTCGGCCGAGACGCGGCCAAGGTCCTGGCGCGCCACCCTGTCGGCCTCATCAACCCGGCCGGCAATGCCGAGGACAAGGGCATAGTTCTGTCTTATGCGCACCGTGGAGGCTGGCGACGCGGCGATGGCACCGATCATGTCCGCCGCCTCGCCATGCTTGCCTGACAGGGCAAGGGAAAGAGCGAGATTGTTACGGGCGGCCAGATCCTGCGGGTCATCAGCCAGGATCTGGCGATAGCGCGTCTGGGCGTCGTCATGGCGACCCGTTGCATCCAGCGCAACGCCTAGGCCGTTGAGCGACCGCCGGTCGTGCCCATCCACCGCCAGCGCCGCCTCGAAACTGCCAATGGCAAGGTCCGGCCGATCCTGGCCAAGCGCCACAAGACCCTTGCCCCTGAGGGCATCAAGGTTACCGGGGCTCAGCGCCAGGGCACGCTCGAAACTGCGGCGGGCGGCCTCATAGTCCCTTATGGCAAGCAGGCTGTTGGCAAGGCGGACCTGCAGGGCGGGGTCGTCGGGCGTTGCTTCGGCGGCGCGGGCATAGAGTTCTGCCGCCCCCTGCGCGTCGCCACCTTCAGCGGCTGCCGCGGCAATCCGCTCGATCCGGCCAGCGCCATCGCCCGTTGCCCTGGGCGCCTGGGAGGAAGAGGTCACAGGCCCCCGCGCGCCGGGCCGGCCTGACCCACAGGCGACCAGGGTGCCACAGAGGAGGAACACGAACAGACTGCGCGCCAGCGCCGCTTGATGAGATGTCATCCCCTTTTATAGCGTATATGTTTTGTGTACGCAATATTTGTTGGCTGAAATCCCTGCTGGCGGGACAGCGGGAGATCAAAAAGGGGGGGTGGGAAGGGATGGTCCTGTCCCCACCGGTTGTTACCGGCGGGGACCATGGACCCGGGGGCGACGCCGATCGCCCGTTTTCTATTCGGCGGCCTTGTCGAGGGCTGGCGGCCGCCAGCGCAGGACCGGGCGGCGTGCCGCCAGGGTCTCGTCCAGACGCCGTCGGGGCGCCAGCACCGGGGCGGCGGCAAAATGCGCCGTATCGCCCGAGGTGGCACGGGCAACCAGGGTGCGCAGCACGCGGATAAAATCATCCAGCGTCTCGCGCGATTCGGTTTCGGTCGGCTCGATCAGCAGGGCGCCATGGACGACCAAAGGAAAATACATGGTCATCGGATGGAAGCCCTCGTCGATCATGGCCTTGGCGAAATCGAGGGTGGAGACGCCGGTGTCCTTGAGGAAGCCATCGTCAAACAGGGCCTCGTGCATGCACGGCCCCTCGAACGGCGCCGTCATCACATCCTTCAGGCTGGCGAGAACATAGTTCGCGTTCAGCACTGCGTCCTCGGCCACCTGGCGCAGGCCATCGGCGCCATGGCTCATCATATAGGCAAGCGCACGGACAAACATGCCCATCTGGCCATGGAAGGCGGCCATGCGGCCAAAGGGTGCGGCACCGGCCGCCGCCTCTTCCACCAGCCGGAAACCATCGCCTTCCCGCACCAGAAAGGGCACGGGGGCAAAGGGGGCAAGGGCTGCCGACAGCACCACCGGCCCCGATCCCGGACCGCCGCCGCCATGGGGGGTGGAGAAGGTCTTGTGCAGGTTGATGTGCATGGCATCAATGCCAAGGTCGCCCGGTCGCACCCGACCGACGATGGCGTTGAAATTTGCCCCGTCACAATAGAGATAGGCTCCCGCACCATGGGCGGCTTCGGCAATGGCCACGATATCGCGCTCGAAGAGGCCGCAGGTATTGGGGTTGGTCAGCATGACCGCCGCCACGTCTGGCCCCAGGCGTGCCATGAAGGCCGCCAGATCCACCCGGCCCTCGGCATTGGCAGGGATGGGGTCCACCTCATAGCCACAGAAGGCCGCCGTTGCCGGATTGGTGCCATGGGCTGATTCCGGCACCAGCACGCGCTTGCGCACGCCAGCCTGCCCGCTGGCCTCATGGGCAGCGCGGATGGCCATCAGGCCACACAGTTCGCCGTGCGCGCCCGCCTTGGGGCTGAGCGCCACCCCGGGCATGCCGGTGAGGGTGGTCAGCCAGCGGGCCAGTTCATCCATCAGGGCAAAGGCGCCCTGCACGGTGGACATGGGCGCCAGCGGATGCAGATCGGCAAAGCCCGGCAGGCGCGCCATCTTCTCGTTCAGGCGGGGATTGTGCTTCATGGTGCACGAGCCAAGGGGATAGAGGCCCATGTCGATGGCATAGTTGCGCCGGCTGAGACGCACATAGTGCCGCACCACCTGTGGCTCCGACAGGCCGGGCAGGCCCACGGGCGCCTTGCGGGCATGGGGACCAAGGCGGCTGGCGACCGGCGCCGGCGTGTCCAGATCAACGCCACAGCGGCCACTGGCGCCAAGCTCGAAGATCAGCGCCTCTTCATGGTCAAGACCACGATGGCCAAGCACGGTTGCGGGGGCACCGACGCCGATGGTGTCAGCAGGCTGGGTAGGACGACCGATGGACTGCATCACAGGACCTCCGCAAGGGCGCTGGCAAAGCGTTCGATATCAGCAGGGGTATTGGTTTCGGTGGCGGCGACGATCAGCAGATCGGCCAGGTCCGGATCATCTGGCCACAGGCGCGAGGCCGGCACGCCACCCAGCACACCGCGCGCCGCCAGTTCTTCCACCACGGGCGCCGCCGCACGGGGCAGGCGCAGGGTGAATTCGTTGAAGAAGGTGGCGTTGAGGGGCTGCACACCCTTGATCTGGGCCAGCCGTGCCTCAAGCGTGGCCGCCGCCGCATGGTTCAGCCCCGCCAGCCGCGCCAGCCCGGTCTCGCCCAGCAGGGAGAGATGGATGGTAAAGGCCAGGCTGCACAGGCCGGCATTGGTACAGATGTTCGAGGTCGCCTTTTCGCGGCGGATGTGCTGCTCACGCGTCGACAGCGTCAGCACGAACCCGCGCCGGCCCTCGGCATCCACCGTCTCGCCACACAGGCGGCCCGGCATCTGGCGCACATATTTCTCGCGGGTGGCAAACAGGCCCAGATAAGGCCCGCCAAAGTTGAGACCGACGCCCAGCGACTGCCCCTCGCCCACCACAATGTCCGCCCCCTGATGGCCCGGTGGCTCGATGGCGCCAAGAGAAACGACTTCGGTTACCACCACCACCAGCAGGGCACCCCGGGCGTGGGTGGCGGCCGCAATGGGGGCGAGGTCCACGATATTGCCAAAGACATCGGGCGACTGCACCACCACACAGGCGGTGGCATCGTCGATCAGGCCGGCGATCTCCTCTGCCGTGACCGCCGCCTGCGGACTGGGGGCAAGGCTGACCATCTCGTGCCCGTCAGCCGCCATGGTGCGGACAACCTCGGCATAATGGGGGTGCAGCCCGCCAGACAGGACGGAGCGGGTGCGCCGCGTGATGCGCTCGGCCATCTGCACGGCTTCGGCACAGGCGGTGGAGCCGTCATACATGGAGGCATTGGCCACATCCATGCCAGTCAGCAGGGCAACCTGGGTCTGGAACTCGAAGAGATACTGCAGGGTGCCCTGGCTGATTTCTGGCTGATAGGGCGTGTAGGAGGTCAGGAACTCGCTGCGCTGGATCAGATGGTCGACCGAGGCCGGCACATGATGGCGATAGGCCCCGCCCCCCAGAAAGCAGGCCGCCTGGCCCGCCGCAAGATTGCGCGCGGCCATGGCAACAAGGCGGCGTTCCACATCCATCTCGCCAGCATGGTGGGGCAGGTCCACCGGGCCATTCAGGCGGGCCACCTGGGGTACATCACGGAACAGGGCGTCGATATCGGCCACGCCGATGCGGGCCAGCATGGCGCTGCGGTCGTCACCGGTAAGGGGAAGATAGCGCATCACCCAAGCTCCGCCACAAAGGCCGCATAGGCCGCCTCGTCCATCAGCCCGTCAAGCTCGGCCGCATCGGCAAGGGTTACCTCAACAAACCAGCCCGCACCCAGGGGATCGGCATTGACCGCGGCCGGATCATCCACCAAGGCGGCATTGACGGCGGTCACCGTGCCGCCCACCGGGGCATAGACCTCGGACGCGGCCTTCACCGATTCCACCACGGCGGCCTCGGCCCCCTTCTTCAGGACCTTGCCGATCTCGGGCAGTTCGACAAACACCACGTCGCCAAGCTGGGATTGGGCATAATCGGAAATGCCAATGCGGGCGGTGTTGCCGTCAACACGGACCCATTCGTGATCTTTCGAGAAACGCAGCATGAGGAGCGATCCTTGCAGAGACAATATGTCAGGATTTGGCGTAGCGGTGGGCGTGAAAGGGCAGGCGCGCAACCTGCGCCGGCAGCACCTTGCCCCTGACCGAAAGGCCAAGGGGAGTGCCAAGAGTGGCGGCAGCCGTTGCGACGTAACCCATGGCGACCGGCTTATCGAGGGAAGGGGCAAAGCCGCCCGAGGTGACGATGCCAACAGGTGAACCCGCCGCATCAAGAATTTCCGTCCCCTCGCGTGCCGGGGCACGGCCATCAAGCGCAATGCCGACGCGGCGGCGCGGCGGCCCCTCGGCCAATTGGGCCAGAATGCGGGTGGCTCCTGGAAAGCCGCCTTCGGCACGGCGGCGGGCGGGGATCGTCCAGGCAAGGCTGGCTTCGATGGGCGTGGTGCCTTCGTCAATATCATGGCCGTGGAGGCAGAGCCCCGCCTCCAGACGCAGCGAATCGCGCGCGCCAAGGCCAATCGGCGCCACCTCAGGCTCAGCAAGCAGACGGCGGGCCAGCCCCTCGGCATTGGCATTGGCAACCGAGATTTCGAAGCCGTCCTCGCCCGTATAGCCGGAACGGCTGATCCAGCAGTCTGCACCGGCCACCACAAAGGCGGCGGCCTGCATGAAGCCGAGCGACAGCACGTCCGGCGCCAGCCGCCCCAGCACCGCTGCGGCCTGTGGCCCCTGCAAGGCCAGCAGCGCCCGGTCGCCCAGCACTTCAACGGCAATCCCTGAGGGCAGCGACGCCATCAGATGGGCGATGTCCGCCACCTTGTTGGAGGCGTTCACCACAAGGAACAGGTCGCCGTCGCGGCGCGTGACCATGAGGTCGTCAAGAATGCCGCCGCCGTCATTGGTGAACAGGGTATAGCGCACGGCCCCGGTGGCCAGGCCCTGCACATCGCCCGGCACCAGCGCCTCTAGCGCGCTGTCGGCGCCTGCGCCCACAAGACGCACCTGGCCCATGTGCGACACATCAAAAAGACCCGCTGCTGCCCGGGTATGGCGATGTTCGGTCAGGATGCCGGCGGGATACTGCACCGGCATCTCATAGCCCGCAAAGGGCACGAGACGGGCGCCAAGTTCCACATGCAGGGCGTGAAGGGCAGTGGTGAGAAGATTGCTGGCATCGCTCAAGACGGGGCACTCCGGACAGGGTTGCGTCCGTTGCGCCCACACCTATGGCGACAACGGCCCCCTCTGTCCGAGTACCTGAGAGATTGACCAACCAGCGCGGTGCGCGGCCAGCTTACTCCGTCGGTGGGGCCAACAGCCTGTGGCTGCCGCCCGCTTTCCAGAGTGCCTTATCCCTGCGGTCCGGGGGCCTGAGAGTTTCCGGGGCGGTTGCTCCTTCGGCGCCAGTCCCGGAGTGCACCGGAACCGGACTCTCCCACAGGGATCGTCATGGCATGCACCTGATCATAGGTTGCGCCGGTAACCGGTCAATGCGATTCGGTGATTTATCCCCGACAAAAGCGGCGCGACAAAGCGCGCCGCCCTTCAGCACCCTCAGCCAGGCCGGCGGGTGCGGTTGTAGTCGAGTTGGGCGCGATCGAGCTTCACACCCACCAGCACCTCATAGGCGCCAAGCTTTGGCCCGTTTTCCAGCGGGATGGTGATCTCGGCTTCCTCATTGGCGGTCTTGGATCGCTCGCCGGGGGCAAAGCTGAACTCACGGACATAAGTCTCGCTCAGCACAACCTCGCGGTCCTCACGGGTCAGGGCCACAAAGAACGGCACGCTGATCTTGCCATCGGCAGGCATGGCGGCACCGGTGCTGGCCACCAGCTTTAGGCGCACGGTCACATTCACCGCCTTGTCATCGCCGGAGCAGACCAGAGCCACAGTCGGCAATTCAGCCGTATACATCACATCCACAATGTCGCGCCCGTCGCCGGGGCGGAACTGCGTCATCTTGGTCGCATCGCCCAGAATGCCATAGGCCGGGCAGGCAGACTTGGGCTTGGACCCGGCACAGGCGCCAAGGGCCAGCGCCGCCGCCAGCGTCACAAGCGATGCAAGGCGGCCGGGCTGGCGCACCGGTGAGGGAAATGTCATTGCCGGCTCAGAGCTTGTTGTGGGCGCCATCGCAGAACGGCTCCCGTGCGGTGGCCTTGCAGCCGCAGAGATACACTGTCTTGCTGGCCTCGGCTGTCCACTGGAGAGGTGAAAGACTGGTCGTCTTGTGGGCACCGTCACAGAACGGCTGCTTGGCCGAACGGCCACAGGTGCACCACCAATAGGTCTTGCCCTCCACAACCTCGACGGCATAGGGGCTCTTCTGGGCAATCTGCCGTTCGCTCATCGCTCGGCTTTCCTCCTGCGCCAACCCATATTAGGTTGCAGCCTAGACGTGGTCGCCAGTAAGGCGGGCGCCCTTGCGGACGGGCAGAGTCTAGACCCCGTGTGCGAGCGGCACAAGCCGAAGCGCCCCCGTCAACCCCATGCCAGAGGACCTGCCCCATGGCGAAACCGCCCCTGACCGTGAAGCTGGCAGCCCCCCGCGGGTTCTGTGCGGGCGTTGACCGCGCAATCCAGATTGTCGAACTCGCCCTCGGGAAATACGGGGCGCCGGTCTATGTCCGCCACGAAATCGTGCACAACCGCTATGTCGTGGAAGAACTGGAAGCCAAGGGCGCCGTCTTTGTCGAGGAACTGGACGAAGTGCCGCCCGATGCCCCCGTGGTCTTTTCGGCCCATGGCGTGCCAAAGGATGTCCCGGCCGAGGCCGAGCGGCGCAAGATGATCTATCTCGATGCCACCTGCCCCCTTGTTTCCAAGGTTCATGTGGAGGCAGAGCGCCTGCATGCCAAGGGGCGCCAGATCCTGCTGATCGGCCATGCCGGCCACCCGGAAGTGGTTGGCACCATGGGGCAGCTGCCACCAGGCGCGATCCAGCTGGTGGAGGACCTCGTCGATGTGCTGGCCCTGGAAGTGGATGACCCGGACAACCTTGCCTTCATCACCCAGACAACCCTTTCGGTCGAGGATACGGCAGAAATCGTGGCCGGGCTGAAGCAGCGCTTTCCCGGCATCGTGTCGCCCCACAAGGAAGACATCTGCTATGCCACCACCAACCGGCAGGCCGCCGTCCGCCAGATTGCCACCAGCTGCGACGCGCTGATCGTGGTGGGTGCGCTCAATTCCTCGAATTCTCTGCGCCTGGTAGAGGTCGCGTCCAAGATGGGCTGCCCCAAGGCGATCCTGGTGCAGCGCGCCAACGAGATCGACTGGCGGGCCCTTGCCGGTGCGGAAATCATAGGCGTTACAGCTGGCGCCTCGGCACCGGAGGTGCTGGTTCAGGAAGTACTTGCGGCCTTGCATGACCGCTTTGAGGTGACCATCGAAGAGGTTATCGCCACCACGGAAAATGTAATATTCAAGGTTCCGCATACGCTGATGAGCTGAACGCGCAATCACCGGGGCGATTTGGGGGAAGCGGGGCATGGCAGTCTATACGGACGTGGGCGACGAGGATCTGGACCGGTTCCTGGCCGCCTATGACATCGGCAGCGCCGTTGCCTTCAAGGGCATCGCCGAGGGCGTGGAGAATTCCAACTTTCTCCTTGAGACGACCAGCGACCGTTTCATCCTCACCCTTTATGAAAAGCGCGTTGCCGAAGGCGACCTGCCATTCTTCCTGGGGCTGATGGACCATCTGGCGGCGCGCGGCGTGCAGTGCCCCACCCCCATCCATGGCCGCGACGGCCAGGCCCTGCGCCACCTGGCCGGGCGGCCGGCGGCGGTTATCAGTTTCCTGAAGGGTGTGTGGCCTCGTCGGCCCACGGCGCGCCATTGCGCCGAAATCGGCCGGGGCATGGCGCTGCTGCATGTGGCGGCGGAAGGTTTTGCCCTGACACGGCCAAACGCCCTGTCGCTGGCGGGCTGGCGCCCCCTGGTGGAAGCCTGCCTGCCCCAGGCGGATTCGGTCGCACGCGGCCTTGGCGCCACCATTGCGAACGAGCTTGCAGCCCTGGAGGCCGACTGGCCCCGCGACCTGCCCACCGGGGTGATCCACGCCGACCTGTTCCCTGACAATGCCTTTTTCCTGGACGACAACCTGTCGGGGATCATCGACTTTTACTTCGCCTGCAACGATGCGCTGGCCTATGATCTGGCCGTTGCCCTCAATGCCTGGTGCTTCGAACAGGATGGCGCCTTCAATGCCACCAAGGGGCGCCAGCTGATCAGCCAGTATGAAACCGTCCGGCCGCTGACCCCGGCCGAGCGGGCCGCCTTGCCCAGGCTGGCGCGCGGCGCCGCCCTGCGCTTTTTGCTCACCCGCCTCTATGACTGGCTGAACCAGGTGCCCGGCGCCATGGTCAAGCCGAAGGATCCCCTTGAATATGCCCAGAAGCTCCGTTTCCACCAGGCCGCCGGCAGCTTCCGCGACTACGGAATCGACTGACGGCAGTCCTGCGGTCGAGGTTTTCACCGACGGCGCCTGTTCAGGCAATCCAGGCCCGGGTGGCTGGGGGGTGCTGCTGTCCATGCAGGGGCGCGAGCGCGAACTGTGGGGGGGCGAGCCCGCCACCACCAACAACCGCATGGAACTGATGGCGGCCATCAGCGCACTGGAAGCCCTGAAGCGGCCGTGTCGCGTGCGGCTGCATACCGACAGCCGTTATGTAATGGATGGCATTACATCCTGGATTCACGGCTGGAAGCGCAATGGCTGGCGCACTGCCGACCGCAAACCTGTGAAGAATGTCGAATTGTGGCAGCGCCTCGACCTTGCCCGCACGCCGCATCAGGTGGAGTGGATCTGGGTCAAGGGCCATGCCGGCCATGACGGCAACGAACGCGCCGATGCCCTGGCCCGCCGCGGCATTTCAGAGCCAGATGGCCCCAAGGATTGATGCGCAATTGGAATGAAGGGCGAATGGCCCCGCCAGCGGAACAGTTTTCGCTGGCGGGGCCGGTCGCAGACGATCAGAGCGTCTTCAGCAGATGCTCGGCGCCGGAAAGATCGGCGGTCGAGGGATTGGGCTCGATGTTGAGGGCCGTCACGGTGCCGTTGTCGATCACCATGGAATAGCGCAGCGAGCGCTTGCCCATGCCAAAGCCAGACGCGTCGAGCTCGAGGCCGACCTGGCGGGTGAAGTCACCATTGCCATCGGCCAGCATCATGACCTTGTCGCCGGCCTTCTGGTCCTTGCCCCAGGCGCCCATCACGAAGGCGTCGTTGACCGAGACGCAGGCGATGGCGTCGATGCCCTTGGCCTTCAGTTCGTCGGCGTGCTGGACAAAGCCCGGCACATGCTTGGCCGAGCAGGTCGGGGTGAATGCGCCCGGCAGGGCGAAAATGACAACCTTCTTGCCGCTGAACAGCTCAGCCGTCGGAACCGGGGCCGGGCCCTTGTCCGTCATCTGCATGAAGGTCGCGTCGGGGACCTTGTCTCCCACCTTGATGGTCATGATTGCCTCATGTGTTGGTTTCTGGTGGTCATGCTCCGGCCGGAAGGCTAGGGAGCGCCCGCAGCGATATAAGCCCGATCTGGCGGCCGGGGAAAGTGGCGCCGCAGGTTTTGCGGCATCAGGCGGGCAGAATGGCCTCGATGGCCGTCTTTATCTCCGGGTCGAGGGGCGCGGTGCGCGAGCCAAAGGTGCCGGCAATGCTGCCGTCGGGCGCGATGAGGTATTTGTGGAAATTCCACTTGGGCGCCGCCCCCTCCCCCAGTTCGCCCAGAACCCAGCGATAGAACGGGTGGGCACCCGCCCCGATCACCGCTTCCTTGGAGGCGAGCGGGAAATCCACCGCAAAGCGCGTCTCGCAGAAGGTCTTGATGGAGGCCTCGCTGCCGGGTTCCTGGGCGCCAAAATCATTGCAGGGCACACCCAGCACGACGAGGCCACGGGCACCATAATCGCGCCACAGGGTCTCCAGCCCCTCGTACTGCGGGGTCAGACCGCAGGCAGAGGCGGTGTTCACCACCAGCACCGCCTTGCCGGCAAAGTCACTCAGCGGCAGGGGGGCGCCGCCGATGGTGCGAAAGCTGAAGTCATGGGCAGACATGGCAGATCTCCGAGGGTGGTTGGTGATGCTAGCGCGCTTTGGGGTGACGGCAAGGTGGCGCAGCGCCAAATACAACTTTTATAGTTTATTAACCTTGTCATATACCACCGATATCTTGCATGCGGCGCGCAAGGGCCTAGAGTCGGCGAACCATGTCATTCCTGTTCTCCGCCATTCTCTTCGCCTGTTATCTTGTCGCCGCCGCAGCGGTTGGCCTGATGACGCCCGCGCTTGCCGCAAACCTTTCACCCACGGGAATCAGTTTGGGAGGGGCCGCAGCCGCCTTCCTTGCCTGCCTTGCGGGCCACCTCATGGTCCTGCGACAGGTCGACCGCGATGCCGCCATTCAGGCAGTCGGACGGGTCAGGGGTGCGGCCCGCATGGCCGAGCGCCAGGCGGCAGATCTGCAGGCGCGCCTCAGCGCGATTCAGTCGGGCCTCGATTCCTCCGGCCGCCGCGAGTCGGCCGAACTGATCGCCGCCATAGAGGCGCTGCGGGCTGATCTTGCCGACTTCAGCGTTCGGGCTGCGGCCCCTCCCGCGCCTAAGCCTGCCCCCCCGGCCGAGGCCAAGGCCAAATCTGAGGTGGCTGCCGCCGTCACCCCGCAGGCCCCTGCCGGGGCGCCCGGGTTTCAGACCCTCACCTTCGGCGCAAGCGCCCCGAAGCTGGCGGATCAGGCCCTGTTCGAGGCTGTGCGTGCGGCTGTCGCCGATAACCGAGTCGATCTGCACGCGCGCGAGATTGTTGCCCTGCCCGGCCACCAGACCGCGTTGGTGGACGTCTTTGGCCAAGTGCGCGATGCGTGGGGCGCTGTGCTGGCCGCCGAGGATTACCTGCCGGCGGCCGCCCGCGCCGGCAAGGCAGGCCCCCTCGACAATCTGCTGTTGCTGCGCGGCACCCAGTTGCTGCGCCAGATCCGGCGGGCTGGCTCGCTGCCGCCAGCGCTGCTGCGCATCTCGGCCGACAGCCTGCGTGATGCTGACTTCTTTCCCCAGTTCGTCGACTTCCTTGAACACAATGGCGACCTGAACGAGGTCGTGATCTTTGCCCTGGGGGAGGCCGCTTTCGACGATCTGACAAATTCGTCCGACCCCGGACTTGCGCGCCTTGCCGCCATCGGCTTTACCTTCTGCCTAGACGGGATTACCCGCCTTGATCATGACGCCGAGGCTCTTGGCGCCCTGAACGTCCGCTACCTCAGGCTTGCCGCATCGGACCTGTTTGATGATCCGGAGGCGGCCGGGGCGCTCGCCTCCGGGCTGGAGGCAGCCGGCATCGCCCTGATTGTGGACGATGTGGAGGACGAGGAGACGGAGGCGGTCCTGCTCGACAACGGAATCCGCCTCGGCGGCGGCCCCCTTTATGGCAGCCACCGTCCTGCCCTGGAGCTTGCCTTGTGACCCAGACCCCCGCCGCTGCCCCCCGCCTGTCCTCGCTTGCCGCGCGCTACAGGGGGGCCATCGTCGATCTGTGGGGGGTGATGCACGACGGAACCCAGGCCTTCCCAGCGGCGGTGGATGCCATGCTGCGCTATCGTGCTGGTGGCGGGCGGGTGCTGTTCCTCTCCAACGCCCCGCGCCCGGGCGAGGTGGTGCGCAGCCAGATGGAGCGCCTGGGCATCCCGCCAGACGCCGCCGACATGATCCTCACCTCTGGCGACGCCACCCGCGACGCCCTTGAGGGGGCGGACCTGCCGCCCGGCCCTTTTCTGTTCCTGGGGCCAGAGCGCGACCGCAGCACCATCGCCGATCTTGCCCGTGCGGAAACTGAGGACCCGGAAAAGGCGGCCATCCTGGTGCTGACCGGCCCCCGCGATGACGAGCGCGACACCCCGGAAGACTATCTGCCCCTGCTGCGCCGCCTGCGCGCCCGCGACGTGACGGTGGTCTGTGCCAATCCCGATCTGGTGGTGCAGCGGGGCGACCGGCTGGTGCCCTGCGCCGGGGCCATTGCCCGGCTTTACGAGGCTGAGGGCGGCCGGGTGATTTCCTTTGGCAAGCCCCACGCCCCCATCTATGCCCTGGCGCTGGCCCGCCTGGGCCTGCCGCGCGAGGCGATCATGGCCATTGGCGACGGCGTGGCCACGGACATCACCGGCGCCCATGGCGCTGGCGTTGCTGCGGTGCTGATCATGTCGGGCATTCACGGCGCCGAATGGGCGGTGGACGGCCAGCCTGATCCCGCCCGTGCGGCGGCCGCCCTTGCAGACAGGGGCTTGTCAGCCGTGGCCTTTATGCCGCATCTGGTCTGGTAGATCGGGATATTGGGGGGAACATCATGAAGGCCGTTGTCTGCCGGGTGCTGGAAGGCCCCGATGCGCTGGTGATCGAGGAACGGCCCAGCCCCGTTCCCGGCCCCGGCCAGGTCCTGGTGCGCGTGCGTGCCGCCAGCGTGAACTTCCCCGACTATCTGATGACCAAGGGCCTCTATCAGCTGAAGCCCGACCTGCCATTTACCCCCGGCATGGAAGCCGCTGGCGACATTCTGGCCCTTGGCCCGGACGTGACCGGCTGGGCGGTGGGCGACCGGGTGGTGGCCACCATGCGCTTTGGCGCCTTTGCCGAGGAAGTGCTGGCCTCTGCCGAGGGGCTGATGGCGATCCCGCCGGGCTTTGACTATGCGACCGGCTGCGCCTTTCCCGCCGCCTATTCCACCGCCTGGGTGGCCCTGCGCCGCCGCGACTATGTGAAACCGGGTGAGACGCTGCTGGTTCATGGTGCCGCCGGCGGTGTGGGCCTGGCCGCTGTGGAACTGGGCAAGCTGTTTGGCGCCCGGGTGATTGCCACCATTGGCGACGATGCCAAGGCAGACGTCGTGCGCCGCTATGGCGCCGATGTGGTCATCAACTACCGCAATGGTTTCCGCGAGGCCGTGCTTGAGACCACCGGCGGCCGGGGGGCCGATGTGATCTATGACCCCGTGGGCGGCGACGTGTTCGACGAATCCACCCGCTGCATCGCCTGGGGCGGCCGCATCCTGATCATCGGCTTTGCCGGCGGCCGCATCGCCGACCTGAAGACCAACATGGCCCTGATCAAGGGCTTTTCCGTGGTGGGCGTGCGCGCCGGCGAATTCGCCCGCCGCGACCCGCCCGCCGGCCGCGAGAACATGGAAGCCCTGCTGCGCCTCTGCGCCGAGGGCCGCATCAACCCCCACGTCTCCCACCGCCTGCCCCTGGACAAGGCCGCCGACGCCATGAAGGTACTGGCCACCCGCCAGGTGATCGGCAAATGCGTGCTGGAACTCTGAGGCGCGCGGCGCACCTCAGACCGCCGCTTATCAAGCCCAATCGCCAGATCGGGCTTGGTGCAGGCTTGGGTCCGTGACATAATGATGCTCATGGAATACGCCAAGTCCAACGGTGATGTTCATGCGTAAGATCCAGGCCTCAAAAGCCAAGGTTGCACCTGTCGTTCCCCAGACCAATCAGCGTCAGACGGAAATCGACGAGGCGATTGCCAGTATTCGCACGCTGCAGAAGAAAACTGGCAAGGTTACCACGGAGGAGCTTCTCTCCTTCCGCCATGAAGGCCACAAATACTGACGTGCCGTTCGTCCTAGACGCGTCCGTTGCAGCCAGATTCAGGCCGGCGGCTGTAGGCGCGGGTCGAGGGCGAAGCGTTCCTGGACCACGTCGTCATAGAGTGCACCTGCCCGCTCTGCATCAAAGACCACGTTCCAGCTGTGCCGGGAAACAGCCGACGGGATCAGGATGCAGCCATACTGGCGCAGCAGATCATTGCCAAAGGCCTGCTGGTTGCGGCCAGGAGAGGCGGGCACAAGCCAGTTTGGGTTCGGAATATCGCCCGGGCGGATGACGCGCACCGCCGAGGGATCGACGATCCGGGCAGAGGTCAGGAAATGGGGTGCCGTGTCGAGCACGTCAAAACCCTTGTGCACGGCCACCTCCAGACAGGCCGTTGCCGGGTCGAGTGAGGCATAGACAGCGCGGATACCCGGCGTGTTCCATAGCCCGCCTGCGCGAAAGGCTCCCTCGCCCTGCTGCCATTCCCTGTAATGGCTTTCCTGGCCCTGTAATGGCGTTCCTCGTCGATCCGCCACAGCCTGATCTCACCGGCCCCGAGTGGGGGTGGCAACGGGTTCACGCATGAACCCCGTATTCCAGCCGGGTCAGATACTCCTCCACCGCCTCGACCCCGGCGGACGTTGCGAGAAGGTCCAGCGGTTTACGGTTGGAGAGGCCGATTGCCGGCCTGTTCATCCAGGCCTCTGCGGCAGCCTTGGACCCCATGACGTCAATGGCGTGGGCAAAGATTTCAGCAAACCGCCAGACACGGTTCCCCTGCTCGACGCTCAAGGGCGGCCGGATACCCTTGGCCTTGTGACGCTGCAAGGTGCGGAGGCTGAGGCCGATGGCCTTTTGCAGCCCGTCCCCCTGTTCAAGGAAACCAACCGACGCAACGAGATGCAAAAGGGCGCGGGTGGGGAGGCCCTGCAGCAACACATCATGGGCATCCATCGCATTGCCGACCCTTGCCCTGATCGCCGTCTCGCCACCCAGAAGCACGACGGCGCGGCTGAGCGTGCTTGTCTTCAGCGCTTCTTCCATTGCCCTTCTCCCGTCACCTGTCGCCATGATCGCGTCAGGTGGCGCCCCGCTTCAAGCTGTTGGTGCGCCTGCGCCCCTACCCTTGCCCCTCCGCGTCGGCCGCCAGCAGCGCTTCGAGGCTGGCCAGCGTATCGGCCTCGGCGGCGGGCTTGTCCCAGCGGATGCGGTTGATGCGGGGAAAGCGCATGGCGAGGCCGGCACGGTGGCGGGGGGAGCGCTGGAGGCGCTCGAAAGCGATTTCCAGCACCAGGGTCTTTTCCACCTCGCGCACCGGCCCGAAGCGGTTGGTGGTGTGGCCGCGCACAAAGCGGTCAAGCTCGGCCAGTTCGGCGTCGGTGAAGCCGGAATAGGCCTTGCCCACGGGCACGATCTCCCCCTCGCGCCACACCCCGAAGGTGTAATCGGAATAAAATGACGAGCGCTTGCCATGGCCGCGCTGGGCATACATCAGCACCGCATCCACCAATTGCGGATCGCGCTTCCACTTGAACCACGGGCCCTTGGGCCGCCCGCCCACATAGGGACTGTCGCCACGCTTCAGCATCAGCCCCTCCACCCCCGGCATGGCAGACTGGCGGCGCACCTCGCCCAGCGCCTCCCAATCGGCAAAGGGCACCATGGCCGAGAGGTCGAAGCCGGGCCGAAGGGCCTGCCCGAACCAGCCTTCCAGCCGCTGGCGGCGCTGGTCGAATGGCAGGGCGCGCAGATCCTCGCCGGCGTCCACCAGAATGTCATAGGCGCGGATCAGGGCGGGATAATCCCGCAGCATGGCCTTTGACGGCGCCTTGCGGCCAAGGCGCTTCTGCAGGTCGGCAAAGGGCGCAACGGCGCCGCCGCGCACCACCAGAAGCTCACCATCCAGCGCCGCATCAAAGTCGAGGCAGGCGAGCACATCAGGGAAGGAGGCGCCGATATCCTCGCCCGTGCGGGTATAAAGCCGCCGCACACCGCCAGAGGCCACCGCCTGCACCCTGATGCCATCCCATTTCCATTCGGCGCGATAGGCGAGCGGATCAAGGCTGGCAAAGGCGGCGTCTTCCACGGGCTGGGCCAGCATGACGGGGCGAAAGGGGGCGCCGGTGCCAGCCTGGGGCTTTGGCCCCCGCCCCTCGGCCCAGGCAAACAGCGCCTCATAAGGCGGGCTCAGGCCATGCCAGACATCCTCGATCTCCTCGAGGTCGAGGGGGCCAAAGGCCGCCACCGCCGTGCGGGCAAGCCTGCCCGAGACGCCCACCCGCAGGCCCCCCAGCAACAGCTTCAGCAAGGCCCAGCGGCCCACGGGATCCAGCGCATCCAGCCAGCCGGCAATCAGGGCCGGCGTATCGGCCTTGCTGGTGGCGGCCAGGCCCGCCGCAATGTCGCCAAGGCTTGGCACCGCATTGGCGCCGTGGCGGGCGGGCCAGACCAGGGCCACGGTTTCCGCCAGATCGCCCACGAAATCATGGGACAGGCTGAACAGCACCGGGTCCACCCGTTCGGCCACCAGCGTCCGGATCAGGGCGGGCTTGGCATAAGTGAAATCAACCTCCCCCGTCAGCGCCGCCAGCGCCCAGCCGCGTTCCGGATCGGGCACGGTGCGGAAATGCTCCGCCAGCAGGCGCAGCTTGCCGTTGCGCTGATATTGAAACGCCAGGGCATCCAGCAGGCGGGCAAAGCGCTCCACGGCTAGTCGTCCTCGTCTTCATAGCCAACCAGGGCCAGCGCCCGGGCACGCCGCTCTTGCGTTCTGGCCCAGTGCACCAGCGCTTCCTCGCGGCCATGGGTGACCCAGATTTCGGCCGGGTTCATTTCGTCGATTGTGGCGGTCAGTTCGTCCCAGTCGGCATGGTCGGAAATGATCAGGGGCAGTTCCACGCCGCGCTGGCGGGCCCGCGCCCGCACCCCCATCCAGCCAGAGGCCACCGCCGTGATCGGATCTGGCAGGCGCCGCGACCAGCGATCAGCCAGGGCAGACGGCGGCGCCAGCACGATCTGCCCCGCCAGTTCCTTGCCCCCGGCCGCTGTTGCCGGCAGCAGTGGCCCCAGTTTCACCCCAAAACCCTCGTAGAGGGCGCAGAGGGGGGCGAGCGCGCCATGGACATGGATCGGCTCATCCACCCCGGCCTGGCGCAGCAGGGCAATCAGCCGCTGGGCCTTGCCCAAGGCATAGACCCCCACCAGCACCGGGCGTTCGGGAAACAGGGCGCGCGCCTTCAGCAACTTCGCGATCTCGTCCCCATCGGGCGGATGGCGGAACACGGGCAGGCCAAAGGTCGCCTCGGTGATGAAGACATCGCAGGCCACAGGTTCAAACGCGGTGCAGGTGGGATCGGCCCGGCGCTTGTAATCGCCTGAGACCACCACGCGCGCGCCGCCCCCTTCCACCAGCACCTGGGCCGAGCCCAGCACATGGCCGGCGGGAAAAAGCGTTACCCTGGCCTCGCCAATGCTCAGGCCCTGGCCATAGCCCAGCGCCTGGGTGGCGTGGCCGGCGCTGCCCCCCTGGCGGGCGGCCATGATCGCCAGTGTTTCGGCGGTGGCCAGCACATGGGCATGGCCCGGGCGGGCGTGATCGGCATGGCCATGGGTGATCACCGC
>CANCOY010000041.1 GCA_947379865.1 Acetobacteraceae bacterium
GTCTGCCCGACCTGCTGGTCTTTGCCCAGCACCATGGCCTCAAGGTTGGCACCATCGCCGATCTGATCGCCTATCGTCGCCGCCACGACAACCTGATCCAGTGCGCTGCCGAGACGGAAATCGACTCCCGGCACGGCGGCATCTTCAAGATGCGCGTCTATGTGAACCGCGCCGAATATGCCGAGCACGTTGTGCTGGTGAAGGGCAATGTGTCGGGACCAGAGCCCACACTGGTGCGCATGCACACGATCAACGTCTTTGAGGATCTGCTGGCCGACAGCAACAGCCGCTCTGGCCAGCTTGAGGCCGCCATGCGGATGATCGGCAAGGAGGGCAGGGGCGTGATCGTGCTGATCCGCGATACCCGCCGCACCAGCCTGTCGGAACTGGTGCGCCACCGCATCGACCACGAACCTGCGGCAGGTGTCGAATTGCGGGACTATGGTATTGGCGCCCAGATGCTGCTCGACCTTGGCGTGCAGAACATGATCCTTCTCTCCAATACACAGCGCACCATCGTAGGGCTTGAGGGCTATGGCCTCGCCGTCGTGGAACAGCGCGCCCTCACAACGGATTGATCCCATGGTGCAACTGAAGAACCAGGACAGCGGCGCGCCTGTCCGCAAGGCATCGGCCATACCGTCGCCGCATTCCGGGATTCCCTCATGGGATCGGCCCCACCTGATGATCATTGAAGCGCGCTTCTATGGCGAACTGTGCGACGAGATGGCGCTTGGCGCCATGCAGACACTTGAGGAAGCCGGCGCCACTTGGGAGCGGATTGCCGTGCCAGGCGCCTTCGAGATTCCCGGTGCCATTGCCATTGCCGCCCAGGGCGCGGCGATCACGCCGACCCGCCGTGGTTATGATGGCTATATCGCCCTTGGCTGCGTGATCCGGGGTGAAACCTCGCATTACGACTATGTCTGCGGTGAAAGCGCGCGCGGCCTGCAGGATCTGGCCATTCAGCGTCACCTGGCCATCGGCTATGGGATTTTGACGGTCGAGAACGAGGACCAGGCCTGGGCCCGTGCTGCCCTGGGCGAGGGCAACAAGGGGCGCGCCGCTGCCGAGGCGGCCCTTGCCATGATTGCCTTGAAGACACGTTTCGGTCTGCCCCCACGATGACCGACATTCCGAAACCGCGTCGCGTAACCCGCCGGGCAGAGCATGGGGCGCGCAGTGCAGCCCGTCTGGCGGCGGTTCAGGCACTTTATCAGGCCGAAGTCACCAGCCTGCCGGCCAAACGGCTGATCCGGGAATTTGTCGAACATCGTCTTGGGGAGGCCATCGACGGCGAGGAAGTCGTTGAGGCGGATCCCGACCTGTTTGCCGAGATTGTCGAGGGCACGCTGTCGCGCCAGGACGAGATCGATACGCTGCTGGCCTCTGCCCTGATGGCTGGCTGGCCGGTTGACCGGCTGCAGAGCATCCTGCGTGCCTTGCTCAGGGCAGCGACGTGGGAACTGCTGGCCCGCCCGGATGTGCCGGCGCGGGTCGTGATGACCGAGTACATCGACATTGCGCACGCCTTCTTTGCGGAGCAGGAACCCCGCTTTGCCAATGGCGTTCTCGACACCCTGGCTCACCGGCTGCGCACGGCGGAACTGCCTGCCGGGCGCGCATCCTGAGGCTGAATTGGGCGCCGGGCTCGACGAATTCGGCCTGATTGCGCGTTATCTTGCGCCGCTTGCCGGGCCGGGTGGGCTTGGCCTTCTCGACGATGCGGCACTGCTCCAGCCCACACCCGGCAATGACCTTGTCCTGACCAAGGACATGATCATTGCCGGTGTTCATTTTCTCGATGACGACCCGCCCGGGATGATCGCGGCCAAGCTGCTGCGGGTGAACCTGTCGGACCTGGCCGCCAAGGGTGCGCGGCCGCGGGCCTATCTGCTGGGCCTGGCCCTGCCTGCGGGGATTGACGAGGCCTGGATCGCCGCCTTCGCCCGCGGCCTTGCCGACGATCAGCAAACCTTCGGGATCGAACTGCTGGGCGGGGATACCACCGCCACCCAGGGGCCGGTCGTGTTATCCCTTACCGCCATCGGCGAAGTACCAGTCGGAACCATGCTTCGGCGCGGTGGTGCCCGCGCGGGCGATCTTGTGGCGGTATCCGGCACCATTGGCGATGGCATGCTGGGGCTTGAGGCCAGTCTGGGGCAGCTGCCGGGCCTGGCGCCGGGGGATGCCGCCTGGCTCCGCGACCGTTATCTCAGGCCGCAGCCGCGCCTTGCCCTCGGGGCGCGCCTGCGCCGTTGGGCTACGGCAGGGGCCGATGTTTCTGACGGCCTGATCGCGGACCTTGGCAACATAGCCAGGGCATCGGGCCTTTCGGCGGAACTTGATCTCTCGCTTGTTCCCCTGTCCCCCCAGGCTATGGCGGCCCTTGCCGTGCGGCCAGAGCTTGCCGCGCGAATCCCCACTGGCGGCGACGACTACGAACTGGTGATCACCCTCGCCCCGTCCGATCTGGTGCGTCTGCAGGTGGAAAGCGATCCGCCGCTGACGATCATCGGCAAGATGGTCTCGGGAAAAACCGGAATCGTGACGGATGAAAAGGGCCAGCCGCTTGGGCCTGGCGGCTACCGTCACTTTGGCAGCTGACACTCTGTGACAGCCGGCTTTGCGTTGCGAGCGCAGCGTTAGCGTTTCATTAGCCTATTTAGTTTAGCTTGCGCTCCTTACTCATCTCTCGATTTTCAGGTCCAGCGGAACGAGGCGATGCATGCGTGCCGGTGGTGCCTTTATTGTCTTTATGACGTCCATAGGGGTTGTCGGTGGTGGGGTAATTGCCGTCAAGCCGGACTTGCTGGCGCAGTTCTCCACCAAATTCTCTGCCGCTGAAGCCCCCCCGGCTCAGGTCACTGAGATCGGGAACACCTATGTCAAAGTCGGGACCCTGTTCGTTCCCGTGATGCAAAATGGCAAGCTGCGCGACCGTCTCGCCATGCGCCTGACCATCGAGGCCAATAACCCACCGGCAGGCACCCTCATCGAGGACAACCTGCCGCGCATCTATGATGCGTGCATGCGCGAGATGATGGCGCGCCCCCCGGAAATGCCGACCGACATAACCTCAGTGGATATCGAGGGTGTTCGCAAGCGCCTGCTGGCCATTGCCGAGTCGGTGGTGGGACCCGGGCAGATCCGGTCGTTGCTGATCTCTGCCGTGATCCCGGTCCGCAGCTGATTGCAGCTCGCACAAAGAAAAAGAGCCCAGCCATTGCTGGCCAGGCTCTATTCCTGCTTTCGCATATTGGTCGGAGCGACTGGATTCGAACCAGCGACCCCTTGACCCCCAGTCAAGTGCGCTACCAGACTGCGCTACGCCCCGATACTGCCGCAGTTCCCTGCGGAGGCCGGACAATAGCAACGCAGCCCCTCGGCTGCAACGGCAGCAGGGAAGCTTTTCGCATATCCCTGCATTTGTCCTGTCCGGCTGAAATCGGTCCTCATCAGGCCGGGATGAGTTCCTCATCTGCGACAACCAGAAGCTCGCGAATGGAGAGCAATTCGGCCCGCAGCGCTGCAAGCTCAGCCTTGGGATGGTCCATGGCCAGCACGTCGGCCAGGTCATGCGGTGAGGGCAGTGCAGCCGGGTCCCACGGCTGCGCCAGCGCTTCAATCGGGATGCCGCCCACAGGGGCGCCAGCGGTTGTTGTCAGCGGTGGCGTGGAGACTTCTGGAGTCGGCTGGCCAAGGGTGGCAAGCCCACGGCCAATATCCGCCACAGAGCGGGGCCCATTCTCGCGCAGGACCTTCTGCACACCCTTGATGGTGTAACCATCTGTGTAAAGCAGCTGGCGGATGCCGCGAAGCAGCTCAAGATCTTCCGGACGATAGTAGCGCCGCCCGCCACCGCGCTTCATGGGGCGGATCTGGGTGAATTTGCTTTCCCAGAAGCGCAGCACATGTTGCGGCACATCAAGCTCGAGGGAGACCTCGCTGATGGTGCGGAATGCGTCAGGGGACTTGATCGCGGAGGTACGGCCGGTATCGCGCTCGGCAAGGCTCATTGCAAAGGACTTCCGCTTACGTCCCGGCGTCAGCCGGGGATGTATTGATGCGTTCCTTCAGGACATGACTGGGGCGGAACACAAGGACCCGGCGGGGTTCGATGGGAACCTCTTCACCGGTTTTTGGATTGCGGCCAATCCGTCCGCCTTTCTGGCGCACGGAGAAGGAGCCGAATGATGAGATCTTGACGGTGTCGCCACGCACAAGGCTGCCGGCAATCTGGTCCAGCACAGCCTCGACAAGCTCGGCGGACTCGTTCCGGGAAAGGCCTACTTCCTGGTAGACGGCCTCACTAAGATGCGCGCGGGTGATTGTTTTTTCGCTCACGGGCGACCCCCCTGCCGCGTTTGCCGCGGACCTTCAAACCCTAGCCGAAACGGAGAAATCCGTCAATTACAAGGGATTACACGGGGTCTTTTAGATGTTGCAGCGCAAGATAGCCCAACCTATGGGCGCGGAGGTCCGCCTAGGCTGCTGGCGTTAGACCCTGACGAGCGCGGAGCCCCAGGTGAAGCCACCGCCCATGGCCTCGAGCAGCACCAACTGCCCCGGGCGGATCCGCCCATCGGCCACGGCCTCTGCAAAGGCAAGGGGAACCGAGGCGGCTGAGGTATTGCCGTGATGATCGACCGTCATGATGACCTTGGCCGGATCAACGCCAAGCTTGCGGGCGGTTCCCTCAAGAATCCGTTGGTTGGCCTGATGGGGAACGATCCAGTCAATGTCATCAGCCGTCAGCCCGTTGGCATCCAGGGCCTCGCGGACGACGGCGGCAAGATTGACCACGGCGTGACGGAAGACCTCCTTGCCAACCATGCGGACATGGCCGACCGTCTGGGTCGACGACGGGCCACCATCGACATAGAGCAGATCCTGATGGCGGCCATCTGCATGCAGATGGGTTGAAAGGACGCCGCGCTGGGTCGCGCCGGCGTCGCCCTCTGCTTCGGGTTCGGCCCGCAGCACCATGGCGCCGGCACCATCGCCGAAAAGAACGCAGGTCGTGCGGTCCGTCCAGTCGAGAATCCGGGAAAATGTTTCAGCCCCGATGACAAGGGCGCCCTTGGACTGACCGGCCTTGATGAAATTGTCGGCCACGGCCAAGGCGTAGACGAAGCCCGAGCAGACGGCCTGGATGTCGAATGCGGCGCCCCGCGTAATGCCCAGTCGCGCCTGAACCTTGGCCGCGGTTGCCGGGAAGGTCTGGTCGGGCGTGGCGGTACCCAGAACGATCAGATCGATATCATCGGGGCCAAGCCCGGCCTGGGCCATGGCGCGGCTGGCCGCGTGGAAGGCCAGATCGGAGGTCAGTTCGCCAACGGCGGCAATGTGACGCTGCCTGATGCCGGAACGCTCGACAATCCATTCGTCCGAGGTATCGACCTGTTGGGCCAGCTCGGCGTTGGTCAGCACGCGGTCGGGCAGGTAACCGCCGACACCGGCGATGACTGAGCGGAAACGGGTAAGCGAACGGGTCACGTCGGGGATGCCTGAACTTCCGGCACATCTCCCAGCCCCTCGAGGTCGGCAGAGATGCGATTGACGAGATCACCCGCCGCAAGATTCACGGCAAGTGTTATGGCGGCGGCAAAGCCCGTGGCATTTGTGCCGCCATGACTTTTCACCACCAGACCACCCAGGCCAAGGAAAACGCCACCGTTATAGCGCTGCGGATCCAACCGGTCCCTGAGGGACATAAGGGCAGGGCGCGCCAGAAGATAGGCGATCTTGGTGATCAGGGATCGACGAAATGCACCTGCCAGATAGGAGGCGATCTGGCGGGCCGTGCCCTCGGCGGTCTTGAGGGCGATATTGCCGGCGAAACCATCGGCGACGATCACGTCAGCCTCGCCTGCGCCAATGCCATTGCCCTCGATATAGCCGATGAATTCAAACGGTCCGTCAGCTTCCTTCAAGAGGGCGTGGGCACCCTTGATCGCCTCGTTGCCCTTGACCTCCTCGGTGCCGATGTTCAGCAGCGCCACTGTGGGTTTCAGCAGGCCGAGGCAGGTGCGCGCAAACGCCGCCCCCATCACTGCGAACTGGACCAGATTGCGCGCGTTGCAATCAACATTGGCCCCAAGGTCGAGCATCACGGATTCCCCACGCATGGTGGGGAAGAACGAGGCAATGGCCGGCCGGTCAATGCCGGGGGAGGTGCGCAGCAGGAATTTTGAGATGGCCATCAGCGCGCCGGTATTGCCGGCCGAGACGGCTGCCTGCGCCGTGCCATCACGCACGGACTCGATCGCCAGCCACATGCTTGTGCCCTTGCCACGGCGAAGAGCCTGTCCAGGCTTTTCGTCGGCAGATACGGCCAGGTCGGTATGGTGGATGGTGGCGACACCTGCCAGCGCGGGATGCGCGGCCAGCAGGGGTTCAAGGCGCGCACGATCACCGAAAAGCACAAAGCGTGCTTCCGGATGCCGCACACGCGCCATCGCCAAGCCCTCAACGACCACGTCAGGGGCTTTGTCTCCCCCCATGGCGTCAAGCGCTATCATGCAGGATTTACTCAAAGGGGCTTGCCCCAGGGACGGACCCGACGTGCGTGTCAGGCGGCCGGGCTTTGCGCCACGACTTCACGGCCATCGTAATGGCCACACGCCGTGCAGACGTGGTGAGGGCGCTTCAGCTCGCCGCAATTCGGGCAGTCGGCAACGGAAACCGGCTTCAGGGCATGATGGCTGCGACGCATGTTACGACGCGAGCTGGAGGTGCGCTTTTTGGGAACGGCCATGACTGAGACTCTTTCTAAGCGCCGCGCGGGTCGGGCCCACGCAGGATTTGCGAGAACATACTCAAAAGGTGGCAGGACTCAAGCCTTGTCTCGCCTGGTCTGCAGAATGGCAAAGGGATTGGGTCGTTTTTCGGCTTCCTCGGGCTCTGGTTCGGCGGGAATCTGGAATTCCGCGCCGGCGGCCCGGGGATAGGGCTCCAGCGCCAGCGCCAGATGCTCTGCAATGGCCTCGCCGATGTCGAGGGTGTTGCCAACCAGAAGCTCGGGCGGATCGGGCGCCTCGGGATCAACCAGTTCGCCTTCTTCGCCCATGCGGACATGGGCTTCTTCCCAGGCTGCCACCCGGTCTGCGGGGAGAAAGCGTATCGAAAACCGCTCAGCGACCTGCTGGACGACGGGTTCCAGGGTCACGATGCAGGATTGCACCACCTCGGCCTCGAACGTCACCTCAAGGGCGACGCCGCGGCTGCGGTCGGTGCGGGTCAGCACGGCATGCGCCTTGAGCCAGCGTATGTCGACAATGTCAAAACGCTGGGCAAGGGCGGCACATTCATCCGCGCTGGCCGTCAGCCGCTCGTGCTGGCCGGAGTCGGGCAGACGGTCGATCACAACAGGCCGGCTGAACTCGGGTGTGGGCAGGGCTTGGGTCATGGGTGTGCCTCTAACGGCTGCGTCATGTCAGGTCTGGAGGCAGAGCGGCAAAGACAAGGGTGCCCTTTTCCGTCAGGTCGGCGGTCTCACACGCGGCAAGCGTCGTGACGCAGGCGCCCACATAGGCTGCCAGCAGCGCCAGGTCTGCCGAAGGCGGCGGGTCGCCGCGATAGAGGTTGCGGGCGAGCGCCTCGCAAAGGGCCTCAGGCTCGCCCTCCAGCCCCTCCTGATAGGCTGAGACGCGGCCATAGAAGGCGGCGACCATCGCCTTGACGCGTTTGCCCACGCTCAGATCCCCCACGCCCATCTCGCGCAGCGAGCGATCCATGTCGGCAAACATGAAATCGAAGAGGGCCTGAGCCAGCTTTCCGGTGCCCTGTGTCGCCTTGAGACGATGGAACACAAGAAAGCCGTGGAGGGTGATCATGTCGAAGCGGCCGTCAAGCGAATCGGGAACGCCAAGCCGCGCGTAGAAAACCGGTGCCCTGGCGCGGGCAACAATGGCGCTGTAAAGGCGGGAGGCGGTTTCCTCATGGCGGGAACGGCCAAACAAACGGGCAAGCATCAGGGGGTCTCCGGTCCCCATACGCCAACTACTTGACGGGCGGCGGGGCGGAATGAGAAGGTCCGGCACTGTACTTAGGCGGTTTCGGCGGCAGGTCAATCGCCGTGATCAGCAGAGGCCCTTGGTGCCTCGGGATTGGAGCGCACCCATGGCGCCCAGGACACGACAGATGAAATTGAACATGTGCGCTCGCCGGTCGGCCCTTCTGGCCGTGGTGGCAATTGTTGGCCTTGCGGGCTGCGCGCCGACAGTTGATGTCCGCGGCTTTGTCCCCAATGCCGTAGCCCTCAAGCAGATCAAGCCGGGCGTGGACAATCGTGAGTCCGTGAGGCGGATGTTGGGCACCCCAACATCGACCGACCCCTTTCATGACGCCACCTGGCTCTATATCAGTCGCCGGACCGAGACGGTCGCCTTCTATCAGCCCCGTGTGCTGGAACAGAGCGTAGTTGCCGTGGATTTTGATCCCAAGGGGATCGTCGCCAAGGTGGACCAGTACGACATGAAGGATGGCAGGCGGGTTGATGTGGTTGCGCGCGAGACGCCAACCCGCGGCCGCGAACTGACCGTGCTTGGCCAGATGTTCAGCAACCTTGGCCGCTTCAATTCCAAGGGCAGCGAACTGCCGACCAACACCAGCGGTGGCCGGGGCGGCGGGCGGCCGTAATACGGTCTGCCCGGCGGCGTTCCTGGCCGCCTGAAATCATTTGACCCAACAAAAAACCCCCGCCGTCGCCGGCGGGGGTTTCTTGTTCGAAGCCTTGATCAGACGCCGTGTGCCAGCACTGCCAGAAGCAGCAGGGCCACGATGTTGGTGATCTTGATCATCGGGTTGATGGCGGGGCCGGCGGTGTCCTTGTACGGGTCACCAACGGTATCGCCTGTCACCGCGGCCTTGTGGGCTTCAGAGCCCTTGCCGCCGTGGTGGCCTTCCTCGATGTACTTCTTGGCATTGTCCCAGGCACCGCCGCCTGCCGTCATGGAGATGGCAAGGAACAGGCCGGTCACGATCACGCCCATCAGCATGGCGCCGAGGGCCGAGAGCGCCGCCACCTGGCCAGCAACGGCATTGATGGCGAAGTAGAGCACGACCGGGGCCAGCACCGGCAGCAGCGAGGGGATGATCATTTCCCGGATCGCGGCCTTGGTGAGCAGGTCAACGGCGCGGCTGTAATCAGGCTTCGCCGTGCCTTCCATGATCCCCTTGATCTCGCGGAACTGGCGACGCACCTCGACGACCACCGAACCGGCAGCGCGGCCAACGGCCGTCATGCCCATGGCACCGAAGAGATACGGCAGCATGCCGCCGATGAAGAGGCCAACCACGACATAGGGGTTCGACAGATCGAAGGTCACCTTGCCGAAGTCGGGGATCAGAGCTGAGAAGAACTTCAGATCCTCGGTATAGGCCGCGAACAGCACCAGGGCTGCGAGGCCGGCCGAACCAATGGCATAGCCCTTGGTGACGGCCTTGGTGGTGTTGCCGACGGCGTCCAGGGCGTCGGTGGTCTTGCGAACCTCCGGCTCCATGTTGGCCATCTCGGCAATGCCACCGGCGTTGTCGGTGACGGGGCCGTAGGCGTCGAGTGCCACGATCATGCCGGCCAGCGCCAGCATGGTGGTGACCGCAATGGCGATGCCGAACAGGCCCGCCAGCATGAAGGTGCTCACGATGCCGACGCAGATGATCAGCGCCGGGACCGCAGTCGCCTCCATGGAGACGGCCAGACCCTGGATCACGTTCGTGCCATGGCCCGTGGTGGACGCCTGGGCGACGCTGCGCACCGGGCGGTATTCGGTCGAGGTGTAGTACTCGGTCACCCAGATCAGCAGACCGGTCACGGCCAGGCCAATCAGGCCACAATAGAACAGGTAGCGACCGGTGAAGGTCTTGCCCTGAACCACCAGCTCACCAGCCATGCCACCGGGCAGCACATGCTCGATGACGGGCCAAAGGGCCGCCGCCGAGAGCACGCCCGTCACGATCACGCCCTTGTAGAGCGCGCCCATGATGTTCTGGCTCTTGCCCAGACGGACGAAGAAGGTGCCGATCACCGACGTGATGATGCAGACGGCGCCAATCGCCAGCGGCAGCATCATGGCTGCCGTGCGCAGGGTACCGTCGCCACCCGCAAAGTAGATGGAGGCGAGAACCATGGTCGCGACCAGGGTCACGGCATAGGTCTCGAACAGGTCGGCGGCCATGCCGGCGCAGTCGCCCACATTGTCGCCCACGTTGTCGGCAATCACGGCCGGGTTGCGCGGGTCATCCTCGGGGATGCCAGCCTCGACCTTGCCGACGAGATCGGCGCCGACGTCGGCACCCTTGGTGAAGATACCACCGCCCAGACGGGCGAAGATGGAGATCAGCGAGGCGCCAAAGCCAAGACCGACGAGGCTGTCGATCAGGGTACGCTCCGCGACACCAAGGTCGAGGAGGATACCGTAATAGACGGCGACCGCGAGCAGGGCGAGACCGACCACCAGCATGCCGGTTACGGCGCCTGCCTTGAAGGCGATGCCCAGCGCATGGGCCATGCCCTGGCGCGCACCTTCAGCGGTGCGAACATTGGCGCGAACCGAGATGTTCATGCCGACATAGCCAGCCAGACCGGAGCAGACGGCGCCGATCAGGAAGCCGATGCCCACATAGCGGCCAAGCAGCCAGGTGAGAAGCGCGAATACCACAACGCCAACCATGGCAATGGTGCGATACTGGCGGTTGAGATAGGCGCTGGCGCCGATCTGCACGGCCTGCGCGATTTCCTGCATCCGGGCATTGCCCGGGCTGGCGGAAAGCACTGAACGGCTGGCATAGACGCCATAAAGAAGCGCCAGCGCACCGCATGCGATGACGTACCAAAGTCCCGAAGTCATTGGGTGTCCTTTCGGAGCGACTTATCATTTTCGGGGCGGATTGACCGCAGAAAGCGCGCTGATGCGCGATTCCGAGCCCCCCCTTGCCCGGCCAAAAGCGGCGGGACCATGCCAGAGAGTCCCTCCCGACGCAACATCGTAACGCTTTTACTGCTGAAACTGGCGCCCCAGGGCCTGTCGCCGGTGGACGGCCAGCCATATGACAGCCGCCGCCGTTGCCGTAATGAACGGCAGGGGCAGCCAGTTGAGGGTCCACCAGCCGGCCTGCGCCAGAACCTGACCCGCGCCAAAAGACGCGCCTGCCACCACGACATAAACCACGAAATCGTTAAGGCCCTGGGCCTTGCCACGCTCGGACGGGGCATAGGTTTCGGCAAGCAGGGCGGTGGCGCCGACAAAGGAAAGGCTCCAGCCCAGACCAAGCAGGACCAGAGCCAGCCAGAAGGAAAACAGCCCTGTTCCCGACATCGCCGCCAGGGCGCAGCCCACCAGAATGGCAAAACCCGACAGCATCACCGGGAAAATTCCAAAGCGGGTAATGAGGTTGCCGGTGATCAGTGCGGGAAGGTACATGGCCAGCGCGTGCCACTGGATGACCAGCGCCGCCGCATTGATGGACAGGGCACAGCCCACCATGGCCAGCGGTGTGGCGGTCATCACAAAGGTCATGGTGCCCTGGGCGATGATCCCCGCCATCACGGCAATAATGAACGCTGGTTGCCTGAGGATTGCCAACAAAGGCCGCGCCGCGCTGCCGGCATCAGTGGCACGGTGTGGCGGCGGTATGTTCACCAGGGAGGTGACAAACAGGTTCAGCAGCCCGATGAGCACCACTGCCAGATAAGCGCCAAGAAAATTTATTGGCAGCATCAGGTCGCGGGTGACGACCACAAGAGCTGGTCCAACAATGGCGGCAACGGCACCACCCGCGATCACCAGCCCAATGGCGCGCGGGCGGAAAGCCGGCGACGCGGCGTCAGCGGCCGCGAACCGATAGTACTGGGCGGTGGCATTGAAGGCCCCGTAAACAAGGGCACCCGCAACGAACAGGGTGAAGTCGGACCGCCAGACAGCCAGGGATTGCAGCGTGGCCCCTGCGATTGCCATGACGGCGCCGCCCATGAAGCCGGGACGCCGGCCAAGGCGTTGCATCAGGAGGGAGGCGGGTACCGTGGACAGGGCGGTGCCGATGATCATCGCTGTCATGGGCAGGGTTGCCAGCCCCGCCGAAGGGGCCAGATCGTGGCCTACGAGGGTGTTCAGCGTCACAAGAATGGTGAAGCATGTGCCGTACAGCGCCTGAGCCAGGGACAGGACCAGCACGTTCTTTTTTTCGGCCGTCATCGTCATGGGATGAGTATGGCGACGGCAGTGGACGCCCGGCAATGGCCCGGTGGTTTCGCAACCGGAACCAAGGGTCGGCCGCGCGACAGCTGTGCGCGGGGGGTAACGCGGGGAGGGCGCCATCGCTGCGGCCGACGAAGAGAGGATCGCCGGTGATTGCGGCCCGCCTGCGGCCTGATTAAGGCAATTTCATGATTTCTGCATACCGTCCCACAGGAAGACGGACGCAGGGGAGAACACCATGTCAGGACGGCTTGCGGGCAAGGTTGCCCTTGTTACCGGTGGTTCACGCGGCATTGGCCGGGCCTGTGCCCTGCGCCTGGCGCGCGACGGTGCGGACGTGGCGATCACTTATGTCGCCAATGCGACCGCTGCAGAGGCTGTGGTTGGCGAGTTGCAGGCGCTTGGGGTGCGCGCCCTCAGCCTGCACTGCGACCTTGCCCGCATCGCCACCATCCCCCCGGTATTCCGCGCCGTGATCGATACCTTGGGTCGCCTCGACATTGTGGTGAACAATGCCGGCGTGGGGGTATTGGGCACCTTTGCGGTCACCGATGAGGCGGCCTATGACGCGGTCTTTGCCGTAACCAAGGGCGTGTTCTTTTCCCTCAGGGAGGCGGCGGCGGTCATCGCGCCAGAGGGGCGGATCATCAATTTCTCCTCTGGCCTCACCCGGGGCTGGGCAGTCAATTCCTCGGTCTATGCCGGCTCCAAGGCGGCGGTGGAGCAGTTCACCCGCTCCCTTTCAAAGGAACTGGGGCCACGGGGCGTGACGGTGAATGTGGTTCTGCCGGGCGTCGTGGAGACCGACATGACCGCAATGATGCCGGCCGAGCGCAAGGAGGCCAGCCGCCAGCAGATCAGCCTTGGCCGCTTGGGCCAGCCTGACGACATCGCTGATGTGGTGGCCTTCCTTGCCAGCCCTGACTCCCGCTGGATCACCGGCCAGCTGATCGTCGCCAACGGCGGCAGCACGCCCTGAAGCCTGCGGTCAGTGGAAGATGGCGTAGTCGTGCTCCTTCACGATCAGGCCATCGCGGAAGGAGAGGACCCAGAGCACATCGGCCGTAATACGCACGCCATCGGCTCGGCGCACGGCGCTCCAGCCGCATTCGATGACGGCATCATCGCCGCCGGCAGTGATGCTGCGGACGTCAAGGTGCAGGTCTGTCATCTCGTCGCGCACCGCCTGCAGCGCCGCCTCAAGGGCTGGCCAGCCACCCCGCCGGCCGCCCGGGCGCTCGATCCAGTCAACTGCTGGCGAGAACAGGGCATAGACATCTGATCCGGGCCGGTTGTAGGCCGCGATGAACTGTTCGGCGAGGTCGCGGGCTGTCATGGCAGCTCCTTTTTGCAGGGGTTGGGACAGGGGCTCGCATCACCGCGCGGGCCGTGGTGTGATGGGCCAGGCCCAAAGGGCATCCGGGCCAGTCCCTTGCGGCTGGCCCCAACAAGAATATCGGCCCCAGCAGAACAATGGGAGGACAGGCCGCATGGATATCCGGCATCTCCGCTATTTCGTCGGCATTGCCGAATGCGGCAGCCTGATGCGGGCCGCCGACCGCCTGAATGTGGCACAGCCAACCCTCAGCGTGCACGTCACCAATCTGGAGGTTGAACTGGGCGTCAAGTTGATGGAGCGGACCAACCGTGGCATCGAGCTGACCGCCGAGGGTCGCGCGCTGTACGAGCGGGCAACCGTCTTGCTGCGGCACTACCAGGACATGGTCGGCAGCATCAAGGACATGAACCGGCGCCCTGCGGGAACGGTGTCGGTGGGCATGCCCTCCACCAGTTCCCGCCAACTGGCGGCGGAGCTCTATCGCCGGGTGCGCGACCAGTTGCCGGATGTCACCCTCTATATCGCCGAGGCCAGCACGGCCATTCTCTATGAGTGGCTGCAGGCCGGGCGGATCGATTTCGCCATTCTCTTCAACCTGCCCAGCGACGCCAATGTGGTGAGCACGCCCCTGCAGGTAGAGGAATTCTGCCTGGTCAGCCGCCCCGACATGACCGACGCTGCCGACACCATCGGTTTTGACCGCCTGTTCGAGCGGTCTTTGGTGGTCTCCTGCCAGTCGACCACATGGCGCAAGGCGCTGGACGACGTGGCCCAGCGCGCGGGCCGCGTGTTCCGTGCGCCGGTGGAGACGGAGTCCATCTCTGCCATCAAGGCGATCGTATCGGCGGGGGAGGCGAGCGGCCTTCTGCCTCTGTCCTCCGTCCGGGACGAGGTCGAGCGTGGCCAGTTGAAGGCCCAGCGCATCATCAACCCGGAAATGCGCGGGCTGCTTGCCATCACCCATCAGCCCGGACTGGAAATGACCCCGGCACGCCGTGCTGTCCACGATCTGGTGATCGAGGCCGTCAAGGAAACATCGGGCGAGCGCGGCGGTGGCGCCCCGGCGGCGGGCGTCACCCCCATCCTGCGGGCTGTGCCCACCCGGGTGCTGCCAGGTGATGGCGACGGACGGCGTACCGTCCGTCGCTGACGCAGGGCCTCAGCGCACCAGCACCAGGCGGCCGGTAACACGGCCGGCATAGAGGTCCTGGATGGCCTCATTGGCATGGTCGTGCGGCCGCAGGTTCACGGGCGTTGGTGCCAGCTTGCCGCTGTTGGCCAGCGCCAGCACCTCGCGCAGATCCCTGGGATTGCCGGTCAGATTGCCCATGACCGAGTGTGCGCGGAAGATCAGGGCCGCCAGCGACAGGGTGATTTCGCCCCCCGCCACGCCAATGATGACCAGCTTGCCGCCCTTGCCCAGCACGTCGAACGAGACCCGTGCCGTGGCATCATTGGCGACACAGTCAAGGGTTGCCGCCACCGGGCCACAGGCCGCAAGGATGCGGTCCTTCAGGCCCTCTGCCGCGCCATCGATGACCTGGGTCGCGCCGGCATCCAGGGCGGCCTGGCGCTTCACCGGGTCGATGTCCACGGTCACGATGTTGCGATGGTCAAAGGCCTTGAGCATGGCGATGCCCATCAGGCCAAGACCGCCGGCGCCGACGATCAGCACCGGCTTGTCGGGCGCCACGGGCATGATCTTGCGCACGGCTGAATAGAGGGTGATGCCGGAACAGGCATAGGTTGCCGCAAGGGCTGGATCCACCTTGCCCGGGTCGGCCAGGTAGCGCCCGTGGGGCGCCACCACATGGCTGCCAAAGCCGCCATGGCGGATCACCCCGATGGCAGAGGGCGACAGGCACATGTTGTCATTCTCGCTGAGGCATTCGGCGCAGGTGCCGCAGCCAAGCCAGGGAAAGACCACCCGCACATCGCCCAGGGCAACGCCGCTTGCCTCTGGCCCCATGGCCACCACGCGCCCGACAACCTCATGGCCTGGCGCACGTGGCAGTTGCACCCCTCGGTCAGCCAGTTTCATCACCGTGCCGCCGCCCATGTTGTACTCGCCCTTCCAGAAGTGCAGATCGGAATGGCAGACACCGCAATGGGTTACCTCAAGCAGCACCTCGGTGCCCTGGGGAACCGGGGTTGGTACTTCGATTTCCTGCAGGGGTTCTTTCGGCCCAACAACCATCCAGCCCTTCATGGTGTGCTTCCTTGTGTTGTGGCGCCAAGCGCGCGTGTCTTTGGCGCCAGAGCGCGGGTCAGGGCGGCGGTTTCATCCCGCCGGAACGTCTCGGCCGGGCCGCTGCCGGCGACCATCACAAAGCCATGATAGGCGCCGGGATAGACGTGAAGCTCAACGGGGACGCCTGCGGTGATCAGGCGGCCCGCCAGATCCAGATTTTCGGGCGCAAAGAGGTCGATGCTGCCCACGCCGATGAAGGTGGGCGGCAGGCCAGCGACACTCTGGGCACGGGCCGGCACCGCAAAAGCTGGCGGATTTGCCCGGTCATGGCCGCGCAGCAGGGCGTCCCAGCCGAAGCGATTGGACTCCAGGGTCCAGACGAACTGACCCAGGCTCTCTGCCCCCTCAGTACGGTCGTCGATCATGGGATAGACGAGGCTCAGGTGGCAGAGCGCAGGTCCACCCTCGTCCCGCGTCCTCAGGGCAAGGCCAAGCGCCAGCCCGCCGCCCGCACTGACGCCGCGCAGGGCAATGCGTGCGCGATCAATGCCAAGGCTGTCCGCCTCGGCCCAAAGCCAGGCCAGGGCGGCGGCGCAATCATCGAGGCCACCTGGATGGGGTACTTCCGGCGCCAGGCGATAGGCCGGCGAAAGGGCAACACAGCCAAGGGTGCGGACAAAGGCCCGCATGGTGGCATCCTCCCGGCCCGGCGTGCCCAGCACATAGCCGCCCCCATGCACATTCAGCAGGGCCGGCAGCAGACCAGCTGAGCGGACGGCGGGTTCATAAAGAAAGGCCCGTACCTGCCCGCCGTCAGGACGGGGCAGGCTGATCTCCCGCACGCTCACGTCCCCGTCCGGGCCTGTAACCGGGGCGGGGCCCTTGAGCTGCTCGCGCAGTTCCGGCAGGCGTGCCTCGTTGATGCCGCCCAGATCAGGCATCAGGGCAAGAACGGAAACCAGGTCTGGATGCACAAGGGCATGGCGGGGATCTGTGGTCATGAAACGGCTCTTGCGTTGGCAGCTGGGCTGCGGGCGGCATCAATCAGGAAGCCGCGATAACCGGCATCCACAATCTCGCGGCAGGTGCGCTGATAGGCATCGACGCCACCGATATAGGGCATGAAGACGCGTGGCTTGCCGGGCACATTGGCACCCACATACCAGGAACTGGCGCGCGGATAGAGGGTGCCCGACGCAAGCTCGTTGACATGGGCCACCCAGCTGTCCTGCGCGTCGGGGTCGGCCTGCATGGTCTGGGCGCCACGGGCCTGCAGTTCTGTCAGGCAGGCTGTGATCCAGGCCACGTCATGCTCGATGGAGACGACCATGTTGCTCAGCACCGAGGGGCTGCCCGGGCCGGTGACCAGGAACAGGTTGGGAATGCCGGCCGTCATCAGGCCCAGATAGGTGCGCGGGCCGCCCTGCCACAGGTCCTTCAGGGTGGTGCCGCCGCTGGTGCGGATGTCGATGGCCAGCAGGGCGCCGGTCATGGCGTCAAAGCCAGTGGCGAGAACCATCATGTCGATCTCATGGCGGCCGCTGGCGGTCTCGATGGCATTGCCGGTGATGCGCGTGATGGGCGTCTCGCGCAGGTCCACCAGGCTGACATTGGGGCGGTTGTAGGTGGCGAAATAGTTGGAATCGACACAGATGCGCTTGGCCCCGATGGGATAGTCGGTGGGCATCAGGCTGCGGGCCGTCCTCGGGTCCGTCACGGTTTCGGCGATCTTGGCACGCACGAAATCGGCGGCCACGGCATTGGCTTCCTCGTTCTTGCCAAGATCGTTGTAGGCATAAAGGAAATTGGTGCCGCCTTTCACCCAGCGGCGCTCGAACTCCGCTGTCCGCACAGGCGCGGGGGTGCCGATGGCGGGTGTCGAGGAATATTCGTGCAGCACGCCTGAACGGGTGTTGCGCGCCGCCGCCCGCTTTGCCGGGTAGTCGGCCTTCCACTGGGCCACCAGATCTGCGGCTAGCGGTGCATTGCGGGCGGGCACGCTGAAGGCGGGGGTGCGCTGGAACACCGTCAACTGGCTTGCCGCCTCGGCAATGCAGGGAATGGCCTGAATGCCGGAAGAGCCGGTGCCGATGACGGCCACCCGCTTGCCTGTGAAGTCGACACCCTCCTTGGGCCAGCGGGAGGTGTGGTGCATCTCGCCCCGGAAGTCGCCAATTCCCGGAATGTCAGGCAGGCGGGGGGCAGAGATGCTGCCGGTTGCCATGATGCAGAAGCGGGCCTTCAGGCTGTCACCGGCCTCGGTCGTCACCGTCCAGATGGCAGAGGCCTCGTCGAACACGGCGCTGGTGACGCGGGTGTTGAAGCGGATGCCACGGCGCAGATCAAACCGCTCTGCCACATGCTGCAGATAGGCAAGAATCTCTGGCTGGGTGGCAAAGCGTTCCCGCCAGGACCATTCCTGCTGGAGGTCCTCGGAGAAGGAATAGGAGTATTCCAGGCTCTCCACATCGCAGCGGGCGCCGGGATAGCGATTCCAGTACCAGGTGCCACCCACGTCGGAGCCCGCCTCGATCACCTGCGTGTCAAAGCCTGCCCCCCGCAGGCGGTGCAGCAGATAAAGCCCGGCAAAGCCGGCACCCACGACGATCACGTCGCGAAGCCTGTTCTGATCGGTGCCCGGTGCAGTGGCGTTGGCCATGGTTACATCATCCCTGTTGGAGGTTCGGCATCCGGCCGGCCTCAGGCATCGCCAATATGGGTCCAGACCGTCTTGGCATGGAGGTATTCATCCACATGAAAGGGCCCGCCCTTGACCCCGTAGCCACTCATCCGCGCGCCGGTAAAGGTAACGCTGGGATCGGTGACCCCATAGCAGTTGATCCAGGCCATGCCGCAGCGCAAGCCCCGGGTGACCCGGTGCGCCCGGCCGATGTCGCGCGTCCACACGGCGCCGCCCAGGCCATAAGTGGTGTCATTGGCCAGCGCCAGCGCCTCTGCCTCAGTATCAAAGGGGATGGCGGCAAGCACTGGACCAAAGATCTCCTCCCGTGCCACCCGCATGTCATTGTGCACATGCTTCAACACGGTAGGTTCCACAAAGAAGCCGCCGGAAAGCGCGCCACCCAGGCGGGTGCCACCGGAAACGATCTCGGCCCCGTCAGCCAGGGCAATGTCGAAATAGCTGGTCACCTTGTCCAACTGGGCCTGCGAGGTGAGGGGGCCAAGCTGGGTTGCGGGATCAAGGCTGTCGCCAACCTTGAAGCCGGCGCCGACTTTGGCCACCTGGTCGACAAAGTCGTCGTAGATCTCACGCTGGACGAACAGGCGGGTGCCGGCATAGCAGACCTGCCCGGTATTGTTGAAACAGCCCATGGCGGCACCACGTGCGGCGGCGGCCAGATCGGCATCGGCAAAGACGATGTTGGGGGACTTGCCCCCCAGTTCCACCTGCACCCGTTTGATATTGCGGGCCGAGGCCTCGATGATCTTCTGGCCCGTCAGGGTTGAGCCGGTGAAGGTGATCTTGTCCACATCCGGATGGCTGGCCAGGGCGGCACCGGCGGTGGGGCCGGGGCCGGGTACCACATTGATCACGCCCCTGGGGACACCCGCCGAGGCGAGGATTTCAGCCATCAGCAGGCTCGACAGGGGCGCCTCTTCAGCTGGTTTCAGCACCAGGGTGCAGCCCGTCGCAAGCGTTGGCCCGATGCTCCACAACTGGGTGATCAGCGGGCCGTTCCAGGGAATGATGGCCCCCACCACGCCGAGCGCTGACTTGTGTGAATGGCTCATGAAATCGCCGGGCACGGAATTGCTGAAGACATCGCCGCGGATGGAGACGGCCTGGGCTGCGTAGAAGCGCAGTGTCTGCTGGATCCAGCGCCGGAAGGTGGAGGTGCGGGCCAGCGGCGCCCCCATGTCGATGGTTTCCAGCCGCGCCAGTTCATCAAAGCGGGCATCAACCGCCGCCGCTACGGACAGCAGCAGGGATTGTCGGTCAAAGGGTTTCCAGCGGCTCCATTCACCGTCAAACGCGCGCCGCGCGGCGGCCACCGCATCGTCGATATCGGCGGCTCCACCCCGGGAAACCCGCGCAACCTCGGCGCCGGTGGAGGGATTCACGCACGAAAAAGTCTCCCCCGACCGGGCATCCACCAAGGCGCCATCAATGAACAGCCGCCGGGTTTCACCCGTGAGGAATGGATGATGTGTCCCGCCGTCAGCCATGCCTGCTCTCCCAGAAGCGCCGACCCTTATGGGCCAACCGTATTTGCCTGACCGTACGGAGATGCGGGGCCGGTGCGAAATAGGATTTCGCTCTGGCAGCAATACATGATCCGTATGACCGCAGGGGCATTGCTGGCAGTATCGTCTAGCCAACGACTGTTCAAAGTGGAAACGCATGACCTATCCCATGGAAGGCCTCGTCGTTCTTGATCTGACCCAGATCTACAACGGACCCTATGCGACCTATCTCATGGCGCTGGCCGGGGCGACGGTTATCAAGATCGAACCGCCGGGGGGGGAGCCCCTGCGCCGGCGTGGTGCCGTGGGCGGGGCGGGCCTGCCCTTTGCCATGCTCAACGGCTGCAAGCAGTCGATCATGCTCGACCTCAAGAGTGAAGAGGGAAAGGCGGCCCTGCGCGCGCTGGTGGCGGGCGCCGATGTGCTGGTGGAGAATTTCGCCCCCGGCGCCATGGAGCGCCTGGGCCTTGGCGACACGGTGCTGCAGGGCCTGAACCCACGCCTGATCTATGCCTCCAGCTCTGGCTATGGCCGCTCTGGCCCCTATGCCAATTATCCCGCCATGGACCTGACCATCCAGGCCATGTCGGGGGCCATCACGGTGACCGGCTATCCAGATCGGCCGCCGGTAAAGGCGGGGCCGGCAATCGCCGATTTCTTTGCCGGGATCCATCTCTATGGCGCCATCGCCACGGCACTCTATGACCGGGAGCGCACGGGCGTTGCCCGCCGGCTGGAAGTCTCCATGCAGGACGCGATCTATGCCTCCCTCAGTTCCAACCTTGGCATGCACTGGTTCACCGAGGGCAAGGCGGAATTGACCCGCACCGGCAACCGGCACGGTGGCCTCGCCGAATGTCCGTATAACGTTTATCCGACATCGGACGGGTACATCGCCCTGATCTGTGTTGGGGATATTCACTGGAAGGCCCTGACCGACGTGATGGGCCGCCCAGATCTGGCGGCCGACCCGCGCTTTGCCTCGCTGAAGCTGCGTGTGGCCAGCATGGACGAGATCGACGGGGCGGTGGCCGAATGGACCGCGACCCTGACCAGTGCTGCGGCCTTCGAGCGTCTGATGGCGGCCCATGTGCCCTGCGCGCCGGTGCGCGGCCTCGACGAGGTGATGGAGGATCCCAACATGCATGCACGCGGTGCGCTGGAGTGGATCGACCATCCCGACTATGGCCGCATCGTGGTGCAGCAGTCGCCCCTGCGTTACGACGGCGTGCCCCTGCGGCCGCTGGAGCCAAGCCGGTCGCTGGGCGCTGATACGCGTAGCGTTCTTGACGCGCGCACCTCTTTGCCCGAGAGCGTCAAGGATGTGATCGAGGCCAGGGGCAAAAGCTGAAGCAAGGGGGAGTGAGCCTGCCATGAGTGCCGAAAGTCTTGCCGACCGTCCGGACCATGTGCCGGCTGACCGCGTCCATGATTTCGACCTCTACAATCCGCCCGGCATAGAGAAGGGCTTTCACGAAGCCTGGCTTGCCCTGCATGCGCCAGGCGTCCCCGATCTGATCTGGACACCACGCAACGGCGGCCACTGGATGGCGACGCGCGGTGCGCAGATTGCCGAAGTGTTTTCCGATCACCAGCGGTTCTCGGCACGGGTCTATCTGGTGCCGAAATCGGTGGGGGAGCAGCATCAGATGCTGCCGGTCATCCTCGACCCACCCGCCAATGTGCCCTATCGCATGCTGATGAACCGCTGCCTGGCGCCACCACGTGTCAGCGGCATGGAGGGGCGCATCCGGGCTCTGGCAGCCGCGCTGGTGGATGGTGTGGTTGCGCGGGGAAAGTGTAACTTTATCAGTGACTATGCGGATGTGCTGCCGGTGCGCATCTTCATGTCGCTGGTGGACCTGCCTGATGCCGACGTGCCCTTGCTGAAGCACTGGACAGAGCAGATCGTCCACCCCGACGGCAGCATGAGCTATGACGAGGCCAAGGCGCATATCTATGCCTATCTCGACCCGCATATAGATGCCCGTCTGGGTGGCGCTGGCGACGATATGCTGAGCCTGCTGATCAACGGCATGGTGGACGGCCGGCCGCTGACACGGGCTGAGATGCAGAGCCTGTGCATGCAGATGCTGCTGGGTGGCCTTGATACGGTGGTGAACTTCCTTGGCTTTGCCATGCTGTTTCTGGCGCGCAACCCGGAACATCGCCGCCAGCTGGTGGCTGACCCCTCGCTGGTGGGGCCTGCGGTTGATGAATTGCTGCGGCGGTTCCCGGTGGTCAGCCTTGCCCGCGAGGTGCGGGACGATATTCATTATGATGGTGTGCTGCTGAAGCGGGGCGACATGGTGGCCATACCCACCCCCCTTGCCGGCACCGACGAACGTCAGAACACTGAGGCGCTGAAGGTGGATTTCAGCCGGGGGCCTGGCGAGCACGTGACCTTTGGCAAGGGGCCGCACTTCTGCCCGGGCGCCAATCTGGCCCGGACCGAGATCCGCATCACCATTGAGGAATGGCTGAAACGCATTCCCGATTTCAGCGTTGATGCGGAATCAGACCTGCACTTCCGGGGTGGTCTGGTGGGGGTGGTCAATGCACTGCCGCTGCGCTGGCCGGTGACATAACAACAAGAACAAAAGGGAGGGTGCCATGAAGGACTTCAAGGGAAAGCTTGCCGTTGTAACGGGTGGCGGTTCAGGCATGGGCCGTGAGATTGTCCGCCAGCTGGTGGCCGAAGGCGCCCATGTGGCCCTGTGCGACATGTCGGCCGAGGCCATGGCCGAGACAGTGACCCTCGCCAATGCGGGCAATCGGTCGCGGGTGACGACCCATTTGTGCGATGTCAGCAACGAAGCTGACATGATGCGCTTCCGCGATGAAGTGCTGGCGCAGCACCAGCAGGACCATGTTGATCTGCTCTTCAACAATGCGGGCATCGGCGGCGGCGGCAGCTTTGTGGCTGGCGACCGGGCGGAATGGGAGCGCACCTTTTCGGTTTGCTGGCAGGGCGTGTACCTGGGCTGCCGCGCCTTCGTGCCCCTGCTGGTCAAGGCCGAGGAAGGCCATGTGGTAAACGTCAGCTCCGTCAACGGATTCTGGGGCAGCATCGGCCCTGAAACACCGCACACGGCCTATGTTGCAGCCAAGTTTGCCGTGAAGGGTTTCACCGAGGCGCTGATTGCCGACCTGCGGGTGAACGCGCCCCATGTGCGCGCCTCGGTGGTGATGCCGGGCCACATCGGCACGCGCATTGTGGAGAATTCGGCAAAGATTCTGGGGCAGAAGGATGTTGCGTCCATGGATGCCTCGGATATTGCCGCCGCGCGTGATGCCCTTGCCGCATCTGGCGCAGCCGTGGCGGGCCTGTCTGACGCGGAGGTGCGCCAGTTGCTCGACGCCCGCATCAAGGCCTTTGAGAACACGGCGCCCACCAGTGCCGAGCAGGCAGCAACCATCATCCTCGACGGCGTCCGTGCCGACAAATGGCGCATTCTGGTGGGCGAGGATGCCCATGCCATCGACACCATGGTGCGGGAAACGCCTGAGGAAGCCTATGACGCCGATTTCGCCAAGAGGCTGGCCGGGCAGGGGCACTTCCGCGCCCTGTTCGAAGCCCTCTGAGGGGCAGGTGCCATGAGTGGACCTGTGCTGGCTGATCGCCCTGCCAATGTCCCGGCGGAGCGTGTCGTCGATTTCGATGTCTACGATCCGGCGGGGGTGGCTGACGGCTTCCACGAGGCCTTTCTGGCGCTGCAGGCGCCGGGGGTTCCAGACCTGGTCTGGACGCCCCGGAATGAAGGGCACTGGATTGTCACCCGCAGTGAGTTGATGACACGGATCTTTCCCGACAGCGGCGCCTATTCCAACCGCATCATCGTCATCCCAAAGTCGGTGGGGGAGCAGCACCAGATGCTGCCCACCACCCTGGACCCGCCTAATCACGCCGCCTATCGCAGCCTGTTGCAGGCGGGTCTGGCGCCGCCGCCCAACCTCGCCCGCGAGGACCTGATCCGGCGGACTGCAAACGGCCTGATCGACGCGTTCATTCATGACGGCGCCTGCAATTTCACCACGGCCTATGCCGAGCAGCTGCCCATCCGTATCTTCCTTGGCATTGTGGATCTGCCCCTTGAGGACGCCCCCAAGCTCAAGCTCTGGTCAGACCAGATCGTCCACCCTGATGGCACAATGACCTATGCCGAGGCAGAGGGGCATTTCCATGCCTATCTGTGGCCCCATATCGAGGCGCGGCTGGCGGGGGATGGTACTGATCTGCTCAGCGTGATGGTGCGGGGGCAGGTGGACGGTCGCCCCCTCTCCAGGCCAGAGATGCTGAGTCTGTGCATGCAGGCCCTGCTGGGCGGCCTTGATACGATCGTTAATTTTCTGGGCTTTGTGTTTCTGTTCCTCGCGCGCAATCCCGACCATCGCCGCCAGCTTGTGGCCCAGCCCGAGCGTATTTCTGCCGCCGTGGAAGAGCTGCTGCGCCGCTTTCCCGTGGTCAATGTTGCCCGCGAGGTTCGGGCCGATGTGGTCTGTGATGGGATGCTTCTCAAGGCCGGTGATGTGGTGATGCTCTCCACCGCCCTTGCCGGCACCGATGAGCGGGCGATGTCCTGCCCCATGGACGTCGATTTCAACCGGCGGGCTGGCGGGCACCTCGCCTTTGGCAAGGGCATCCATTTTTGCCCCGGGGCGCATCTGGCACGCACCGAGGTGCGGATTACTTTGGAAGAATGGCTGAAGCGCATTCCCGATTTCGCCCTGGCGCCGGGCGCGCTGATCACCTTTCGCAGCGGCATCGTCGGCACCGTAGACCGCCTGCCGCTGGTCTGGCCGGTTTAGGCGGCAGGCGGCAGGCGGCAGGGCCCTAGGCCCTGTCCGTGCCTTCCCTGTGCACATCGTGCACGGTGATACCCATGCGGTTGCCTGGTTTGCGGAACCAGTCGGCATGGGCAAGGGTGCGGCGGGTGTCTTCCAGGCCTGCGGCCCAATGGTCCAGCATGGTCAGGCGGGAGAATTCGTAATCCTTGTTGCCGCCCTCATGCGCCTTTTGATGATAGACGAGATGCAGGATGTTGACCTGCGGTACATCCTGCATCTCCTTCATCAGGGCGCGGTCTGCCTCGGTCAACTGCTCGGGGGCGATGCGTGCCAGGGCATCCCTCAGGCGGGCTTCCAGGGCGTGAATGCGGCGGTATTTGTCGGTGGTGTTGCGGGTGCGCGACGAGAACATGATGTCCTTGTTGCGCGCGTTCACCTCGCCCATGGTCCTGGGCAGGGCGCCCTTGGCATTGAACAGGTCAACCTGGAACACCAGCGTGTCCTGGATCCGCTGCTGGTCCAGCAGATATTGCAGCGGCGTGTTGCTGACGATGCCGCCATCCCAATAGTGCCCCCCGTCTATTGCCACAGCCGGAAAGGCCGGGGGCAGGGCGCCGCTTGCCATGACATGGGACGGTCCCAGGCGCTCAAGAGAACTGTCGAAATACCGGAAGTTGCCAGTCTCGATATTGACGGCACCAACGCTCAGACGATGGCTGTTGCTGTTCAGCAGGTCCCAGTCGATGAGACCGCCAAGGTGGCTGACCAATGGGTTGGTGTCATAAAAGCTGGTGGCCCCGGGGCCGCCTGGCGGGGCCAGCCAGGGATTGGTTTTCCGCGGCGAGAAGAAGCCGGGAATGCCCCGCATCATGGTCAGCCAGGCGCTGGTCAGATTGTGCAGTGGGCGGAGGGTATCGCTGCTTTCAAGATGGCGGGCATAGCCGTGGCTGGTAACCATCTCCCAGAAGTCGCGCAGGCGCGCCACCTGGTTTTGGGGCGTATTACCGGCAATGATCGAGGCATTGATGGCGCCGATGGAGACGCCGGAGAGCCAATAAGGCTGGATGCCTGCCGCACTCAGAGCCTCAAAGACGCCAGCCTGATAGGAGCCAAGGGCGCCGCCACCCTGCAGGACCAGCGCGACCATGTCGTAGTCGTGCATATGTGGTGCGCCCGGCAGTGGCTGGGCTGCCGATGTTCCATCTTGCATGGTGTTTCCGATTTGCCTGACATCGAGCAATCATCCTCTCACGGAATGATAGTCCCTGCCACGAGGGTGGCGGTGCCAGGGCTTCTGCCCTGGCACTCAGGCGGAAAGAAATTTGAAGTCTGAGCGCAGGCGCTCCCAGATTTCCACCGTGCGGGGCTCACAAAGAAGGTCATCTAGACGCTCGGCATAAGCGGCGCGATAGGGGCGGTTGACCTGAATTTCAACAAGGTCGGTCATGTCGGCCCAGGTCTCGTAGAGCATGAGACGCGTCGGGTCTTGTGGATCGCGATGCAGCACGGTGTTTATGAAGGTTTCCTCGTGGCGCATGGTGTCGAGCAGGGGCAGCAGCAGGGCCATGAATTCCGCCTCCACCCCCTCCTTGAGATGCAGCCCAATGACAAGGACGACTTCCACCTTCTCTTCCGCCGCCAGGACTTCAGTCATCAGTTTGCTCCCTGATTTTTCCCAAGTATCAATGCCCCCCTTTTGCCTGTCTACCCTGGTTTTGCGGCATTGGCGCTCCCTCTTGTGGAGCTTCAGGGGCGTCGCGGCGCCAGTGGCCGGGCGTTGTGCCAAAATGGCGCCTGAAGGCGCGGATGAACGCAGCGTCAGAGTGAAAGCCAACCGACTGGGCGATATCGGCGATGGTTCGGCGCCCGATGCGGAGGGAAGCGGCAGCGCGCTGCATGCGCAGACGATTGATGCACTGCAGCGGTGGTTCGCCGATCAGCGCATGGAAGCGGGCGGAAAAGGCGGTGCGGCTGAGGCCGGCCTTATCCGCCAGATCACGCACCCGCCACGCGCGGGCAGGATCTTCGTAAAAGGCGGTCAAGGCCCGCAGAATTCGCTCATCCCGCGCTGCTCGCAACGGCAGTTGCCCCATCTCGGGCGAGAGGACATCGAGGCCAAAACGCACGAGTTGGATGACGATGATTTCCGCCGCCCGGCGCTCCACCGCTTCGCGGTCCATCTGTGGCGTTGCGAGTTCGGCTGAGAGCAATGACGCGACACGTCTGAGAATGGTGCTGTAGGGTTCCGTATTAGCAGGGATGATGATGAAGTCGTCGCCACCACTGCTCAGAGGGACATTCTTTTGGGCGATGCGACCCATCAGAAGATAGGTGGCACCGGGCGCCAGGGCCTCGGCAAAGGGGGCAAGGTCGAGATCGGTCGAGGGAATGTCTGGCCGCACCTGTGGGCGGTGCCGCCAAACGTGATGGCGGCCATGCTCCATGGTTATGGCGGTCCCTTCGGTGATCTCGAGGGGGGTATCCAGCCGGTTTGGTGCCTCCAGCCAGGCGCTGCCCTGCATAACGAAATAGAACAGGGAGGCATGGGGCACGTCCACAGCCGTGCTGAAAGGGGGCTCCAGACGCACAAGGTCGAAGCGCACGCCATCCATGCGGATGTCGGGTGTGCGGGCATAAGCAGCGAGGTTTCTGGACGATCGGTAAATCAAAGCGGACGCCGGATCAATGAATAGCTAAGGCACGTCCGCTAGCATGAGGGTTGCGTAAGTGCAAATGCAGCCGACTTCCGGAAAATAACTGGAGGCGGCCGGGAGGGTACAAATGGGGCGTCTTGAAGGCCAGGTAGCCCTGGTCACCGGCGGTGCGTCGGGGCTGGGCCGTGCGATTGTGGCGCGCTTTGTGGCCGAGGGTGCGCGGGTGGGCGTGCTGGATCGCTCAGCAGACAGGCTGGCGGCGCTGAAAAGTGAATTTGGCGACGCTGTGATCACCCATGTGGGCGATGTGCGTTCGCTTGCTGATAATCAGGCGGTGGTCACGGCCGTGGTTACCCGGTACGGCAAGCTCGACTGTTTCGTCGGCAATGCTGGCATCTGGGATTTTGGCATGTCGCTGGTGGACCTGCCAGAGGACCGCATCGACAGCGCCTTTGACGAAGTCTTTCAGGTGAACGTGAAGGGCTATCTGCTGGGCGCCAAGGCCGCCATGAAGGCGCTGGTGCAAAGCCGTGGCTCCATGATCTTCACCGTCTCCAATGCAGGCTTTTATCCGGCAGGTGGCGGGCCGCTCTATACCGCCACCAAGCATGCCGTGGTTGGCCTCATCCGGCAGCTGGCCTTCGAGCTTGGCCCCTATGTGCGGGTCAATGGCGTGGCGCCGGGCGCCATCAACACTGATCTGCGTGGGCCTGCGGTGCTGGACATGGCAGAGACGACCATCGCATCAATCTCCTTTGACGAAATCGTCCGCGACATGCTGCCCATCGGCGTTGTGCCGACCCCGGAAGAATACACCGGCGCCTATGTCTTTTTCGCCACCCGGGGCGACAATGTGCCGACGACCGGCGCCATCCTGAATCATGACGGCGGCGTTGGGGTGAGGGGCTTTGCCGGGGGCACCGGCAGCAAGGATCTGGAACAGAAACTCGGGCTCAAGTCCTGAGACCCATAGCTGAAGGAAACACCATCATGAGCAGCACCGACACTTCAGAGGCGGGATCAAGCCGCTTTGCCGACGCCGGCGGCGTCAAGATCCATTACAACGAGATGGGGTCGGGCAAGCCGCTGATCCTGATCCATGGCGGTGGCCCCGGCGCCTCTGGCTGGGCCAATTTCAGCCGCAACATGGAACCGCTTTCGAAGCACTTCCGGGCCATCTGTGTTGACCTGCCGGGCTTTGGCAAATCCGACATGAAGCCCGTCGGCAGCCCCATGCCCGGCTTCTATGCCGAGACCATGGGCAAGTTCCTCGACACCCTCGGGATCGAGAAGGCCTATTTCATCGGCAACTCCCTTGGCGGCATGACAACCCTCAAGCTGGCGCTGACCCGGCCGGAAAAGGTTGAGCGCATGGTGCTGATGGGCACGGGCGGCAGCCTGCCTGTCTTCACGCCCTGGCCGACCGAGGGCATCAAGGCGATCTTCAGCTATTACGAAGGCACCGGCCCCTCGCTCGACAAGCTGCGGGCCTTTGCCCAGCAGTTCGTCTACGACCCCAGCCAGTTGACCGACGAACTCCTCCAGAAGCGCCTTGAGGCTTCCCTCGACCCGCGCATCATGGCCAACCCGCCCATGCGCATGACGCCGGGCACGGCGCTGGAAGAACTGTGGCGTGATCCCGGCCTGATGAAGCTGACGCAGGAGACCCTGCTGCTGTGGGGCCGCGAGGATCGCGTGCTGCCACTCGACAGCGCCTTTGCCCTGCTCAAGCAGATCCCCCGCGCCCGCCTGCTGGTCATGCCCCAGTGCGGCCACTGGGCACAGTGGGAACACGCTGACGAGTTCAACGCCACCGTAACCCAGTTCTTCGGCGGCTGAATGGCACGGCACCACCCGGGTGATCCGGGTGGTGCCGCCCACAGAGCGCAAGCCCTGTGCCTGACTAACGGGAGAGCCTGAATGGAGCAGACGGTAGAAGCAGCCAAGGCCGACAGCTGGCCCGCCACGCCGATCCCGGAACGCATGGCCCTGCAGTATGAGGTCGAACAGTTCCTCTATGCCGAGGCGGCGCTGCTGGACGGGCGAAAGTTCCGCGACTGGTACGCCCTGTTGGCCAGCGACATTCACTATTGGATGCCCATTCGCCGGACGGTGACCAGCGACAACCTCGACATGGAATTCACCCAGCCAGGCGACATGGCCTATTTCGATGATGACCTCACCATCCTCGACATGCGCCTGAAGAAGCAGGAAGCCGGATCCTCGTGGGCGGAAGAGCCGCCATCGCGGTCGCGCCATTTCGTTGGCAATGTCCGTATCCTGAAGGTTGCGGGTGACGAGGTGACCGTGGAGGTGGCCTTCTACATCTATCGCTCACGGCTCAACAGCGATGTCGATACCTGGGTTGGCCGCCGCGAGGATGTGCTGCGCCGGCACGGGGACAGCTTCCAGATTGCCCGCCGGCACATCTTCCTCGACCAGACCGTGATCCAGTCCGCCAATTTCAGCACCTTCTTCTAGGAGGCGTTCAGCCATGACCTCGCAGACAGATGGGACCACCCGCTGGGACGCGGAAGCGATCCGGGCGCTCTTCGACCACGAACAGGGGCTGCTTGACCGCGCCGTTTACAGCGATGAGGACCTCTACAAGCTTGAGATGGAGCGGATCTTTGCCCGCGCCTGGAACTTCATGTGTCATGAGTCCCAGATCCCCGAGACAGGTGATTATTTCATCACCTATATCGGCGAGGATCAGGTCATCGTGGTGCGCGACGAGACCGGCAAGATCAATGTCCTGCTCAACAGCTGCCGCCACCGGGGCAATGCGCTGTGCCGCTCGGAACAGGGCAGGGCCAAGTCGTTTGTGTGCGCCTACCACGGCTGGAACTATGGGCTTGATGGCCGCCTGATCGGCGTGCCGGGCCAGAAGGCCTATTACCGCGACGATTTCGACCGCAGCCAGTGGGGCCTGGTGCCGGCGGCCAAGGTGGAAAGCCTGCACGGCTTCTATTTTGCCACCCTCGATGCCGAGGCGCCGTCGCTCCATGATTATCTGGGTGATGTGGGGCGTACCGGCCTTGGC
>CANCOY010000042.1 GCA_947379865.1 Acetobacteraceae bacterium
GAATCGCGATAGCGTCGCTCGTATTCGGCCTTGCGCTCAAACAGGGCGGAAGAGGCTGCTGTCTGCTCGTTGCCATCGCCACGCGCCAGAAGATTGCCCTGCGCGTCAACAATGGCGACGTGTTCGGGGGCAAGGTTCTTGACGGCCGAGGCAACCACCTGCTGGATCGCCTCAACGCTGCGGGGCTGCAGCCTGCGATCGCCCTGCAGTTTGAGAACCACAGAGGCGCGGGCCGATGACTCGCCTTCGGCAAAGAGGTCGCGCGTCGGCACATCAAGGTGCACCCGGGCCGAGACAACCCCGTTGATGGCGCCGATCGTGCGGGCAAGTTCACCCTCAAGGGCGCGGGTGCGGTTGACCTGAAACTGGCTGTTGGTTGTCGAAAGCGGGTCCGCACGGTCCAGCAACTCATAGCCCACTGTGCCGCCAGAGATGATCTTCTCTTCGGCTACGGCGATGCGAATGCGGGGAATGTGGGCCTTGTCGACCAGAATGGTCGTGCCGTCGTCGCGCAGCGTATAGGGCTCGTTCTGGGCCTCAAGCTTCTTGATGATCGCGCCGCTGTCCTCGGCATTAAGGCCGCTGTAGAGGACGCTGTATTCCGGCGCTGTAAAGCTGATCGCCGCATAGACGAAGATCGACAGGGCTGCCGTAAGGGCGGTGCCGATGCCGACCACCCGAACGACGCCAAGCTGGCGTATGCCCTCGGAGATGCGTCCGACGAGCGTGTTGCTGGTGGACGACTCGTCCAGGGTTGCGGCAACATCTACCAAGGTCTGCCCCGGGAAGCCGAATCAGGCTTGAACAAACCGCAGAATAAGAAAATCGTGGACACAAACGGACCCTTGTTTGGTCCGAATTGGAATGTGTGCCGTCCGAATACGGTCAGTCTGGAGCGAGGTCGTTTTTGCTATCAGTGTCGATGGGATCAAACGCCGCCGACAGGGCCTCTGCAGCCGACTGGTTGGCCTCGCGCACCGCGTCCAGCAACTCGGCACGCAAGACCTGCGTGCCGTCAGGCGTGTCGATCCCGATCTGGACAGTCTTTCCCGACACCGCCAGAATCCGCACACGCACGGTTCCGCCGATGAGGATGTCCTGGCCAATCTTTCGCTTGATGCTGATCAAGCTGGGGTCCTCACACTCTGGAGAGGCGATGACGAATCGCGATTAATCGGCACCAATTATACGCCTAATCCCACGGAAGCGTAGCCTGCCAGATCAGGAAGGTGGCTTTCCTGCCAGATCCGGCTGGCGGATACGCTCAAGCAGCCGGGCCTCGGGGGAGGCCGGGCCACCCTTGCGGGCGCCGTCGATGCCGGCCGCATCACGCACAAAGCCTACGGTTTCTTCGGCAATGAAGCTGGCCATGCGGTCCGCAGCCTCTGGGTGACGGGGTCTGATCCGCTGGTCAATGGCTGCCGTCAGGCCTTCCACGGCCTCGCCGGGCGAGGCAATGGCAGAGGTGATGTCCAGATAGCGGGCAACGAATGTCTGCAATTCCGTATCAGGCAGTGCACCGGCGATATCTCCAGCCATGGCGGGGGCAGCCGGACCTGCAACGCCGCCCTCGGTGCCATGGTCGTGGCTGGCGGGCGCGGCGGCATGGCCCGCTTCGGGCTTGGCATGGCCAGGCTCGGTGACGGCGGCAACGGTTGGGCCGGGCGCAGGGATCCTTGCTGACAGGGCCGCAGCCTCGGCATTGAAGCTGGTGTCCAGCAGGTCCAGCGCCATGTCGGTGAGGCCGATGTTCAGAGCAGAGCGGGCAAGGGCCAGCGCCAGGCGCGCCGTGCTGGGGCCGCTGGCCCTGGTGCGCAGAAAGTCGGCGCTTGCCAGAAGAGCGGGGAGGGAGAGGGGGGCGTCATCCTTGCCGGCCATGTCGGCGATGCGTGCCGCCAGCGTGGCTTCAACCTTGTGGCGGAAGCGTTGGTCAGCAAAAGCGCGGTCGAGAACGCTGGTGCGGTCAACCGCCGTCTCGATCACGGAGGCCGGCGCCACCGCCACCGCAGCTGACAGCAGCCGCGCATCAATAGCGGCGTCGCCGAAACTCAGGCGCCGATCAAGAATCTGGCCAATGACGAATTCTGGTGAAAAGAGCGAGAGCAATTCCGGCGCATCGGCATAGGGCCGCAGATCGATCTGTACCTGATGGGTTTCAAAGCTGGCCTCGACGCGCTGGCGGTAGAGGTTGGCGAGGGTCTTCTCATCGGCTGATCCGAGAAGCAGGATATTCTCGATGGCAAGGGTGGGGTCCAGTTCGTCGGGGCCGTCAACCGGGGCCAGGGCGCGCAGCAGGGCAAGCGCATCACGCAGTTCCCCTGATCGCTTGAGGTCTTCGATCTGGCACAGGATGAAGATGCGCCGCACCGGTATGGCCAGCCCGGCCAGCTGCGAGCGCAGGCGGGCAAACTCCCCATCCGTCGGACGTGCGGCGGTTCCGGTAGACCGGCAACCGGCCAGCAGCCGGCCGCCGGGCAAGGCCTCGATCCCGCGCGGCCCCGCTGAGGCCTGCGGTGCACCGTCGGCATCCGACAGGGCAAGACCAAGATTGCCAAGCCGCTTCAGATAGCTGATTTCGGGTATATTTCCGTATACCGGCTCAGTTATTCCTGCCAGCACCTGGGTTGCCTCGGAGAAGTCGCCCTGGGCCAGAAGGACGGAGGCGGCTGATGCATCGGGCGCCCGGTCAAAGGGGACATCCGCCGCCTGGGCGCGCGCCGCCCTTATCCGGTCAGCCAGGATCTCCGGGTCCAGCAGGTCGTGAAGTGTCTCGATGCTGCGGGTCTCAGGCACACGGGCGCAGCATGTCGACAATGACAGCGTTTCGCCGCCAGACTTGATCAGGGTCTCACGGGGGGACTGGGCAAGGCTGACCGGCTTGGTGGCACTCACCACCACACCGCCTGCCGTAGGTAGAACCCGCAGTGTTGAAAGACAGCCGCCTGAGGCGGTGTAGTCACTGCTGCCCGGCACGACCACAACCCGGCCAAGATCCGGCTCCTCACCCTGCCAGGCCTGGCTGCCTGGCTCACCTGTCAGGACGGCGAGATGCCCGCCGGGCAGCAGGGTGAGGGGCTCAGGCTTTGGTGCGCCTTCTGGGGCAGCCAGCCCCGGGGGCAGGCCGGAGAGGTCCACCACGGTCATCTTCCCAAGATGGGACACGGCCTGGAAAACACTTTCCACCGCACGCGGAACAACCACGGGGCCATTGAAGGCAACGAAGATCCGGACCCCCTTGGGCATCGAGGTGACGATAATCGCCTCGACCGGTGAGGGCTGCACTTCCTCGAAGAGCGTACGGACGGCGAGCAGATCAAGGGGCGGGCGCTTCTCTGCCAGGCAGGACTCGATTTCCGCAGGATGTCCGGGCTCTGTTGTCTCCCCGGCCGCAGCGCCATGGAGGAAGCCCAGAGAGCCAAGAAAGAACAGAAGCCAAAGCGTCGCCAGCAGGCACCCGGCCAGGCGTTTGGACCAAGCTTGCGTTGACCTGCCTCGCGCCGCCCGCTTATGTGCAGGCATAGGGGCGATGGGCAGGTAGGATAGATGCCGTTCAGTGAGCTGGTGGGGGGCGATTTCGATCTGGTCGCGCGGGCTGCGGGTCTTGCGCCCTCGTTCTTCCGGGCGTTCGGCATGGCCATGTTCATGCCGCTGTTGTCCGACACTTTCGCCCGCATGCAGTGGCGCATCGGCTTTGCCCTGTGGTTTGCCGTGCTCGCAACGGTTGCCACCCCGGCGCTTCCCTCTGCCTCGCTCTCTCTGGTCGCCTTTGGCTTTCTTCAGGGCATGCTGGTTGGCACGCTTGGCCGCCTGATCGTTGCGGCTACACAGATGGCGGGTGGCGTCATTGCTACCCAGATCGGGCTCCAGCAGGTCGTGATGCCCAATCCCGCTGAAGGACAGCAGACGACATCCGTCGAACTGCTGCTTTACTTCGTTGGGTTGAAGATCTTTGTCCACGCCGGTTTGCTCGCTCATCTGTTGACGGCACGGGTCGGGTTTGAGGTGTGGCGCGATTCTTCCGCAGGGGATGCCGTGCATCTCGTGCAGAGTGCACTGTCCTCTTCATTCCTCGCGGCGTTTGGCATCGCGCTGCCCTTCATTGTCCTCAATTTCGCCTTTGGGATTGGTCTTGGGTTGGCCAATGTCTTTCTGGCGGCTGTCCCCATGTTCACGATTGCGCAGCCCATACAGATTGGCGCGGGGCTTCTCCTGCTCGCCGCACTGATCGTGGATCCCCTCTTTACCCGTGTCCTTACCGACCTTCTCGATGCAATCCAGCCCTGAGCGTGCCGCGCCCGCTCACGACTCCGGTTTGGGCGGACGGCGCCTTGGGGGTGCCTTTACCGCCGATTTGCGCGCTTCGGCCGAAATGAACTCCTTGGTTGCCTTGACCTTTGACGGCAATTTTTGCGTCTCGATCATGATCTGCTTGAATTCCTTCGACATGTGATCGATTTCCGACGCCGAGCGACGGCTGCGCTGGGTCATGGACTCCAGGTCGCTTTGCAGGCGCTGGAGCAGCACGAAGACCAGCACGACGCCGATAACAAGCACCATGAAGAGGGTGAGGGCGAACAGGGGGCTACCCATTGGTGCACTCCTGAAAACTACGTCCGAAGAAGAATTTGGATCCGCCTGTTTTCGGCGGCCAGCGGATTTTGTGTGTCCTTGAGGAAACGGTCGGCATTGGCCGCAACGCGTACGATGCGCTCACTGCGCAACCCTGCGGCGATCAACGACCGGCGCGCCTCATTGGCGCGGTTCGCCGACAGTTCCCAGTTGGTGAAGGCGGCTGTTTCAGGGTATTGGCGACCGTCGGTGTGGCCATAGATCATGATCGGCTCTGGTCGCGATTTCAGAACCTCGGCCAGCTTCTGGATGAACTGCGTGGAGGTCGGCAACAAGACACTCTTGCCGATTTCAAACATGGCCGCGTTTGGCGTATCGCCAATCTCGATCATGACACCCTCAGCCTCGGTTGTAACCTTGACATTCTCGGCAGTAATCCCACCTGCCGGGGCATCCCGCAGGGCGGCGTTCAGTGTTTCACGCAGATCCTTGGCAATGGCGTCATTGCTGTCGCGCTTGGCCTGGTTGGCGGTATCTGAACTGGGGCCCTGAGGCTGGGTGCCGGCCTGGGTCTGGCCATCCTTGGGTTGCGTAGGTGATGGCAACTGGAACTGGCTTTGCGACTGGTTCTGGTTTTCTCCACCAGCCGCAGTGCCGTTCTGGCCCGCATTGCCCGCGGCCGAACCCGTGCCATTACCGCTTGAGCCGCTGGCGGTTGCCTGCCCGGTGGTGGCCTGGCCGACAACGACGGCCGCGGCGCCGGGGCCACCAGCCTCGTTCCCCGCGGCACCCGCCTCGGCGGTACCTTTCTGCGTTCCCGTCTCACCGGCGGCACCGCCACCCTGACCAGAGCGATTGGCTTCAGGAAGCGGAACGATCACCGCTGTTCCGATCGACTGGGCTTCCATCGGCTGGTCAACCGAGATGGTAAGTCCAAAGAATACATCGCCAGAGCCGTTGGACGAGGTTGAGACGGCCTCGGGCGAGAAATATTGCGCGATGCCCGACTTCATTTCCTCTGATGTCACATTAAGCAGCCACATCAGCAGAAAGAAGGCCATCATGGCCGTTACGAAATCGGCATAGGCAAGCTTCCAGACGCCACCATGCGCCCCATGGCCGGTGACCTTCTTGATCTTCTTGATGATCGGCTGGACGGCTTTCTCGGCCACGATACGGTCCCTTCCCCGCCGCCTAACTCAGCACACGTCGTGCCAGGCTGCGGATATCGGCGGCTGCATGTGACTGCGGCGCCGCCGCATAGACAGGCAACTGCCGACGGATGGAGATTTCCACATTGCGGTCGGCCCGGACCCCACCCAGGAAACCCGGGTTGAAGGACAGGAACTTGTCGGTAACCGCCGAGAAGTTGACCGCCAGATCCTTGGCATCGCTCGAGTTCGTTACGGCATTGGCGATGATGAAGACCCTCTGGCGCAGGCGGCTGGGTGTTACCTTCATCAGGGCATAGGCGTCCATCAGAGATGTCGGATCGGCCCGAAGCACCACATAAAGGGCGTCGCAGATATCAAAGAAGTCCGTGACGTTGCCGTCGATGCCCGCAGGCATGTCGATCAGGACATAGTCATAGGATCCGGCCGTCTCCAGCAGCGCCGTCTTCAGTTTCGAGCGCTCGTACTCCGTGCTGTTGGTCAACGCCGTTATGGCGCTGCGCCCACTGACAACGTCACATCCAATACGATCTGCGCGCTGGATCAGTTTGGAGAACTCGCAATTTCCCATCAGGAAATCGGAAACGCTGGTGCTGATGTCGAGGCCAAGCTGGAGATCGACGTTTGCCAGTCCGAGGTCGGCATCGAACACCAGTGTCCTGCATCCTGCCTCAGCCAGGGCAGCGGCAAGGTTGACCGAGATGAAGGTCTTCCCGACCCCACCCTTGCCAGAGACGATGCCGATGATCTTGCGGGCGCGGGTCTGGGTCATTTGCCCCCCAGTACTGCCCGGGGCTGGTTCTCTACCAGCAGCGAGGCCAGAGCTGTTCCGTTCGACGGCGTTATGCGTTCCGCGAGGATGCGGCTGCGTTGGCATCCGACAACTCCAAATTTCTCGAGAATGATCGGTGTAAGCGTTGCGCCAAGACGACGTGTCATGTCGCACTTGGTGACGATGACATGGTTGATGGAAAGCCTGCGGGCACTGACCAGCATATCCGCCGTCTCGGTTGCATCCATGCCGGCCGGGCAAACAAGGACAGTTGCGCCCCGAAGGCGCTCGGCATGGGTAATGAGCGTGTCAAGTTCACCGAATTTCCACGGGTGATAGCCTGATGTATCGCACAGGATGATGCCGTCCGGCGGAATGCTGGAGGGATCAACCCGGTCAGGCTGATTGCGGTTGTTCAGGTCAAAAAGCGGCAGGCCAAGAATCGAGGCGAGATGGGAAAGCTGCGACGCGCCCCCAAGGCGGTCACGGTCAAAGTTCAGCAATGTCACCTTCATGCCGGCGCCAACGAGGCTGTTGGCAGCCTTCGCGATGGTTGCCGTCTTGCCGGATCCGGGGGAACCCACAAAGAAGATCACCTTGTGGCGCCGCGCGAATGCTTCGAACGGCACAAAGTCGATCAGCTTGTCGAGGCACATGCCGATCGCCTCGGTCTCGCTCTCTGCAGCGTTCTTTGACAGATGCTCGCGGGCGAAATTGACAAGGGTCGACGAGAACCCGGCGCGTCGCATGATCGATGTGGCGCGGTCCATGATGTCGGGTGGTGCCGGCCGGTCGTTTGCATCTGTGACTGGCGGCACGGAAACCGTGAAGAGAAACGCATTGGCGCGCGGATCGCGCTCGACCCGCATGACCATGGTGTCGGGGCCGAACCGCTCCTCGATCATGCGGTAGCCTTCGGCCGTCGTCTCGGCGCTGAAAACCTTTATGTCCATGACAACCTGCCGACGACGTTGACATCGACCGTGTCGTCAATCTCTCTCTGGCTAAGAACAGGGACGAACTTGCGTTGCCGCTTCAGCAGGTCGGCCAGGTTCTGGCGCAGACGCTCTGGCGCCACCACGACAAAGCTTTGGCCCATCTGAGCCATCTGCCGTTCGATTTCACCAAGGCCGCTGAGAAGATTTGCAAGATCGCGCGCGGCCGGTGCCCGCAACTGGTGGTCCGCCAGTGGCTCACCATTGCGGTTCAGGTTCGACATGACGGCGATATTCAGTGTACGGGTTTCCTCATCAAGCAGTTGATAAGTGATCTGGCGGCGGATCTGGAAGCGGACGTTTTCCAGAAGGTCGGCCGGATCCTTGGAGCGCGGCGCCCATTCGGCAGCAGCCTCGATGATGTCGGCGAGATTGCGCACGGACACCCGCTCGGCCAGAAGCCCTCTCAGGATCGTCTGCAGGCCGGTGATCGAGATGATTGATGGGATCACGGCCTGAACCAGTCGCGGGCTTTCCTCAGCAAGACGATCAATCAGACCCTGGGTTGCGCCATAGGAAACGAGGGCGGACATGTGGCGCTTGATCAACTCGCCGAGGTGGGTCGAGATGACGGTCGTGATGTCGACAACCGTGTAGCTGCGCTGCTCTGCCGTACGCTTGAGACCAACATCGATCCACCGGGCCGGAATGCCGAACGCGGGGTCCACAGTCTCGGCCCCGGGCAGTTCAACCTCGCCACCCATGGGGTTCAGGGCCAGCAGCGAGCCGGGGCGCACTTCACCCTGGCCAATGCGCTGCTCTTTCAGATAGATCGCATAGCCCGAATCCTGCAATTCGATGTCATCCACCACCCGGATTGCCGGCAGGATGAAACCATATTCGCGGGCGACGGTACGACGCAGATTACGGATCGCCTCCACAATCGAACCGTTCGCCGTCTCCTGCAGCATGGGCAGAAGATTGACGCCCAGCGACAGGCGCATCTCATCAATGCGCAGATCCTCACGCAGGTCCACGGCGCCGGTGGCACCGCCGTCGCTTGTGCCGCCCGAAGCCCCGCCTGGCGGCGGCAGGGCATCAAGGCCGCGTCCGCCTGGCAGGGCCAGGGCACTGCCAGCCGCGGCCCTGGCGGCAATCTTGCCGGGCAGACGGCCGCTGAGAACGGCCAGCGCATAAAGGGCGGCGGCGAGGAAAGCAAAGGGGATGAAAGGGATGCCTGGCACCAGGGCGATGCCCAACAGCAGCATGCCCGTGACGACAAAGGCTGATGGGTGAGCGGCCAACTGGCGCGTCAGCACCTTGTCGGCGGCCTCCGACATGCCCGCCTTGGTGACGATCAGGCCGGCTGCCGTCGAGACCAGAATGCCCGGCATCTGGGCAACCAGCCCGTCACCGACCGAGAGCAGGGTATAGGTTGCAAAGGCCTGTTTGAAAGTCATCCCCTTGTCGATCAGGCCAATCAGCAGGCCACCGACAATATTGATCAGGATGATGATGATGGCCGCGATGGCGTCGCCCTTCACGAACTTGGAGGCGCCGTCCATTGACGCAAAAAAATTGCTTTCTTCCTCCAGCATGCGCCGGCGCTCGCGGGCCTGCCCTTCACTCAGAAGGCCAGCGGAGAGGTCGGCGTCGATGGCCATCTGCTTGCCGGGCATGGCGTCAAGGGTGAAGCGCGCTGCAACTTCGGCGATGCGCCCGGCACCCTTGGTGATGACGATGAAATTGATCACCATCAGCACACTGAAGATAATCAGCCCCACCACCACATTGCCGCGCATCACGAAATGGCCGAATGCCTCGATGACATGGCCGGCCGCGCCAACGCCATTGTGACCCTCGCTGAGGATAAGCCGTGTCGAGGCAACGTTCAGTGCCAGGCGAAAGGTGGTGACCAGCAGCAGGATGGTGGGAAAGGCACTGAGATCGACGGACTTGTCGATGAAGATCGTCATGATGAGCACGACCAGCGACGCCGCAATCGAAAGTGAAAAGAAGAAATCCAGCAGCAGCGGCGGCAGCGGCACCATCAGCACCAGCATCATCACGATGACGGCAGCCGTCAGCAGCAGCGGACCGCTGATCGGTGTGGTCGGTCCGCCGGCGACCCGGAAGAGGTTCTCGAATGAGGAGGGGGTCGACATTTATGCCCCGTACCGGTCGAGCTTGTTGCGCAGGGTCTGGATCGAGATGCCCAGGATATGTGCCGCCTGCGTCCTATTGCCAAGGCAGCGGTCCAGCGTCGCGAGGATCAGTTCCTGTTCAACGGCGGCAATCGTCTGACCGACAAAGGTGCCGATCGTCGCACTTCCCGAGGGATCGTCCGGATCTTCCTCAGGTGCCAGGCTTGCCACAGGTGGCGTCGCATCGGGCTGCGCGAAGCCTTTTGCCGCCGCAACATTGGCAGCATAGGCGCTGGGTGGTGCCGCGCCTGGCTGTGGCACCACGGCACTGTGCCAGGTCGAAGGCTGGGGGCTCGACAAGGGTGTCGAGGATTCAAGCAGAGCCTGGTAATAGGTCTTCTGCTCGCTCGTCAGGATCACCTCATTGGCGGTGACCACAGGGCCAGAGGCAAGCAGCGCGGCACGGTAGATCGTGTTTTCGAGCTCACGCACATTGCCAGGCCAATTGTAGCTCATCAGCTTTTCCTGGGCGTCCTCGCCCAGGGTGCAGCGGCCAAAAGGCGCAATGTCGGCGTATTTCGAGAGGAAGAAATCAACCAGGACCGGGATGTCGCCCGTGCGTTCGCGCAGGGGTGGCAGCACGATGTTGATAACATTCAGCCGGTAGAACAGATCTTCGCGGAACCGGCCGGCCTTCACCTCAACCTCAAGGTCGCGGTTCGTGGTGGCCAGAATGCGGATATCAACGCTTACGGACTGATTGGTGCCGATGCGGTCGATCTGGCGCTCCTGCAGTGCCCGCAACAGTTTTGCCTGCAGGCGCAATTCCATCTCGCCAATTTCGTCCAGCAGCAGGGTGCCGCCGTTGGCCTCTTCAAACTTGCCGATGCGCCGCTGGGTGGCGCCTGTAAAGGCGCCCTTTTCATAGCCGAACAACTCGGATTCAAGCAGCGTATCAGGGATGGCCGCGCAATTGATTGAGATGAAGGGGCCGTCGCGGCGCTTGCTGACGCGATGCACCTCATGGGCCAGCACTTCCTTGCCGGTGCCCGTCTCGCCGATGATCAGCAGTGGCACATCAGAGGCGGCCACGCGATGGGCAAGATTGACGATGCGGCTGCTCTTGGGGTCTCGGTGCAGGAACTGGCCCGGCTCAGGCACGGCGGCGTCAAGCACGGCGCGCAGGAACGCGTCGTCAGCCGGAATGCCGACGAACTCTACCGCACCTCTAGCAATCGATTTCGCCGCAGCCTGAGGATTGCCGGCGCGCCCGAAAGCGATGACCGGGATCCGGCCGCGTTCGGCATGAACGGCGGCCGCGATGGTGGTTATGTCGGTATCGACCCCAATGAACAGGGCCAGCGCCTTTTCCTCAACAGCCTTGCGCGCTGCACCCGGGCCGGCGAAGGCCGTGCTCACACGGCAACCAAACCCCTTCAGCCGCGCCTGCATATAGGCAACGTCCGCCGGTGTCTCGCCGATGACGAGAATGCTACGTGCTTTGGGGTTGTGCATGCGGGCTCAACCGTCCTGCACTTTAAGCACTTCCGTCATGGAAATGCTCAGCTTGTCTTCGTTGACGATCAACTCGCCGCGCGCAATGCGCCGGTTGTTGACGTACAGATCGATCGGCGCGCCGACCTTGGTATCGAGTTCAATAACGGCTCCCCGCCCCAGCTTCAGCAATTCGCTGACAAGCAGCACGGAGCGGCCAATCACTGCCGTGACCTGTACGGGAATCCGGAAAAGTGACAGATCCGCATTGAGATCAGGCGCCGAAAGCAGGTGCGCCAGGTTCGCGGCGATATCCTCACGCGTGCCGCCCGTGGGCAGATCGCGCCGCCCATCGTCGAGATCGGGAAGATCGTTTTCCGTAATTCCTTTGGTATCGCTCATGAGGTCCTCTCGCGGACATGCTGGAGGCGCCGCTGAACTGCTGAGAGTGCAGCCTGAACATGGGCCTCGACGTCGATTTCCACGTTGCCTCCGTCAAAGGAGATATGAGCCCGCCCGTCCTCGCCGCCGGTTGCAAGGGTAATTCCCTTGCTGGCGCAGAAGGTCGGGAAGGTAGGTGCGCGTGCAGCCAGAAAGGCCGCATCCGCCTCTCCAATTTCGACCGTCACGCGCTCAACACCATGGGCGACCAGGTCGCGCAGAATTGCTGAGAGATGGTCGGCCAGCCCGGCCTGCACCATGGCTGCACCGTCCGCCGTCAGAAGGCCTGAGACAACGGTTGAGGCGATCCGCAGGGCATCCTCGCAGGCTGCGGCAGATGCACTGTGAAGCTCCGCCACCGCATGCGCCACCAGACCCTGCAGATGAGCGTCGAAGTCGGCGCGCAAATTCTCCAGCTGGCCCTGTGCCATGGCTTCGGCTTCCGCCCGGCCTGCTGCAAAGCCATCCTCGTGGGCGGCATCAATCAGCTGACGGACTTCAGATAAGGGCAGGGACGGCTCTTGCGGCTCCGGCTCGGGCACAGGCAAACGCGCCACCTGGGCTGAGCCATTGGAGAAGAGCCGAGTGAACTGGGTCATTTCCGCCCTTCAGTCCATTATGCACACATGTGCAGGCGCTGCGGCCACAAAGACATCCCATGGCTGCACGGCCGATTAGGGGGTAAGCCGAGAAAATGCACAAACCAAGATTGCTTCACTGCGAGGTGGTCGGAACCGGAGAATTTGGCCCGCCCACAGGCTGTAATGGGCTTGTGGCTTGTAATAGCGGTTTCTTCATCGCCCCATTTCGGCCAGATGGCGTCAGGTTCTTTCCATTTTGGACCGTTAAGTGTCCTTGGAGGTAACCCGGTCGAGGAGTGCGAGTTCACCGCGGGCCTGCAATGTCTCTTGCTGGAGCCTTTCAAGATCGGCAGCCGCCCGGGCCAGGTCTTCGCGTGTTTCGCGAAGGCGGGTCTCGAGATCATCGCCATGGGCCAGCAAAAGCAGGTAATTGGCCTGCACCTCTGCCGGCGGGTCGGCCAATTCCGCCAGAAGATCCACAACCGCAGTCTTCAGGCGCTCATGTTCGACACCCGCTGCGGCAAGGGCCGCCCGCCGCTGGTTCTGCTCCAGCTTGCGCAGATTGGCCAATCGGCCCAGTGCCCGGCGGGTCTCCTTGCGCATCAAAGCCCTACTTCAGCCAGCGCGGCCCGCAGTGTGTTGAAGCCTTCGTCCAGGGTTCGCCGCTCTCCCGGTGCTTGGGACAGGAACTGCTCCAGCTTGCCGTGGAAGGCGATGGCCCGGTCGATCTCGGGGTCAGTTCCAAGTTTGTACAAGGAGAGTTTGTAGAGATCCTCGATGTCGAGGTACACGGATTCAAGTTTCAGCGCCCGCGCAGAAGCGCTGGCGTCTTCGGGGCGGTTGCAGTGAGGCATGGCGCGGGAAACGCTGCGCACAACGTCAATCGGGGGGTAGCGTCCGCGCTCTGCAACCCGGCGGTCGAGCACGATATGTCCGTCGAGGAAGCCGCGCATGGCATCGGCGACCGGGTCATTCATGTCATCGCCATCAACCAGCACTGTCAGGAACGCGGTGATGGCGCCAGAGCCTTCTACCGGGCCAAGGCGCTCGATCATGCGCGGCAGTTCGGCGATGACGCTGGGCGGATAGCCGCCGGCCCCCGGCGGCTCGCCATTGGCCAGACCAATCTCGCGCAGGGCCATGGCATAGCGGGTGGCGCTGTCCATCAGCATCATCACCTGCATGCCCTGGTCGCGCAGATACTCGGCTGCCGTTACGGCAAGCAGGACGGCGCGTCGCCGGAGGATGGCTGATTCGTCCGACGTGGAGACAACCACGAGTGTGCGGCTGCGCTGTTCGCCATCCAGATGGCGGTTCAGGAACTCCGCCAGTTCGCGGCCGCGCTCGCCGACCAGGACGATGACATTGGCCTCGGCGTCAGTCAGTTTGCTGAGCATGCCCATGAGCGTGGTCTTGCCGACGCCAGAGCCCGCGAAAATGCCAAGCCGCTGGCCCTGGCAGGCGGTAACGAAGGTGTTGAGCGCGGCAATGCCAAGGTCCAGCGGCTGATCCACAAGGCCCCGGCTGAAGGCCGATGGCGGTGCCGCCCTGAGGGGATAGGCCTTGTCGCCATAGGTCAGCGGCGCACCCCCATCAATCGGGTCACCGGCGCCATTGATGACGCGCGAAAGCCAGCCCACCGAGGGCCTGACAAAGTTCGCAGCCGGCTCAAGCCGCACCGAACATCCCGGGCCCACCGCGGCAAACGGGCGAAAGCCCATGACCAGTGCCTGATCCCCGCGAAAGCCGACGATTTCGCCCGGCACCTGCCCGCCGGACCGGTTGGAAACCGTTACCGCCGCACCGACCGACCCGAAGGCCGCAAGGCCGCTGACCTCAGCCACATGTTCCGTGACCGAGCTTATCAGGCCACTGAACCGCACAGGATGTGGCGCCGCTGAGAGGTCGGTGAACAGACTGTCAGTGTTCAGGCTCATTCGATCTCGCTCGGTGTGCAGCCAAATTTTTAGTCTGGCACGGATGTTGCTGAAGGTGAGGGGCGGCCCTGGTCAGGGCGAAAATGGAGGCGGTGTTGGACAGTCCCGTATTGATGGCTCTTGCGAAGCAGTCGGCAATCTCCCGCCAGCTCCAGGTCGCTTCGGTGAACATTGCCAATGCCTCTACGCCGGGTTTCCGCAAGAAGGAAATGAATTTTGCGGCCATGCTCCACGATGTGCGCGAGCGGGACCCGATCAGCTATCCCTTCGACCAGACAACCTATCTCGATCTCGCTCCGGGTACTGTTAATACGACCAACAATCCCCTCGACGTATCGATTTCAGGCAACCCACGCGCATTTTTCGTCATCGACGACAATGGACGCCAGGTGCTGACGCGGGCAGGCAACTTCACGCTCGATGGCACGGGCCGGCTCACCGCGTCCAATGGCAAGTCAGTGGTGGGGGCTGATGACAAGCCGATTGTCGTCAACCGCTCTGCCCAGTCAATTTCCATGGGAGCCGATGGCAGCATCCTCGAGGACGGCAAGGCGGTCGGCAAGCTGAAGATCCTGCAGCTGAAGCTTGGTGCCAATGCAGAACTGCTGGGCGATTCCGAACTGAACGCTCCGGGCATGACAGAGCCTCCGGGTCGCTTTGGCCTGCAGACCGGCTCGCTTGAGGGATCAAACGTAGATTCGATCGCCGACATGTCACGTCTCATCGAAATGTCGCGGAGCTTCGAACTGCTGCAACAGGCGATCACCATGGAAGACACCCGTAAACAGGAAGTTGTCGACAAGATGACGCAATTCTGAGGATAAAATGGGAAATTCACTCAATATTGCCGCGACCGGCATGGCTGCCCAGCAGACCAACGTCGAAGTCATCGCCAACAACATCGCCAACCTCAATACGACGGCCTTCAAGCGTCAGCGTGCGGAATTCCAGGATCTGATGTACCAGACCAAGGGCGTCGCCGTGGGCTCGTCCAGCGGTGATGGCGTGATCCCGCAGGGCATCCAGCTGGGCGTTGGTGTAAAGACCGGCGGCGTTTATCGCATCCACGGGCAGGGCGCCATGATCGGCACCGACAACCCGCTGGACATTGCGGTCAACGGGCGCGGTTACTTCAAGGCCCAGATGCCGAATGGTGACAAGGGTTACACGCGCTCAGGCTCCTTCCAGCTGAGCCCGACCGGCCAGATCGTTACGACCGAGGGCTATCCCATCGATCCCGGGCTGTCGATCCCATCTGATACCAAGACGATTTCGATCAGTGATCAGGGACTGGTGCAGGTAACCCGTGATGGTCAGGTTGCGCCGTCCGACATTGGCCGCATTACCATGTCGGTTTTCCCCAACGACGCCGGCCTCCAGTCACTGGGTGGCAACTTCTATCTGGAGACGGCGGCATCCGGTGCGGCCACGGACGGCCTGCCTGGCGACATCGGTTTCGGATCGGTTCGCCAGGGTTTCCTCGAGGCTTCCAATGTCGACATGGTGGCGGAAATCACCACCCTGATTGCGGCCCAGCGTGCCTATGAAATGAACTCCAAGGTCATCCAGACATCCGACGAGATGCTCCGGACGACGACGCAGATGAGGTGATTTCCATGCGCGTGTCCCTTGTTCTTGCGGCTACGGTCGCCCTGCTGCTGGTTCCCTCGGCTCCTAGCCATGCAACTGAAGAGGTTCTGGCGTGTGACCCGGCTGGCAGCGACGAGATGCCTGCCCTGATGGAGGCCACGCGCGCCAAGGTTCGGAAACAGGCGCGCTTCTGTGCGGATATCGACATATCTGGTCTCGACCGGGCGGCCTTTGAGCCTCAGATGGATGCGGATGGCAGCGACACCCTTCAGGTTGGCGCGGTGAGCCTGCGCCCGTCGGATGGAAGCTTTTCTGTCACACTCGTGCGCATGGATTCTGCGACCGAGGCAACACCGGTACGGGTGGTCCGGGGGCGTTACTTCCAGTCACAGCCGGTGATCGTGGCAAGCCATCGCATTGATGTCGGTTCAGTGATTGGCCCAGATGACATCACGATCATGCGCATCGCGCCCGAGGATGCCCCCCAACGGGCGGCAACGCGCCTGGAGGATGTGGTGGGCATGGCGGCACGCTGGACAATTCCGCCGCGCACCGTCGTCACCGCTTCTCAGGTTGAGCCGCATTTTGTGGTGCGCAAGGGCAATCGGCTGATGGCCGTGTTTCAGGGCCCCAATGTCGCCCTCAGCACCGAGGCCGTGGCCGCGGAAAACGGCGCGCTTGGCCAGATGATTTCGTTGAAGAACATGACGTCGAACCGGGTCATCCAGGCCCGGGTTCGCGATGCCAACACCGCCATTGTTCAGTAAGGGGAAAAAGATGCGCACTCATGTCCTGGCCCTGCTGGCCTCCGTTTCCCTACTTGGCCTGTCAATGACGGGTTGTGCCACCGCAGATCGCCTCGCCGAGGTTGGTCGCCCCCCGGCCATGACCAAGATTGGCGATGTCCGGGGCGCAATGGATCCCGACAAGATCATCTACCCGGTGGGAATTGAGGCGCCGGTGAAGCCCACCTCCAACTCGTTGTGGCGGCTTGGCTCCAAGACTTTCCTCAAGGACCAGCGGGCGGCGCGGGTTGGCGATGTTGTGACGGTCAGCATTGCCATCTCCGAGAATGCGACGCTGGCCAACGACCTTTCGCGCTCGCGCACCAATGATGACTCGCTGAACCTTGGCAACCTCGGCGGCTATGCCAGCCGGCTTGGCAGCATATTGCCGGGTCACCCGACCGTTGATCCCACGGAATTGCTGGGCTCATCAGGCTCTGCCAACCTTACGACGTCGGGCTCGGCTTCCCGCAGCGAGGATATCAACCTCAGCGTCGCTGCCGTGGTTGTCGATCGTCTGACAAATGGCAATTTCGTGATCTCGGGCAAGCAGGAAGTCAGGGTAAACAATGAACTGCGCGACGTTCGGGTCGCTGGGATCGTGCGTCCCCAGGACATCGATTCAAACAATGCTGTTGCCTATGACAAGATTGCCGAAGCACGCATCAGCTATGGCGGGCGTGGGGTTCTCTCGGATTACCAGCAGCCGCCGATCGGCGCCGAGATCATGGAAGTGATCCGGCCGTTCTGATCACGGACCAGACATTTCGCGGCTGATTTCCAAAGGCCCGGGCTGCACATGGCGGCCCGGGCCTTTTCGTGTCGACGGTCCGGGCAGCACGGGCAATTGGGTTGTTTCAGCATATAAAAGCAATATCGGTGTTTCATATATGATATTATCTTGAATTCCCGATATATTATTTATAGACATTAGATAAATATGATTGAGGTAGAATATTTATTTAATCAATCTTGAGAAAATTTGCTGAATATCTGTATGCTGTGCAATCTGGTCACAGGCGTGACCCATACTCTTATTCTGGCGGCAGCCATGGATGATCTCATTGCTGAATTCATCGTTGAGACGAACGAAAATCTTGGTTCTCTTGACGTAGATCTGGTGAAACTGGAACTTGCTCCCGAGGACAGTGATCTTCTCGGGCGGGTGTTCCGCGTGTTCCACACGATCAAGGGAACCTGTGGATTCCTCGGTCTTGGCCGCCTTGAAGGCGTCGCCCATTCTGCCGAGAACATTCTGGGGCAGATTCGTGATGGCCAGATCGCTGCCGACAGCGCACGGATTTCCATCATTCTGCAGGCGGTTGACCGCATCAAGGTGCTGCTGATTGAACTGGGGCGCGATGGCGTCGAGCCGGAAGGCGAAGATCGCGACCTTATCGCAGCACTTGATGCGGCGGCGTTGTCTGTGGCCGGGGACGTTCCGCCTACAAGCCCTGCCTTTCCATTCGATGAAATGCCGGCAGTTCAGGAAGAGGCATCGCTGCCGATGGGGGACCTCCCCATGGCAAATGTCCCTGAGGCTGCACTGTCGCAGCGACCGGTGATGCCGAAGAAACCGGTTGAGCCCGATGGCGGCGCGGTTGCGCCGGCGGCAGCGATTGACTCGCAGGCGACAATTCGCGTCGGGCTTGGCGTGCTCGAGAACATGATGACCCTGGTGAGCGAGCTTGTGTTGACGCGCAACCAGATCCAGCAGGTGCAGCGAAGCCACGCGCGGCCGGAATTTGCCGGCCCCTTCCAGCGTCTCAACCAGGTCGTGTCTGAACTTCAGGAACAGGTCATGAAGACGCGCATGCAGCCGATTGGCAATGCGTGGGCCAAGCTCCCTCGGATCGTGCGCGATCTGGGGCATGAACTCGGCAAGAAGATCGACCTTGTGATGCTGGGGGCAGAAACGGAGCTCGACCGGCAGGTGCTGGAACTGATCCGTGATCCGCTGACCCACATGGTGCGCAATTCGGCGGATCATGGCATCGAGCCGCCAACCGAGCGCCTGGCGGCCGGCAAGCCCGAGACCGGCCGGATAAGGCTCAGCGCTTTCCATGAAGGCGGCCAGGTCATCATCGAGATTTCCGATGATGGCCGGGGCATGCCCATGGCGCGGATACGGCGCAAGCTGGTGGAACGTAACTGGGCGACGGAAGCAGAGGCCGCCGCCATGTCGGACGCGCAGGTGCGCCAGTACATCTTCAAACCCGGCTTCTCCACCGCAGAGACGGTGACCTCCGTCTCTGGTCGTGGCGTGGGCATGGACGTGGTGCGCGCCAATATCGAGAGGATTGGTGGAACGGTGGAGTTTTCCTCCATCGAGGGGCGCGGCACCCGTTTCATGATCCGCATACCGCTGACGCTTGCCATCATCTCTGCACTGATCTTTGAGGCAGAGGGAGAGCGTTTTGCCCTCTCTCAGGCCAGTATTGTCGAGCTTGTCCTGCTGGATGGCGCCGCAGAGCGTCGCGTGGAGTACCTCAAGGGGAACGCATTCCTGAGGTTGCGAAACCGTCTGCTGCCGCTTGTCTCGCTTCGCCATGTCCTCAACCCGACAGCATCTGAAGATGCCGAACTCGAAGGGTTCGTCATTGTCGTCAACGTCGGCAATACGAAGTACGGGCTTGTGGTCGACCAGGTCTTCGACACTGAGGAAATCGTCGTCAAGCCGGTTTCTCCTTTGCTCCGCCAGGAGACGGTCTATTCCGGCAATACAATCCTGGGCGACGGTCGGGTGGTGATGATCCTTGATCCGTCCGGGCTTGCAGCCTCGCTGACTGGCGAGCCTGCCCTCTCAGTGGTGGAAGACCTTAACCAGGAAGAGGTCACCGACACCGACGTCATGGAAAAGACGGCCTTCCTGGTGTTCAAGGCGGGTGGTTTCGAGGTGAAGGGCGTGCCGCTGGGGCTGGTTGCCCGCATCGAAGACGTGGCCCTGTCGGATATCGAGCAATCCAGCGACCAGATGGTCATTCAATATCGCGGCACCCTTATGCCACTGGTGCCTTTTGACCCCGCCTTTGATCCAGAAGGCAGCGGCACCCGGCCGGTTCTGGTGTTTGCGGAAGATGGCCGGCAGATGGGCCTCATCGTTGATGACATCGTTGACATCGTCTCGACCGAGCTTGAACTGAAGCTTGTCTCCGAGCGCCCTGGCCTGATTGGGAGCATGACGCTCCAGGGCCACGCAACAGATATCATTGATGTTGGCTACTATGTGGAGCAGGCGTTCCATAACTGGTTCGAGCGCGACCGGCGCCTGGCCGATGAACTGAATGGTGAGAGTCGGCGCCTTCTGTTTGTCGATGACAGTGCATTTTTCCGCAGCATGATGACGCCCCGGCTTGCCGCACGCGGCTATCGGGTCCACGTCGTCGGCAGCGCGGCCGATGCACTGGCCCGGCTTGAGTCCTCAACCAGGCCCTTCTTTGCCATCGTCACCGATATCGACATGCCCGATATGGACGGCATCGAATTCGCAAAACGGGTGCGCGCGAACCCCCGCTTTGCCAAAACGCCCCTGATTGCCCTGTCCTCCCTGGCAAAGCCGGCAAGCATCGCCGCCGGTCTGGCAGCCGGAATAGACAATTACGTATCAAAGGCCGAGAGGGATGCCGTGTTTGACCATCTCGCCCGCTTTCTCGAGAATCTGGCTGAAACATGAGCGATATCGAAATACGCAATGCCGCCGAGGCTGGCAATGATGCAGCTGGCCTGTCGGCAGAGCCTGATGGTGCCCAGATTGATGCGGTGGTCATCCATATCCGGGGCCATCTGTTTGGCATTCGGGTCGGGCTGGTCCGTGATGTGCTGAGCCCGCACCCACTCACCTTTGTGCACCGTGCACCACCTGAGGTTGCCGGTCTGCTCAATCTCCGTGGGCGCATTGTGACGGCGATAAATCTGCATGTCCGCCTTGGCCTCAGCTCAGAGATATCGGTACACGAACGGCTTCATGTGGTGGTCGAAAGTGGTGGCGAGCTTTATGCCCTGCTGGTTGACCGGGTTGGGGATGTTATTTCGCTTGGTGCAGAGGAAAGCCCGCGCGCCAAGGCCCAGCTCAACCGCGACTGGGAAGCGGCCGCCGAGGGGGTCTTTGCCCTTGAGGGTGGCCTGCTCGTTCTGCTCGACGTCTCGCAAATCATTGGTTCCCGCGCCGGGCTGGGTCTTGTTACGGAAGAACATGCAGCATGACATCGTCTTTGGGGGATGGGGGCGATGCGTCGGGCATGCCCCAGATTACGGTGCTGCTGGCTGATGATTCACTGACAACAAGGGGGGCGATCCGCCGCGCGCTTGCCCTGACCCCGGATATCCAGGTGGTTGCCGAGGCGTCAAACGGTCAGGCCGCCATCGACCTGGCGGGCGAAACCTTGCCCAGTGTCATTGTCCTCGACATCGAAATGCCGATCCTCTCGGGGCTTGAGGCCTTGCCGCGCATCCTGATGGCAAGTCCGAACAGCCGTATTGTTGTCGCCAGCGCCCTGACACATCGCAATGCCGCCATCAGCCTGCAGGCGCTGCATCTGGGAGCTAGCGACTACATCGGTAAGCCGTCGCTTGAGAGCGGGCAGACCTTTGAGAGCTTCAGCACAGAACTGGCCACAAAGATTCGGGCGCTGGCCAGGGCCCGCAGCGCCCCGGCGATCAAGAGAGCCGCGCCACTGGCCAGTGCACCCCCGGCGGGCAGTACCCCCGCCCCGCGAAGCGCGGCCATGGCGGCTAAAGCTCCGGGTGCTCACGATAATACACCGGTGAAGCTTCGCGGCATGAGTGGCCGGAAACCCGACATCATCGTGGTCGGCTCCTCGACCGGGGGGCCTCAGGCGCTGATGCGGCTGTTGCCCAAGATTGTCGAGCGGGCCAGCCAGCCAATCCTCATCGTTCAGCACATGCCGCCGACCTTCACCAAAATCCTGTCTGAGCATGTCGCAAGCTATACCGGGCGCCCCTGCAGGGAAGCTGAAGATGGCGAGATCATGAAGGCCGGTCACATCTATGTGGCGCCTGGCAACTACCATATGCGGGTATCGGGGCGCCGGCTGTCGCCGGTGCTGAGGCTGGATCAGGGAGCGCAGGAGAATTTTTGCCGCCCCGCCGTTGATCCCTTGCTGCGCAGCGTGGCGGAGGTTTTTGGCGCCAATGCCATTGCCTGCATCCTCACGGGCATGGGCCAGGATGGACTGGCCGGCGCCCGAGAGTTCGTTGCGGCCGGCGGCACTCTGTTTGCCCAAGACGAGGAAAGCAGCGTCGTCTGGGGCATGCCGGGCGCCGTTGCGATGGCGGGGCTTTGTACTGCTGTCCTGCAGCCCGAAGCCCTTGGCGAGCGCATTGGCCGGATCGCTGCGTCTGGCACAAGCGCCTCAGGTTCCGGCGCATGACAGCAACCCTGGAATACCTCTCCGATCTCGTCAGGCGGTATTCGGGAATCCAGATTCCAGAAGAGAAGTTCTATCTTTTCGATAATCGCCTCCACCCGGTCCTCAAGAAACATGCCCTTCCGGCTTTGGAAGACCTTGCTGTCAGGCTGCGGGGAAACCCCTCGGGGCCGCTGTTTTCTGACCTCATCGATGCGATGACCACGAACGAGACCTATTTCTTCCGCGACAAGAAGCCCTTCGACGAACTGGCAAATGCCATTCTGCCCCTGCTGCCGGCCGGCGCCACGGGGGCGGGGACCCTGCGCATATGGTCGGCCGCCTGCGCCACCGGTCAGGAGGCTTATTCCACGGCCATGCTGCTGTCCGAGGATGGCTGGGTTGATCGCGGTGGCCGGGTTGAAATCCTCGCGACCGATATCTCTGGCCATGCCCTGCAGCGCGGCATGGATGCAGTCTATTCCACCCATGAGGTGCAACGCGGTCTGCCTGCCGAGTACCTCGGCAAGTACTTTGAGCCGATCCATGGCGACTGGCGGATCCAGGCAGCGCTTCGCCAGATGGTGCGGTTCGAGAAACTGAACCTGCTGGAACCGGTATTCGGGATTGGCCGTTTTGACGTGATTTTCTGCCGCAATGTCCTGATCTATTTTGACGTGCCGACGAAAATGCAAATCCTGAAGCAACTCCACCGGCACCTTGCGCCCGGTGGCGTATTTTCTCTTGGCGGCGCCGAAACCCCCATCGGCCTTACCGATCTTTATGAGCCCGCTATTCCCGGTGGCTTCTGGTGGCGGGCCCGATCGGCGCCCCAGGCCTGATGGATGCATCCTGACTTGCATCCTTAAACAGATGGAGCAATCTGCCGTCTGACTGGCGGCCGCGCCGTGGCCGCACGGCTCTTGCTCGAACCGCGGTCAATTCAGAAATTCGGGCACCTTTTGGTGTGTCGGCTGTTCGCCGGCTCCCTTGTGAAGGTACAGAAATGACAGACAAGACGCAGGCTGACGCCCCCACGGGTGAGACGGCAGGCGCAGGTGTCCTTTCCCAAGGCGAGATCGACGCCCTTTTCGGGGCAGTGAGTTCGCCCGAGCAGGAACGCGCCATTGATGTCCTGATCCAGCGCACCCGCGACGGTGCCATGCAGGACCTGCCACTTCTCGAGATTATCGCAGACCGGGTCGCACGCGCGCTTGAGACCAAGCTGCGCAATTTCTTTGGCGAGAACGTATCGGCGATGTTCGAATCCCAGCAGTCGGTGCGGCTCAGGGAATTCGTCAATCAGATCGAAATGCCCTCGCTGATCATGATCATCCGCAACGAGGACTGGAGCGGGCAATCCCTGCTGATCATCAGCAGTCGGCTGGTCTATCTGGCTGTTGATACGCTGCTGGGGGGCAAGCGCTCCAACAATGAGCTGTCCACCGACGGCCGCCAGTTCACCAGCGTCGAGCGCCGCCTCATGACGCGCTTCGCGTCCAACTTCCTTGAGGTGGTGCAGGATTGCTGGGAGGAAGTGGTTGGCCGGTCGCGCTTCCGGGTGGATCGTATAGAAACGATTCCGCGCTTTGCCCTGATCGGGCAACCAACCCAGCCCTGTGCGGTTTCGAAATTCCGCCTTGATATTGGTGACCGGTCGGGTTTGATCACCTTGTGTCATCCCCTCTCCACCATGCATCGTTTTCGCCAGACGCTGTCCCAGATCAATTTCAGGGAAGAGGCAGCGGCCCCCGAAGATGCGGAGGCCGTGCGCCGCCACACCCTAGAGGTTCCCCTGCAGGCCGAGGCGGTGTTGATGGAGGCCGAACTCGACCTGGAGACAATCATGTCCTGGCGGCCCGGAACCGTGGTTGAAGTCCCACGCGGCCTTAATGCTGTCGTCGATCTTGTTGTCGGCGGGCGCAAGGTCATGCACGGCAAGCTTGGTCGCAAGCGTGGGCGCCTTGCCGTGGAACTTGAGGATTTTTACACGGAAGTGGACCCGGTCCGGTCAAACCTTGGCCTCTAGAATTACGGCCTGGCCTGTCATGGCCTGGCTCTTCCGCCGGACAGCCATGCGCCTTTGGGTAAGGAAATCTTTATCTTTTGCATTCAATATCGGTGTGAAGTCGTTGTTATCGCCCAGATAAATGTCAATCTGGATCAGATGCAGCAACACAGGAATCCCGTGATCCTGATTATATCCCCATCGGCTTAGACCATTTTGGCGCCAAGGTGAACGTGATGTCGGATGCAACTTACAGATGCTGTGCCAGCGGCCTTGTTTGGCGCGTGTTTGATGAATACCAGGTATCAGGTGTTGATCACGTCCGCATCCGCCGTGTCGACCAGTCCACCGAAGTCCGGACCCTGGCTCGCAGCGTGGTCATCGACCGTCGCCGTTTCGAAGAAATTGTAAGCCCGGAAGATCAGCGCGATCCGTCACTTGCCGTCGGCACCGTGTCCCAGTTTCGCGGCCGGCAGGTCAACTGGAATTTCCAGCAGATCGCGGTGCGAAGTCAACGCTGATGCCACTGGCGCCGGATCGAGGGTGACCCAACCCTGGATCCAGCACAGCGCAGCTTACTGATCCGATTGAAAGAACTGCCGTCGGCACGCCGCTGCCTGCCGCGCAAGGTCGGCAGGCCCCGAGGCCCGCCGTTTTCCGGCCCGCTGCCTCCAACGCACATTTGCGGGCTTCGGCAACTCCTTTTCCCAAAATTCCGACTTCCCGTCTCATCGGCAATGCCGGAAAGATGGTGTGGACACAAATTGTATGCTTTGATGTTCCCTGTGCTGAGAACAGTGTGGATTGGTCTGGTTCTATCTGTGGTCGTAGCGTTGCAGATCAGGCACTTTCGCGGAACAGGTGATTAAGGCGTCCACGCCCATGCCCTTGAGCAAGACAGCCCTCTTTGCCGCCCTAAGGGAGGGTTTTGCTGGCGCTGCCCAGGATGCCGGCTTTCTCTTGGTGCCCCTGGGGTCTGTGGATCCCCGTTCCCCGCTGGCCCAAGCGCGGCCGTGCGCTATTCTGGCCGATCTTGATCTCTGTACAGATGAGGATTGGCGGGCGCTTGAGGCATGGCGTGGCCTTGGTCATTTCATCGGGGTTGGGGGAGGGGAGTCCCTTGCGCTAAGGCTGCGGGCGACACAGTGCGGCTGTATCGCATTCCTTGATGGGGTTGGGGAGGTTGGAGCAACCCTTGCCGTTTTGAGTGAGATCACCGGTGCAGTCGGCGGGCAGAGCGTGGCCGGGGCGGGCAAGATATTGCTGGTTGATGCGAACCCCGTTTCCGCGACGTCCGCGTGTCAGCTTCTGGATCAGGCAGGGTTTACCGTCACCTGCCTTGCCGACACAACCAGATTACTGGCCACCCTTTCCACACGGCAATGGGACCTGCTGATTCTCCAGCCAGGGCCATCTCTGGCCGATGCGGCAGCCATTGTGCAGACCCTGGGTGCTGATCGCCAGCATGCCGGCATTTCCGTGCTCCTGCTGCCGGCGGCAGGGGAGGGGCGGCCGTTCACCGCAGCAGAACTTGTCCCCGCAGTCACCGAAAGAATTCTGGCGTCACGCCGGTTGGTGGGGGCCATGTATCGCGATCTGGTGACGGGTGGGTGCCGGCGGCCCTATTTCGAGATGCGGTTGGACGAGGAAATCAATCGTGCCACGCGGCAGGGTACGACGATCAGCCTGGCCCTCCTTAGCCTTTATGATTTCCAGGCCATTGCGGAGCGGCAGGGCCCAGAGGCGTCGAGGCGGCTGGTTGGAAACCTTGTGCGTGTTGTCATTTCCAATGCGCGCCGCACGGATCTGGTCTGCCATCTGGGGGGAGGGCGCGTCGCTGTCATGCTGCCAGCGGCAACCTGCGAACAGGCGGTGGTCCTGCTTGAGACCATGCGCATGGGTTTCGGGGCTTTTCTTCATCGTGAAGGGGCCGCTCCTGATTCGGTCAGCTTTGGTGCCGGGGTCGCTGACTTGCGGCAGGGGCGCACCCGCAGCCAGATGTTTGAGGCCGCAGGGCGCGCACTCGCCACAGCACGTGACGAAGATGGCAATTGCATCGCGGTTGCCGAGGCAATCTGACGCCTGGGCACTGGCGGCAGCGCCGTGGTCAGAAATCCTTAATTGAGGGATACTAACGTCTGTTAACGGAATAACTTCGTGATGGACGGTGGTTGTGCATGGTTAGTGAAGAAAGAAGCCTTGTGGCGGTGGTGCATCTAAGCATTGCGGCACGTGGCCAGATGATTGCAGTAGATGAACCACTTACCCTGGCCCTCATGAAGGTTCGGCAACCCGTCATAGATGCGGCGGCACAGCGTCATCATGGTTATCAGGTGCAGTCAGGGCGTGGCCTTGTCATCCTTGAATTCACGTCTGCCGTCAGCGCCTTGAGGGCCGCGATCGAGATTCAGCGGGAGATGAACCAGCGCAATGCTGCCGGTAACGCCTTGCAGAGCGTTCGGCTGCAGATTGGTATCGCCTTGGTGGACATGCCCGATAACGGCCCCGGCCTCGAGAAGGCAGCACGCCTGCAACTGAACTCACCCATCGGCGGCATCGCCTTCTCGGATCCTGTCTATCAGGTTGTCCGTAGCCATATCGATGCCCGGATCCTGTCGCTTGGAATGGTCAATCTTGAGCCCGGGCGTGGTTCGGTTCCCATCTGGCAGGTGGATCTCGGGGAAGGCACTACGATTGAGCCCGCCACGCCAGAGGCGCTGGTTGAGGAAGTGGCCGCACCGCCGCCGCCGCTTCGCCCCGCCGGATCCTTCTTTGCCAATGCCATGCGGGGAACCGGCAAGGCTGGGGCTGGCGGGGCCCGGTCCGAAGAGGGTTCGTCAGGCGCAACCTTTGAAATTGAAACCCATGCCTCGGGCACCTGGGCGCTGGCTGAGGTGATGACCGACGTCAATGCGGCCAGGGATGCGGCCAAGGACCGGGCCAATGACGAGAAGGCCCGTGTGCGCCTGATGGAGGTTGTGTGGTCTGCAGACGGGCGCACCAGCCACAGCAAACTTATCGTCGAATTCAACGGCGCAGCGGACAGCCCCCGGCCTAAAACCTATGAAATACAGTCCAACGCGTCTGGTGCCTGGCTGGTTGTGGGCAATTTTGACAGCCGTGACGAAGCGATATCTGCGGGCAAGACCGAAGCAAACGCCGATCAGTGCCGCGTGAAGGTGCTCGAATCCACTTATGACGAGGCCAGCCGCGAATACACAAGCAGGCTGCTGACGGAGTTCAATGGCGGCCTCGGCAAGGCCACACAACAATATGTCCCGACCGATACCGCCGGTCGCCGTCGCTTCTGACGCTCAAAGGCGGCCGGGTTCCAAGCACCCGGTCCCGAGCCATCTCGGGACCGGGTGAGCCGGTCAGGTATTGTCACCAAGGGCTGCAACCAGCAACTGATAGAGTTTCCCGGCGTCTGACGACAGCAGGGTGGTGATCAGCAGTTCATCGCGGTCCTCGTTGGCCGCCCGCTCCAGCATGGTGCTGAACTGGCCGGTATAGCGCAGGACCTGTGTCCGCAATTCGCTGTCTTCCTTCAGCCGTGCCGCAATCGTCCGCTCGGAATAGCGCTCGGCATCAGAGAGGATGCGCCGTGTAAAGACATGGCGCTCGCCCTTCAGATAGCGCTTCCACAGCGCCTCTGACGGCTCGTCATCAAGCCCGCGCGACACGTCGATCGAAAGCGAATGCAACGCCTCGATGATGAAGGTCGAGCGATCGAGGGCCGCCTTCTGGCGATGGGTCTGCTCGGCGATGGTGAGGGTCGTCAGGCGTTCCTCAACCTCGGTGGCGGCGCGGGCCAATTGTTCGCCGCGGCGCGACAGATCCTCGCCAGCGCGCGCCACCACCATGGCGGCCTGTTCCGAGGCGGAAGAGAGCGAGGCTTCAAGGCCACCGAACTGCTTCTGCAGCGCCTTGGTGCCTCCGGCAACTTCCGAGGTGATGCGCAGCAGATGGTCCTTTTCGGCGCGCAGCTGCTCCACCGCAGAGGCGATGGCCTGGGAGGCCGCTGTGGCGCGGGCCTCAAGGGCAATCTCTTCCTGGCGGATGCTTTCCGCCGCTTCCCCAAGCGTGCGGACCTGGCGGTTGACGCTGCCGGCAAGGGACGATTCCTGCTGGCTCATCATTTCCATGACCGCATCCATGCGGGTGTTGGCCGCAAGGCCCGATCCTTCGACCGAGCGCAGCTGCTTTTCGATCCGCTCGGCAAACTCGTTGAAGGCGGTGGCGATCTCGCCCGCCTGCCGCTTGATGCCCGTGGCCTGCTCGGCAAAGGAGCCGGCGGCCGTGCCGATGACGCCTGCCGCGCTGTTGCCCATTTCGCCAACAGAACGGCTCAGCGTGCCGAACTGGCCGGCGGCCGTCTCCAGCCGCTTGGAGGCGCGTTCAGACGTCAGCTCCAGGGCGCGCTCTTCGCGCTCCATCGCCTCTTCCATGGCAACCACGCTCAGGGCGGCGCGCTGGGCAACCGCTTCGAACTCGCTGGCGCCCTTGTTCAGGCGGGTGCTCAGCAGATCAATGCCGGATTCGGCGCGCGCGGTTGCTTCTGTCACCTCATTTGCCTGTTGGCTGAAGAGGGCCGTCACCTGGCCGATGCGCTGCACGGTGGTGTCGGCCACGGCGATGAGCTGGCCGGTCTGGCGCTGGATTGCCGTGCCGGCACCCCCCACCAGTTCGTCGGCGCGCTGGCTGGCGGCGGCCAGGGTCTGCACCTGGCGCTCCAGCGCCGCTTCGGCGTTCTCGACGCTCCCCACGGCATCCCGCGCCGCACCGGCAAGGGTCTGGGCATGGGCGCGAATGGTCTGCTCGATGGTGGTGATGTCGCGGGCAACATCGGCACCAATCTTCATCAGGGCCTCGGCCTGCTTGTGGCTGGCGGCCGTCACGGCCTCAACTGTTGAGGCCGCCTCGGCAGAGGCATTGGCGATGCGGGCAACCTGGGCCGCATGGGCGGCGCCAAGGCGTTCCAGCTTGGTCGTGGCTTCCTCGGTTGCCGAAGCGACCGAGCCCACTTCCATGCGAATGGCGTCACCCGCCTGGTGAACCCGCGCGCTGGCCTCGAACGAGGCGGATGCAACCCCCTCGCCAAGGCGGCGCAGATCCTCGGTCGCCGCCGAAACACGATGGTTTGTCTGGCCGGCGATCTGGTCGAAATCGCGCCTCAGGGTGCTCAGCAGCTCGGTCAATTCCAGCAGCTGGGCGGTGCCGCGACGGCTGATATCGTCCAGACCCTCTACCTGTCCGGCCAGCGACGTGCCGGCTTCCACCAGACGTGCGGTAGAGCGGGCGGCGATCTCGCCCATGTTCTGGGCAGAGGCCCCGATGGCATCCGAGGCATCGCGGGTACGGCTGACCGCATCTTCCGAAATCTTGGCCAGGGTGCCGCTCTGGCGCTCAAGCAGCGCGGCGGAGCGGCCAAGCTCGTCACCGGCGCGCTCGCGGGCCTGGGCGACGGCGCCGACGGCCTGTTTGGCGCTTTCGGTAATAGCCTCGGCCTGGGCGGCAAAGCTGGCGGAAAGGGTCGAGGCGCGCTCGATGGATGTATCAACAACCTCCAGCAGGCTGGCGGCACCTGCGGCGCCGAGCATGGTGATGCGCTGCGAGCCGTCCTCAAGCCGCTGCTCGGCTGCGGTGGTCGCCTCAAGGATGCGGCTGCCGATCGCTTCGGCCTGCTGGCTGAGCCGATTGCCGGATTCCTCAAGGAAGCGGGCGCGGCCCTGTAGCTCGCTGCCGATATCCTGCGCCCGCTGCAGGGCGCGGCGGCCGGCTTCCTCAACCAGGCGAAGCTGCTCTTCACCCTCAAGGGCCAGGGCATTGGCGCGGGTGCGGGCAAAGTCGCCTGAGCGCTCGACGGCGGCGGTCTGCTGCGACAGGGCTTCCACCAGGCCCTCGATGCGCGCAGCGGCCCGCTCGCCTTCGCCAAGGGTGGTGGCGACCTGGGTTGTCAGATGGACGCTGGCCTCCTGGGTCCGTTTTGCCGTTGCGGTGGCGGCATCGTTCAGGGCGCGAGTCTGGGCTTCCATCTGCTGGCGGGCCATGTCGCCTTCGGCGGTAATGCGCACCAGCACCTCGGCCAGGGCCGAGGTTTCCGCCTGAAGGGCCGTCTTCAGCTGGTCAGCCTCCAGGCGCAGCTGGTCGGTGACGGCCTGAAGCGCACTCATCTCGGTCCGGCAGGCCGCTTCGATCTGGCGAATGTGGCCAAAGGTGGTTTCCGTGGCCTGGGTCAGCATCCGGGCCTGGGCCTTTAGGGAATTGGTGACTGCCTCGATCCGCTGTTCAGCGCCGTCCGTCGGATAGGCAAGCGCTTCAA
>CANCOY010000043.1 GCA_947379865.1 Acetobacteraceae bacterium
CACCCGCTGCTGTTCGCCGCCCGAGAGACGATGGGGATAGGCATCGGCCAGATGGCCAAGACCGATCTTGCCAAGGGCGGCAAGCGCCACGCCGCGACGTTCCACGGCACTGTCCTGACGCAGGCCAAACGCCACGTTGTGAACCACGTCCAGATGCGGGAACAGGGCATAGTCCTGAAAGATCAGGCCGACATGGCGGGCCTCGGGCGGCACTTCCCGCCCCTCGCCGGCCACGACCCTGTCGCCAATGCTGATGCGTCCGGCCTGCAGGCGCTCGAGCCCTGCGGCCAGGCGCAGGGTGGTGGTCTTGCCGCAGCCAGAGGGGCCAAGCAGACACATCACCTCGCCTGGGCCGACGGCCAGCGAAACGTCGTCCAGTACCCGGCGGGCTTCATAAGCGTGGCTTACATGCTCAAGGATCAGGCCAGCCATGGGCGCCTCATGCAGCAGGATGGGCGCCCGGACGGGCGCGCGAAATCGCCCGGCTAAGCAGGATGACAGGCACAATGCCGACGGTAACGATGGCGAGCGCCGGCAGCGCCGCCTCTGCCAGGCGTTCGTCGGAGGCAAGTTCAAAGGCCTTCACGGCCAGGGTGTCGAAATCGAATGGCCGCATGATCAGGGTGGCCGGCAGTTCCTTCATGACGTCGACAAACACCAGCAGGCCTGCGGTCAGCAGCGAACCGCCCATCATCGGCATGTGCACGCGCCAGAGGGTGGCAACCGGGCTCTGCCCCAGGCTGCGGGCTGCGGCGTCCATGCTTGGGGTCACCTTGGCGAGGCTGGCCTCGACAGTGTTGAAGGCAATGGCAAGAAAGCGCACCAGATAGGCAAAGATCAGGGCAAAGATCGTCCCCGACAGCAGCAGGCCTACCGAGATGCCAAAGGTTGCACGGGTCCAGGCGTCCAGCAGATTGTCGATCCACGAAAACGGCATCAGCACGCCGACAGCCACCACCGACCCCGGAATGGCATAGCCAAGGCCCGACGCCCGGGTGGCCAGACGCTGAAATGGGGTTGGTCCCAGGCGCATGCCATAGGCCAGCAGCACCGCCAGAGCAACCGCAGCAAAGGCGGTGATGCTGGCCAGGAGCAGGCTGTTGCCGGCCGTGGCAAAGAAACGCGCATCAAGCTGGTCTGCCCCGGCGCTTGCCCACAACACCAGCTGCACCGCCGGCACCACAAAGCCAAGCAGGATGGGCAGCAGGCAGGCAAGCGTCGCCGCATAGGCCCGTCCACCCGCCAGTTCATGGCGCGGCAGCGGCCGATAGCGGGTTGAGGTGTGATGAAAGCGCGCATCGCGTCGCGACCGCCGCTCCACCAGAACACAGCCCGCGATGAAAAGCAGAAGGATCGCCGCCAGCTGCGCCGCCGCTGCGGGATTGCCCATGCCCAGCCAGGTCCGGAAAATGCCGGTGGTGAAGGTATCCACCGCAAAATACTGCACGGTGCCGAAATCGCCCAGGGTTTCCATGATGGCCAGTGCCACCCCGGTGGCGATGGCCGGCCGCGCCAGAGGCAGCGCCAGCCGGAAGAAGCCCGACCACGCCCCCCGCCCCAGGGTGCGCCCGATCTCCAGCACGCAGACCGATTGTTCCAGGAAGGCCGCCCGGGCCAGCAGATAGACATAAGGGTATAGAACCAGCACCAGCATGGTGACGGCGCCACCAAGGCTGCGCACCGGCGGAAACCAGTAGTCCTGCACGGCCCAGCCCGTGAGGGTGCGCAGGCCCTGCTGCACCGGCCCCGTTACGTCCAGCAGGCCCGTATAGGTATAGGCCAGCACATAGGCCGGTACCGCCATGGGCAGGAACAGCGCCCATTCAAAGAACCGGCGTCCGGGAAACCGGCACATGGTGACAAGCCAGGCGCAGGCGACACCCACGACCAGGGTGCCGCCGCCGACCCCCAGCATCAGCAGCAGGCTGTTGATGACATAACGGCTCAGCACCGTATCGGCCAGATGGCGCCAGACCCCGGCACTGGGGGCAAGGGCCAGCAGCACAACCATGGCAACCGGGAAGGCAAACAGCAGCGCCAGGGTGCCCGCAAGCACCGCCCAGCCACTGGGCCAGCCGCGGGGCCAGCGCAGCCCTCGGCGCACCCGCGCACCGGGTGCGGCATCCATCAAGACGGGCGAGGCTGTCATCAGGCTGGGCTTTGCGGAGAGAGACAAGGCCACCCCCGCCAATCCTGAGCGCGGGCAGTCAGTTGCGAACGATTATCAACACGAACCAGATAGACCCTTGTGGCCTGGGGATCAAGCCACCGGGCCTCAGTCTATGTCTTCCGTCGGTTCGCTTTGCCCGGGCACCTCGCTCCGGGCGAGGCTCAGCAGGTCGTCTTCCAACGGCTCATCGAGGGGGTCGGATTCGTCGACAATTTCGGGAAGCAGGCCTTCTTCCATGACGGTGGGTGAAACGCTGGCAAAGGCGTCGAGCATGCCTGCGGCCTTCAGCTCCTCGATACCCGGCAGGTCCTGCAAAGCGGCAAGGCCAAAATGGTTGAGGAACGCATCCGTGGTGCCAAAGACCAGGGGCTTGCCCGGGGTCTGACGCCGTCCGCGTGGCGTCACCCAGCCGGTTTCCAGCAGCACGTCGAGCGTGCCCTTGCTCACGACGACGCCGCGGATCTCCTCGATCTCGGCGCGGGTGACTGGCTGGTGATAGGCAATGATGGCGAGCGTCTCTACGCCAGCGCGCGACAGCTTGCGCTGCTCGTGGGTGTCCTTGCGCAGCAGGAAGGCAAGGTCAGGCGCGGTACGAAACGTCCAGCGCCCCGCCACATGCACCAGATTGACGCCGCGCGGCGCATAGGTACGCGCGATCACGTCGAGGATCTGGAGCACATCCACATCCGAGGGCAGGCGGGCCGAAAGCTGGGCACGGTCGAGGGGCTCGGTTGAGGCAAACAGCATGGCCTCAACCATGCGCACCAGCGGGTCGGTGGGCGACAGGCCCTCTGCCTCGTCCCCTGCCCCCTCTGCTGGCGCTTCTGGCTCCTCGTTGTCGTTAAGGCTGGCGGGGTCGATCATGCTCAGTCTGCTTCCGAATTTCTGGTAACCACGCCGGGCCGCTGACCCGGGGCGGAGCGCCGCAGATAGATCGGGCCAAAGGTATCAAGCTGGCGGATCTGCAGGCGGCCCTGTCGCACCAGTTCAAGGGTGGCGGCAAAGGTCCCCGCCAGACCGGAACGGCGCGCCTCAGGGTCGGCGGCCAGATCGGGCGGCAGGAAGGATTCAAGGTGCTGCCAGTCCGCCACGTCGCCGATCAGCGGCGCCAGCCGGGCCAGGGCCGCTTCCATGGAATAGACATTGCGCTTCTCCATGATGAAGGGCGCGGTGTCTTCCTGGGTGCGGATATCGGCATAGGCGCGCAGCACGTCATAGAGCGTCGCTTCCCAGGTCTGGTTGCGCACCACCACGATGCCTTCGGGGGCGCCACGGGGGAATACGTCACGTCCCAGGCGATCGCGGGCCATCAGACGGCTGGCCACCTCGCGAATGGCCTCCAGCCGCTGCAACTGGCGGGCCAGACGGGCGGCCAGTTCTTCACCACTTGGCCCCTCTTCAGGGGCAGGTGCCGGCAGCAGCAGGCGCGACTTGAGATAGGCAAGCCAGGCCGCCATCACCAGATAGTCGGCCGCAAGCTCCAAACGCACCCGCCGGGCGGCGGCGACAAAGGCCAGGTATTGATCCACCAGTTCCAGGATGGAAATGCGCTTGAGATCGACCTTCTGGTTGCGCGCCAGCACCAGCAGCACGTCGAGCGGCCCTTCAAAGCCGTCGAGCGCCAGGATCAGTGCCTCGGCCCCATCCTCGTCCCGGTCATCATGCGTGCCTTCATCCATCACGTCTCTCAGCGCACGACCGTGCAGTCCTGCTTGCGCTCTTTCATCTTGGCGCACAGGGCGCTGGCGGCCTTTGCATCGCTCAGGCCCACGGCACGCAGGCGGAACAGCTTGTTACCGTTGACGGTCACCGGCTCGATGGAAGGTTTCAGGGTGCCGATCAGATCGGCATGCATCTTGGTAAGCCGTGTCCAGGCCTGTTCAGCCGCTGCCTTGTCCTTGAGGGCGGCAAACTGGACCAACACTGCCCCACCAGCCTTTGCCGGGCTGGCCGCCGCAGGTGCTGTCGGGACCACAGGGACCGCCGCAACCTCAGGCAGTGCGGCGGGCGCGCTCGGGGGCGGGGCGCTTGGGGGCGGCGCAGTGGGGGCCAGGGCGGTGGGGGCCGGCGCGGCCGCTGTCTGGGCGGGTTCTGTCGGCATCTCCGGCATGGCCGGAGGGGCGGCTTCAACCTGGGGCAGCACCGGTTGTTCCGGCGGGGGCAGCAACTGCTCGGTCTGCTGGCCGGGCTGGCCCGTGCCCTTGTTCAGGATCAACTTGTCCTGGTTGGGAATGTCCATGCCGCCGGGTTCGCTTGGCGCGACCTTGATCGGGCCGGTTTCAGCCGTGATCAGCGGTGGCGCCTCCCCCTCGGCAGGGGCCTGGCCCGAACGATAGGCAAAGAACACGGCAACCAGGGCGATGATCACCCCTGCCCCGATCAGGGCCGTACGCCCAAGCGTAGACCCCTGGGACGGACCGTCACGCATGTCCCTGTAGTCAAGCGAGGCGTCATAATCGGGATCGGGCTCGTACGCCATCAACGCATCTCCTCTGCCGGCGCGACGCCCAGTACCCCAAGGCCCGATGCGATGACATCGCAGGTGGCTTGAAGCAGGGCAAGACGTGCCAGTGTAACGTCGGTCTGGTCAGCCTGGATGAATCGCAGGCCCGGGTCTTCCTTTCCCCGGTTCCACAGAGAATGAAAGTCCGAGGCGATGTCGTAAAGCATAAAGGCGATCCGGTGCGGCTCGCTTGCCAGTGCTGCCGTCTCGATCACCCGGGGCCATTGAGCCAGGCGGCGGATCAGGGCGACCTCGTCGGCATGGGCCAGCCGTTCCACGGGCGCCCGGGCAAGATCGACCCTGGCCGTGGCAAACCCCTGTTCGGCGGCAAGGCGCAGCACCGAGCGGCAACGGGCATGGGCATATTGCACATAAAAGACGGGGTTGTCCTTGGACTGCTCCGTCACCTTGGCAAAGTCGAAGTCGAGGGGGGCGTCGTTCTTGCGGGTCAGCATCATGAAGCGGACCACGTCCTTGCCCACTTCCTCCACCACGTCACGCAGGGTGACGAAACTGCCCGACCGCTTGGACATGCGCACCGGCTCGCCATTGCGCGTCAGCTTGACGAGCTGGCAGATGCGCACGTCAAGCGTTGCCGCGCCATCGGTCAGGGCCGTGACGGCCGCTGTCATGCGCTTGATGTAACCGCCATGGTCCGCACCCCAGACATCGATCTGGCGGGCAAAGCCACGCTCGTACTTGTCGAGGTGATAGGCAATGTCGCCAGCGAAATAGGTCCAGGCACCGTCTGACTTCTTGAGCGGGCGATCGGTGTCGTCGCCAAACTGGCTGGCGCGGAACAGGGTCTGGGGCCGCGGCTCCCAGTCTTCCGGGGCCTTGCCCTTTGGCGGCTCCAGCACGCCCTCATAGATCAGGCCCTTGGACGTCAGCACGTCGAGGGCATGGTCGATGCGGCCGTCCGGCGCCAGTGTGGCTTCAGAGAAGAAGACCTCCTGGGTGATGCCAAGCGTTGCCAGATCCTCGCGGATCAGCACCATCATGGCCGCAATGGTGAAGCGCTTGACCGGCTCCAGCCATTCGGCCTCGCTCTGATTTTTGAGGCTGTCGCCAAAGCGGGCTGCCAGCGCCGCGCCCACAGGCTTCAGATAGTCGCCGGGATAAAGGCCCTCGGGGATCTCGCCTACGTCCTCGCCCAAAGCCTCGCGATAGCGCACATGGGCCGAGCGGGCCAGCACATCCACCTGTGCCCCGGCGTCATTCACGTAATACTCGCGGGTAACGCCAAAGCCCGCCTTCTCCAGCAGTGCCGCCAGCGCATCGCCAAACACCGCACCCCGGCAATGGCCCACATGCAGCGGCCCGGTGGGATTGGCCGAAACATATTCCACATTCACCCGCACGCCATCGCCCAGGCGCGACTGGCCATAAGCGGGGCCAGCCTCCAGCACGTCGGCCAGGCGCGCGTGCCAGAAGGCGGGATCAAGGCGCAGGTTGATGAAGCCAGGGCCGGCGATTTCCGCCGCCGTCACATGGGGCGCCGCCTTCAGGGCGTCGACCAGCATTTCGGCAATCTCGCGCGGCTTCAGGCCGGCTGCCTTGGACAGCACAAGGGCCGCATTGGTAGCCACGTCGCCATGGGCCGGGTCGCGCGGTGGCTCCACCGCCAGGGCTGACAGGTCGAGGCCAGCAGGCAGGCGCCCAAGATCGGACAGGGTCTTGATGTGGCCCGCAATTTCTTCGCGGAAGTGATTGAAGAGGTTCATTATTCCAAGATTCTCAACGGTTCCCCGACTGGGGGTCGAACAGGCGACGGTGTTCTTCAAGGGCGAAACGGTCGGTCATGCCGGCGATGAAGTCTGCCACAAGACGGGCCGTCATGGGATCGCCGGCGCCCGTCGTCTGGCGGCGCCAGTCATCGGGCAGGCATTCCGGCTCGGCCAGGAACAGGGCAAACAGTTCGCTCACCACCCGGCGGGCTTTCGACGTCATGCGATTAACGCGCCAGTGGCGGTACATGTGGGTGCGCAGGAATTCCTTCAGGGCGCGGTCGTTGGCCGCCATCTCCTCGGAAAAAGCGATGGCCGGCCGGCTCAGGGCACGCAGGGCCTCGGGGCTGTCGGGCCGCCCCTCCGCCACCCGACGGCGGCTTTCCGCGATCAGGTCGTTGACCATCAGGTTGATCAGGCGGCGCACCGCCTCGTGGATCAGGCGCGGGCGGTCGAGGCCTGGCCAGGCCTTCTGCACCTCGTGGAAGACCGGCCCCACCAGCGGCACATCCGCCAGATCCTCGATGGCAAAGAGGCCGGCGCGCAGGCCGTCGTCGATATCGTGGTTGTTATAGGCAATGTCGTCGGCAAGGCTCGCCACCTGCGCCTCGGCCCCGGCAAAGGTGCCCAGTTCCAGGCCATGCTGGCGGTCGTAATCGCTGATGGCCGTGGACAGCGGCCGCATGCGATCCTTCTCGCGCATGTTGGGGCCAGCAAGGGGCCCATTGTGCTTGACCACGCCTTCCAGGGTTTCCCAGGTCAGGTTCAGGCCATCAAAGCCGGCATAGCGCCGCTCCAGCCGGGTGAGGATGCGCAGGGTCTGGGCATTGTGGTCAAAGCCGCCAAAAGGCGCCATGGCGGCGTCCAGCGCGTCTTCCCCGGCATGGCCAAAACAGGTGTGGCCAAGGTCATGCGCCAGCGCCAGCGCCTCCGCCAGATCCTCGTTCAGGCCAAGAACCCGGCTGACGGAACGGGCGATCTGCGCCACTTCCAGACTGTGGGTCAGGCGGGTGCGGTAATAATCGCCCTCGTGATAGACGAAGACCTGCGTCTTGTACTGCAGCTTGCGGAAGGCGCCGGAATGGATGATGCGGTCGCGGTCGCGCTGGAACGCCGACCGGGTGGCGCTTTCAGGTTCGGAATGAAGGCGGCCACGGCTGGCTTCCGGACGGCAGGCAAAGGGCGCCGGGGCCACCGCGTGCTGGGGCGCGTGCGGCATAGGCGAACCCTATAGGCTGGCGCCCGCCGGTTCAACCAAAGGGCGGAACCTGCGGCGAAATTGACAAATCACCCTGCCAGCCTAAATAGTCTGCTAGGATGCAGACCGCGCTGACACAGGTGTCGCGCTCCTGCCATCGGAGAGACCCCATGAACGAGATGTCCCCGATCGATAATGCCACGGCCTCTGACGCCACCGTGGCGCTGAGTGACAGCGCGGCGCGGCGCATTGCCGAACTGGCCGCAGCCGAAGACCAGCCCGGCCTGATGCTGCGTGTGGCGGTAACGGGCGGCGGCTGTTCCGGCTTCCAGTACAATTTCGCCTTTGACGACGCCCGGGCCGACGACGACCTGGTGATCGAAAAGCTGGGCGCCACCGTGCTGGTGGATACCGTCTCGCTGGGCTTCCTGGCGGGATCCGAGATCGACTTCGTGGAAGACATGCTGGGCTCCTCCTTCTCCGTGAAGAACCCCAACGCCACCTCTTCCTGCGGCTGCGGCTCCTCCTTCGCCGTCTAGCCCCCCCTCACCCACGCCAGCGGCCTGTTTCCGGACGGGCCGCCCCAAACTCAGATCGCCGTATAGCCTCCGTCCACGGTCAGCGCGCTGCCGGTGACAAAAGACGATTCGTCGGACGCGAGATAGAGGATCGCCTGGGCGATCTCAGCCGGCACACCGAGCCGACCAAGTGGGGTGGCCTGCTCCACATGGTTCCGCCGTTCAGGGCGTTGAGCAAAGCGCGCCGCCACAAGCGCCGTCTCCACATAGCCGGGATGAACGGAGTTGACCCGCACAGGCGGCACCATTTTCGCCCCCTCCACCGCGCCCACCTTCGTCAGCATGGTGACCCCGCCCTTGGAGGTGCTGTAGGCGGCGGTATTGGCCGCCGCGACAAAGCCATGAACCGACGCGATATTCACGATTGCGCCGCCCTGCCCGGCCATCTTCTGCATCGCCTGTTTCATGCCGAGGAAGGTGCCATCAAGGTTCACCGAGAGCACCCGGCGCCAGTCCTCCAAGGCCACCTCGGCAAGCGGCACTGGCACTGCGGCGGAAATCCCCGCATTGTTGACGAGGATATCGACGCGCCCGAACCGCTCGATCGCGGCCTCGAACACGGCAACCCACTGCGCCTCGTCCGCCACGTCATGGCGCAGTACGAGCCAATCATCGCCCGGCGTCTCGACAGATCCGATGTCGGTCGCAACGACCCTGGCTCCTTCAGCGGCGAACAGCACGGCCGCCGCGCGCCCGATCCCGGCCGCAGCGCCCGTGATGATCGCAACCTTGCCAGCAAGCCGCAGGCCGCGTTCAGGTTGCAACATAGGCTCCGTCCACGGAAAGTCCCGTCCCGGTGATGAAGGATGCATCCTCCGACATCAGCCACAGTGCCGCCTTGGCGATCTCGTGCGGCTCACCAAGCCGGCCCATCGGGGTGCGCGTTACCAGATACTCTTCTGCCTCTGGCGTGGATGCGAAGAGGCCGGCGAGCATTGGGGTGCGCACGATGCCGGGCATGACCGCGTTTACGCGGATCCCCTGCGTCGCATAATCGAGCGCCGCCGACTTGGTCATGCCCATGACGGCATGTTTGCTGCCGACATAGTCGATCGCAGCATTGAAGGTGATTGCGCTTGCTGCAGAAGCCGAATTGACGATCGCCCCGCCACCTGTTTTCAGCATGGCCGCGATTTCGTATTTCATGCAGAGAAATACAGCGACAACGTTGATGTCCATGACACGGCGGAACTCCGCCTGTGACAATTCGTGGACCACCTTGCCCGTGTTGGGCACGCCGGCATTGTTATAGGCAGCATCGATACGACCATAAGCAGACACGACCGCATCGACCATCGCCTTGACCTGCGCTTCGTCGGTGATGTCGCCGATGAAGCACTGCGCGGTTCCACCCGCCGCGACAATTTCATCCACGGTCGCCTTGGCGAGGGCGGCATTCATGTCCGCGACGGTCACCTTCGCCCCGGCCTTTGCCGCCAGCAGCGCAGCCTCACGGCCCATGCCGCTTGCCGCACCCGTGATAAGAATGGACTTTCCAGCAAGTTCCACCATGTATCTTCCCCCCAGGTTTATGTTTCTTGTTCGTGGCTGATCACGCTTTGCCGATCTGGCGTGCGATAAAGGCACCCGCTTCATCAAGCGAGCGGCGGCCTTCCTCAAGCATCCCCGAAAACATCTGCCAGACGTGCGGCATGCGTGGGTAAACCGAGAGTTCAGTCGACACGTGTGCCATAGCCGCCTTGCGCACAAAGCGCAGGCTGTCGTCCAGGATCGCCTCGTGCGTGCCGACATGGACCAACAGGGGTGGCAGGCCCGTGGGATCGCCATAGAGAGGCGAGGCATGCGGATGGGTGGTTGCAACGCCCTGCAGATAGGCGCCCCCCATCCCCTCGATCATCCCGGGACGAACAATCACGTCGATGTCGGCGTTCTCGTGCACGCTCTCGCCGGTGCCGGCAAGGTCGAGAAATGGCGACATCAGAAAGGCGCAGGCGGGCATGGGCAGGCCGGCGTCGCGTGCCCGCATCAGTGTGACGACGGCAAGGCCGCCGCCGGCTGAGTCACCCGCAAAGGCGATCTGCTCTGCACGCGTCCCGGCCTCCAGCACGGCGCGGTAGACGGCCAGCGCGTCGTCATGCGCAGCGGGAAAAGGATGCTCGGGAGCCAACCGGTAGTTGACCGCAAGGACAGGCGCACCCGCCGCGCGCGCCAGAAGCGCCACCAGCCCCCGATGCGAGGTGAGCGAGCCAATGGTGTAGCCACCACCATGGAAATACAGCACCAGCCGATCCCTGGCCGCACCCGGCGCACGGACATATTCGCACGGCACGCCGCCCAGGGTCGCCGCCTCGACGTGAATATCACTGGCAACCGGGGTGATTGCAGCCATGGCATCATAGTTGGCACGCACTTCTTCGATCGTGCCTGATGCGAGGTCCGGCCCCGACCGGATGAGGTTCTCGACGGCGATCCGTTCCTGGTCCGACATATCCTGCTCCCCTGTTGCACAGCCGGTCTTTGCCGGCCCTGTCGTTTCAACCAATCGACTGCCTGTCAGGCAGGCTGCGAAAGCTCTGCCGCCGAAGCTTTTTTTACGGTAAAAAAGCCGGGCAAGCCGCCATCGCGTTCTTTGCCGATGTCGGCCAGATAGAGCGCGATACCGCCGAAATGGAACATGACCGCAACCGGCTTGCCGGGAATGTTGGCGCCGAGGAACCATGTCCGAACCTCAGCGCCGCTCGACAGCAGGGTCATCCGGTAAATCTGCTCCAGATAGGCCGTCCACCCGTGGACCGCTTCGGCCGTTGGCTCGATTGTGGCGGTGCCCTCGCGCTCCATGCGGGCGATGGCGTCACCGATCCATTCCACGACACCCTCGATCACCGTGGGGATGTTGCCGAATGGGGCTTGCGGCCCAAGGATCATGAACATATTGGGGAAATCGTCGACCATGATCCCCAGATGGGTATGCGGCCCGTCACGCCATTTTTCCTGGATGCTGACGCCGCCACGCCCGCGCATATCAATGTTCATCAGTGGCCCGGTTACGGCGTCAAAGCCGATCGCCATGATGATGACATCGACTTCATGCTCGCCAGCGGCGGTACGAACACCCTTTTCGGTGATCTCCTGAATCCCGTTCTGGCTGATATCCACGAGCGTTACATTATCACGGTTGAACGCCTCGTAGAAAAAATGCCCCGAGGGCGGCCGCTTGGAGAAAAAGGGATAGGTCGGGCACAGGGCTTCGGCGGTTGCCGGATCCTTGACGATGGCGCGGATCTTCTCGCGGATGAAGCTGGAGGCTGCATGGTTGGACCGCTGATCCACCATGATGTCGTCGAAGGTATTGAAACAGAAGTGGAAACCGCCCTCTTCCCAGCCGCGTTCGAAAATGCGGTGGCGTTCCATATCATCAACGCTGTCATAGGTGCGCCCTGTGGCATCCATCGGCAGGCCAAAGGCGTGCGCACGGGTCTGGGCCGCTATGGCTGGATAGCGGCGACGGATGTCAACCGCGTGTTCTTCGCCGATTTCGTAATTGCGGCCTGGCAGCACGTAATTGGGGGTGCGCTGAAAAAAACTGACGTGACCGGCGACCTTGGCAATGACCGGCAGAATCTGGATCGCCGTGGCCGCGCTGCCGATAATCGCCACCCGCTTGCCGTTGAGATCCACGGGTTCCTTTGGCCATTGCGGCGCGTAATAGATTTCGCCTTTGAAGTGGTCGGCACCGGGAAATTCAGGCTTCTTGGGGATGCTGAGAACACCCGTTGCGCTGACCAGATAGCGGCAGCGCACGCGCTCGCCCCCGGCAATGCGGACCTCCCAGAGCTGCGTCTTTTCGTCAAAGGTGGCCGCCTCCACCCGCGCATCAAAGGTAATGTGGCGGCGCAGATCAAAGCGCTCGACCACATGCTCCAGGTACTTCAGCACCTCACGCTGGCCGGGCAGCCGTTCGCTCCATTGCCAGTCGTCCTGCAGCTCGCGCGAGAAGGTAAAGCAATAGGCCCAGGCCTCGCTGTCGGTGCGCGCGCCGGGATAGCGGTTCCAGTACCAGGTTCCGCCCACGTCGGAGCCAGCCTCGAAGGCACGCACACGATGGTTGCTGCGGGTGAACTCCCAGAGCGCCCGGATGCCTGCAAATCCTGCACCGATGACGATGGCGTCGAGCGTCTCGACGGGCGCGCCGGAGCTGGCACCCTTGGCGTGTTCAGGCTCTGTCGTCATGTCCAGTTTCCGGTGCAAGAGGCCGGGACCGATGCCCGACGCGAGATGATGGGATCGACAGGTGGTGACTATGGTCGCCAATGGCCGGCGCTGCGCGGCGCAATGCCTTCCTTCAAGCGGAAATCACTACCGAAATCTGTCGTGGGATGAAATGCCATGGGCGTGGTTTCCCCTGCCGCAAGCAGACGCTCACCATAGGTCGACAGATAGCCCTCGGTTGTCGCCGCGTCGCTGTGGGTCGGTGACCAGGCGACAAAGGGCGGCAACACCTGAAAGCCCGCGTAAAACAGAATGCCATTATGAATTGGCCACAGTGCGCGGTCCATATCGCCCAGAAGCCCGTCCGGGCGGAACATCGGCTCATAGGCACCGGTCGAGGTGCATACCATGGCCCGCCGCCCCTTGAGACCACCGCTTTCGTATCGCTTGCCAGCCCCGTAGACGATCGAGTTTACAAAAACCCGGTCGATCCAGCCCTTCATGATCGCGGGCATGGAATACCAATAGAGTGGGAACTGCATAACGAAGACATCACACCAGAAGACCTTGGCCAGTTCAGCCTTTACGTCGTCGGCCAGCTGGTCGGCCGCTGCGGCGCCCTTCTGCTCACGGTCGTACTGCAAACGATCCGGAAAGCGCCGCGTCGGGAAATCAGCACCCGAGGCCACGGGATTGAAACCCATCTTGTAGAGGTTCGAAACCTGAACCTCGTGCCCAGCCTGTTCGAGGGCAGCGCATCCGCTTGCCAGCAGCGCCGCCTGGTAGCTCAGCTCAGGTTCAGGATGCGCGAACAGGAAAAAGTACTTCATTGCTACTCCTCAGGCGGCGCGGTGATGGCTGTGGTGCGCCCGCTTGCCCGGGCGGGCGCGTGTAGCGCTCTTATCCAAGTTCCCTCACCGCATCCGTCGACATGGTTCGCATATCAGCTAGCATAGCCCTGCACCAGCAAAGCCTGATATTGAAGCCTGCAGAAAACAGGCCGGACAAGCACATGACCATGAAGATCGCGACTTTCAACGTACGAAGCGCAATCACTGATTTCATTGGGATATTTTCGGTACAAAAACAGAACATTGGCCATGGTTTTCGAGATTTGTCGCTGGCCATGGAAACTACCCTAGGCTGATTGGGATCAATCAGACCCCCGGCCCTTGGCCCACCCTGGCATCGTAGCGCTAACGGGTTTCAGCGGGCACGCTGCCGACGCCGCAATATGCCACACAACATTTAGTTGCTGGAAAATCCCCCCCCTGTGGCGAAGGCATCGAACGCCGCATAAACGGATTGACCCACCATCACGGCAGGGTGTCGCCGCTCACTTTCGGGATGGCGTTCGCCAATGCATGGTGAAGGCGCGTTTCCGTTTCCAATTGCAACGCGCCCGGCAGCGGGTTCCAACCTGCGAAGAGGGAATAAAGCAATTCAATGCCATGCTTGGGCAGGCCCTTGGCCGCCGTTGGTTCCACGGGGTCGCGATGCTGCAGATAGCGGGCTTCGACATCTTTCGTCGTAGTGCCGACATAGGCGCCGTAATAGCCGTTCTGCTCGGCATAGCCATCACGCAGGATCACATAGACCCGCCCGCGGTTGTTGGCCTTGGCCTTTGGCGGGCAGGCCTCCCGCGCCGCCTTGCGGGCGTCATCGAGCCAGGAGATCGGCGAGAGTTCAGCCCGTGCAAAGAGATTTGTGGCGTCCTTGAGTGCCGTGCGTGCACGGCGCAACACGAGTTCGTTACAGGCAAGGGTCGCCAATTCAAGGCGCGGTGGATCCATGGCCAACCAGTCAGCAATGTCGGCAAGCATGTCGGGCTTGTGCCAACCAATGAATGGTCTGTCAGCTGAGTAGTCGAACCCATCAAGTGGGCCATGAGGAATGGCTGACCAAAGCCTTGGGCGGTGCGGCATGCTTGGCTTTCCCTTTATCTGTGCCTTCGGTCAAAATGTGGGACAAGGTGTGCACACCACTTCCCTCGCGTACGAGTGAAAACGCCCAGACCTTGGGAGGCAAGGGCTGCAGGGCATCAAATGCCAGGAGATCGAATTGGAACGCGCCGAACACGACCTTTCCCCCTTCCTCGACGCTCAGGCCCAGGACCTTGCAGCGGCAATGGCCGAGCTTGACGCGGGCCGGAAGTCCAGCCACTGGATGTGGTACATGTTTCCGCAGATCCGTGGGCTGGCCCAGAGTGAGCGGTCGCATTACTACGGGCTGCATTCGCTGGCAGAAGCCACAGCCTATGTGACCCACCCGGTGCTTGGCCCGCGCCTCACTCAGATGACGGATCTCGTCCTCGGCCATAAAGGTCGCTCTGCCCGCCAGATCTTCGGCAGCCCGGACGACCTCAAGTTCCAGTCATCCGCCACCCTCTTCAACCTTGCGGCCCCGCAAGTGCCACAGTTCGGTGAGGTTATCGATAGCTTCTTCAGCGGGGAGCAATGCCATCGCACAGTTGCCATTGTTTCGACAATACGTTGACCCCGACCCTTTACCGATGAACCTATAAAGTTGCCCGGGATCTGGAACACAACCTGGCTGCAACGGCCATGGCCTACGACACAAACCTTATTACGCCTGTCATCAGAGAGTTTTGTTAATCATTCGCCCACGGAGGGACTAAAATGCTGCCTCAATGTGCCCGACTGGCACTGTCGTTTCTGACGCTCACCTGCCTAGCCACTCTGCTCAGCGTGGCTCCAGTCGCGCCTGCAACAGCCGCCGATATCAGTGTCGTGCCAGGCTCTGATGGGCGAAGTGCCAAGATCTTGTTGAAAGGCAGCTTCGAGGACGGTGACGACAAGAAATTCAAGCATCTCGCGCTAGACCTCGACGATGCGGTCGTCGTGCTTCAGAGCCCGGGGGGCATGCTTGGGCCGGCCCTCGAAATCGGCAGGGCGATACACTTCAAGGGGTTTGGCACCACCGTTATCAATTCGAATTGCGCATCCTCATGCGCACTTGTGTGGCTTGCCGGTCGACCACGATCCATGACACGGGAGGCAAACATGGGCTTCCATGCGGCGTCCGAGACCGGAAAGGATGGCGAACCTGAGAGAAGTAATGTCGGCAATGCCCTTATCGGGGCTTATCTGAACAGCCTTGGCCTCAGTGACGATGTCGTAGAGTTTGTGACATCTGCTGGGCCAGATGTTCTGAACCGGCTGACAAGGGTTGAGGCCAATACGCTAAATCTGCCAGTGGTAATCACCAACAAGTTTGACAACAGGCAGGAAGCCTATGCCAAGCACAATCAGGCTCTCAAGGAGCGCTGGGGGGACAACCCTGATCTGTCAGCATCCGTCCGGGACTATCGCTTCGCTGCGGAGGCAGGATATGCCGGCTCGCAGAACAATCTTGGTGATTACTACGAAACCGGCGAGGGCGTTCCGCAAAACGAGAAATTTGCGGTTTACTGGTATGCTCGCGCCGCCGAGCGTGGCGAGCCGACAGCCTATTTGAGCCTTTCAACTCTGCTGCCAAAGGGAACATCCGATCCCGCCGTGCTGGTAGAAGCCCTGAAGTTTGCAATCCTGGCCGCCGATCATCTGCCGGACGGCAAGAACCTTGCGGCTGCCGCGGCTAATCGCCAGACGCTGCGCGCGCAAATGACAGCGGCAGATCAGAAACATGCAGAGCTTCTCGCAGAAAGGTGGGAGCCACTATTTCAGGAACCCAGGCTCATGGGAGACAGGCCAGGGAAGTAAAGGCGCCCCTCGGGCAGAACTGGATGTATGCGGACGACGGCGGGAGCAGAAAATCTGCTAAGGCCAAATTACCTCTTGAAATCCCGCCGCGTGCGACCTATATCCTCCTCAACATCAAGAGAGGGGCTTGCCCCCGCCAACCTGCCCACCCGGGCAAGGTGGATCCCGCAAGGGGATGTGGCCAGTTCGGCAACGAAGCGGGTCCACCACCTCTCCTTGATGCACGGCGCATGATGCAGGAGGTGGCTATGTCCATGACATTCTGAACTGACACCTCGAGGGCTGCCTTTGCGGCAGTCTGAACAGGCAAGTTTACCGCATAGCGAGCAGGGCTTCGCCCTCGCCAACCTGCCCGACCCGGGCAAGGTGGTTCCGCCTTTTGGCGGCATGCGGCCCGACCGGGCAACCAAGCGGGTCACATAGGAAGGTCGAGCGCCCCTGCGCCAAAACGCAGGAGCACATTCATGGCACGTCGATCCTCCACGGCCCAGGCAATCCCAGAGCCCGTTTCCACCCTCATCCCTCCGCCTACGGCCATTTCAGGGCCGCGAGAGGCGGTTGCGCAGAAGCCCGTCTCACCGGGCTATCTGGCAGGCCTTGGCATCCATGGCATGGGTTCAATTGAACCTCTGGTGCTGGGGGCGCTGGCGGCCGAGGTCCCGCTGCTGCTGATCGGCGCCCATGGCACGGCGAAAAGCCTGTTGCTGGTGCGCGCGGCCGAGGCGCTGGGCCTCGACTGGCGGCATTACAATGCCAGCCTCGTCAATTTCGACGACCTCATCGGCTTTCCCCTGCCGGGGCCCAATGGGACGCTCGACTATGTGCGCACGCCTGCCGCCATCTGGGGGGCCGGTGCGGTGATCTTTGACGAGATCAGCCGCTGCCGCCCCGACGTGCAGAACAAGATCTTTCCCATTGTCCACGAGCGCCGCGCCCAGGGCCTCTTGCTGGAAGACCTGCGCCACCGCTGGGCCGCCATGAACCCGCCCGCCACCGACGGCGCAGAAGACAATTATCTGGGGTCTGAGCCCCTCGATGCGGCACTGGCTGATCGCTTCGCCTTCATTCTGCGCATGCCCTCCTGGGCAAGTCTGAGCGAAGCTGAGCAATTGGCAGCGCTTTCCGCCAGCCCTGATGCAGCCCCCTCACCCGTCGCACGCGCCGCCTTTGCCGAGGCGGTTGCCGCCACGCGCCGTGCCCTGCCCGCAGTCGCCAATGGCTTTGGTGACAAGCTGGCCCATTATATCCGCGCCCTGATGGGCCTGCTGGAACAGGCGGGCCTGCCCATCAGCCCCCGCCGGGGCGGCATGCTGGTGCGCAACATCATTGCGGTGCATGCAGCGGCCCTGATTGCCAACCCGCGCGCCCTGCCGGCCGATGCCGCCTGGACCAGCCTGCTGGCGGGCCTGCCCCAGCGTGCGCAAGGGATCACCATCCCCGAAGGCAAGCTGCTGGCCGCCCATCGTCAGGCCTGGCACCTGGCCGGTATCGCTGCGGATGACCCCCTGCGATGCCTGATCGCCGAGGCCGATCCCGTGCGCCGGGTGGCACTGGCAACGGCTGCCCACAAGATTCCGAAGGCGGAGTTCTCCGGCCTGATTGCCGATGCCTTTGCCAGGGCCGCACCCGGCGCCCGCGCGGCCATTGCCGTGCACCTGTTCGAGACCTGTACGATAGGGCGCCTGAGTGCGGCGGTCGCCGAGCAGATCGGCGCGGTCTATGCCTGCATCGGCGCAAGCCCGGATTTCGTCGATCGGCTCGCGGCTCACAGCGATCGCTACAAGGCCTGGAAGCATCTGCGCGATCACCTGTCGCGGCTTGATCCGGAGAACCCCGAACATCAGCTGGGCGCCAATGCCCTGGTCCTCGCCTTCAAGGATTTCCAGATCAAGCTGCCTGCCGATGTCGACATCGTGTGGGATGCCTGGACGGGCGCGCGCCAGGTGCTTGCCGGGGGTGCGCCATGACCGTGCAGCACGAAAGCCCGGACCTTGCCCAGAACATGGGTTTTCGGCCGCGCACGGAGGTTCGCTTCTCTGGCCTTGGCCGGCCAGAGAACGCCCGTGGTTTCTGCCGCAATGCGCCGCCCCGGGGCACGCTGCTGGCGGCAAGCCTGCCGGCCGAATGGCGCGCCTATAAGCCGCGCCGCCTGCTGGAGGAACTTGGGGTGAAGGCCAGTGCCGCCAAGGCCGAACAGGTGCTGACGGACCTGATCAATGCCCATGCGCAAACACTGCCCCTGCCAGACGGGCTGGTGGTGCTGCCACGGGGCGTGGATACGACCTGCCATTGGTCCGATCCGCTGACGGCGCTGGTCCTGATCACCAAAAGCTCCAGCGCCGTCTGGCTGCGCGCCAAGAACCCGCAACTGCGCCTTGCCTGGCACGAGATAACCCTGCTCGTGCCAGCCCCCTGGGACGCCACTCTGCAAAAGGACGCACCATGACCAATCTTGCAGACCGCGTGCTTGACTGCTTTCCCGCAGGCAATCTTGCCATCGGCGCGCTGCTGCGCCTGCTCGACATCGTGGAAAGCCGCGAGGTGCCAACCGCTGCGGTGGAGGTAACGGCGGAGCCACGCCTGCTGGTGAACCCCGATTTTGCAGCCGCCCATGCGGCGACGCCCGAGCGCCTGCTGATGCTGGTGCTGCACGAGTTGCACCATGTGCTGCTGGGCCACACCACCCTGTTTCCCTGCAAGACGCCCACGGACAATTTCGTGTTCGATGCGGTGATCAATGCCCTGCTGTCTCGCCTGTTGCCGCAGCCGGAATTCACCAGCCTGCTCACCGGCTTCTATGACGCCCGCAGCTTTCCGGAATGCCTGCTGCGGCCACCGTCCGGCTGGGATGGGCATCGGGTGCGCACCTATCCCAAGGGCCTCGATAGCCTGCCCGAGAAGCAGCGGGCAGAGGTACGCCATGTCTATGGTGCGCTCTATAGCGATGGCGGCGCCACCTATGAGGATGTGTTGTCCATCCTGCCCAAGGCGGTCGAGAAGGAGCTGGGTGGCCTGAAACTCCTGGGGGGCCATGGGGAGGGCGGCAAGGAGGCAAGCACCGGCGATATCGCCGCAACCTCGCCCGCTTTGCTGGAAGGCGTGCGCACCATCGTCAGCGAGTGGGAGAAACCACCCTCCCCCTTTCATGGCCGCTCCCTTGCCGACCTGTTCAGTACAGCGCGCATCAGGCCAAGACCCGCAATCTCCAAGCGCGCCGCTCTGGTGGGCCTGCTGCGCCGGGTGGCGGGCGCAAGCGGACGCGGAATGAACCCCCAGGTTGCCACGCGGCAGATCACCGTGCTGGGCGCCATCCCCGGCCATGACCGCCGCATTCTGGTGCAGACCGCACTTGGTGCGCGGCCCCTGCTGCACCCGGCGCAGATCGAGATCCGCCGCGTGGTGCCAACAGGGGAGCAGGTGCATCTCTATCTCGATGTGAGTGGCAGCATGAGCGAGATACTGCCACCGCTTTATGGCGCGCTGGCAGATTGTCAGCCCCTGCTGCACCCACGGGTGCATCTCTTTTCCACCGGGGTCTGGGATATCGCCGCCGCCGACCTTGCCCGTGGAATCGTGAAGTCGAACCAGGGCACTGATATCGCCTGCGTTGCAGACCACATGGTCGCCAACAAGGTGCGGCGCGCCTGCATCGTCACCGATGGCTATGTGGGTTCACCCAGAGGCAAGGCCCTTGAAACCCTGCGCCAGGCCCAGCTGGGCGTGGCCTTTGCCGGCAATGACCATTTCACCCGTGACCTCGGCTGTGTCGCCGACCACTCGATCTACCTTCCCAGAGGAGACTGACCCATGAGCACGATCCTGCGCCCAGCCGAATATGTTCTGCCCGGGCACCCCGACAAGCTGTGCGATGCCGTGGCCGATGCCCTGGTGGCTGAGGCCGGCCGCCTCGAACACCGCGGGCTTGCCGGTATCGAGGTGGCGGCCCATCGCCATCACCTCTACATCACCGGCCGCATTGCCTGTGATGGCGCCGGGACCATGGACATTCCAGGCATTGCCCGGGGCGTCTATGAAAGTGCGGGGCACGGGCCAGACTGGTTCCCCGGCCCTGGCGATGTGGAGGTCATCACCGACCTCTGCCTCGGCCCCCTGGTTCCCGGCGAATCCGAGGCCCGCGACCTGACGGATGACCAGGGCATTGCCACGGGCTATGCCGTTGCGATCCCTGAGACCAATTGGTTGCCGCCGGAGCATTGGCTGGCCCACCGCCTGGCGCGCCGCCTCTACCGTCTGCGTACCGACGAACCCGGGATCGGCCTTGGCCCTGATGGCAAGGTGATCCTCGTCCTTGCAGAAGCAGAGAACGGCCACAGGCAGGTGGAGAGCCTGTCGTTCTCCATCCAGCAGGCGCCGTACACAGACGAAGTCGCATTGGTACGGGCGGTGCGCCACGCCATGGCCGATGAACTGGGCCAGGCCGCGCGGCAGTTGCCGGGCCTTGTGGCCGATCTGCCGGCGCGGCTGGATGTGAACGGCGTCGGCGCTTTCCTGATGGGCGGGCCAGAGGGTGACAATGGCCTGTCTGGCAAGAAGCTGGTGGTGGATGCCTATGGCCCACGGGTGGCCATTGGCGGCGGCGCCCTGTCCGGCAAGGACTTCTTCAAGGCCGACCGTGCCGGCGCCCTGCTGGCCCGGCGCATCGCCCGCGCCGTGGTGCTGAGCGGTGCCGCGCGCGAGGCGCGGGCCACCCTTGGCTGGTTCCCGGGCGATGCCGAACTGCGCCTGTTCTCCCTCGAGGCCGAGGGCGGACGCCAACTCGACACGCGCGCCTGGAGCAGCCTCGTCGACCTCTCCCTTGCTGCGGCAGGCGAGGCGTGGACGGGGGCGGCAGACCTCGTGGAAGTGGCGCGCTGGGGCCATTTCACGGAACCAAATGCGCCGTGGGAGGGCCTGAGGATCAGCCCGTCGCGCCCCCGCATCACGGCCCAGGCAGCGTGAATATGACCGAATCTGTCACCCCCGAGGCGTACGCTTCAGGGGTGACAGGCTCAGCCTGCGGATGATCAGTTTAGCAATCGATTTTCTTCACGGTGAAGGATGACCGATATGGAAAACGAGCCCGAACACGACGGCCTGGAACACGAACCAGAGACACTGATCCTGCACCGGCTCTATGTGGCAAGCCATAAGGGCGCTCCTTTCACACGGGCAGAGCGCAGCGCCGTCATCGATGCGGTGGCGGCGTGTTTTGATGGGTTCACCCTGTCAGACGCGCTTGGCTATTTCCAGGGACGGCCCATCGCCACCCTGGTGATCGACATCGCCAGCCCCGACGCCGACGGCATCCGCGAACTGGCCAGCACCCTCCGCCGTCTGCTTGGCCAGAAAGAAGTTGGTCTGGCGGTGGGCGGGCAGTTCCACACCATCAAAGCCTGAAGGGAGACATCCATGCCTGAATTGCCAAGCGGCCTGAAGCTGGGTCTTATCGACGATGCTGCTTTCGATCCGGGGACCAACTGGTTCACCTGCCCGGACAACCATTTCTGGTACTGGGCCCTCGACGAGGACATGGGACCACCCCCTTTTTCCAAGGGCAGCGAGATCGTGAAGTCACCAAAGCACGCGGCGGTGCCTGACGATATCGAGGGGATGAAGGCATTCATCCGGGTCGTCTTCATTGATGACGACGAGACATATTATTGGACGGGCGAATGGCTCTCCACCTTCCCTGCTCACATCACCCTTGATGCGGCTGACATGGCGGCCTGGCAGGCTTGGGTCAATGACCCTGCACGAGCAGCCTTTTTCGAGAGGTCGCTGGAGCGGTGCCGCGCTTGTGCCAAACGCAGCGCCGGGGCGCGCGGCTATGCCGTGTTCAAGGGCACCGGCGACCCTGCGCCAGAGGGCATGATTGCCGGGGTGCATGTCTCTGACGCCTCAAGCATTCTGGAGGATGACGGGGAATGAGTGTCGTCGCAAACTTTCCCTTTCCATCCAGCGAGGATGCGGGTGATCCCTTTCCCGCTGGCGGCAAACTCACTGGCGTGCTTCATGCCGGCCGCCGCGTGCGGCACTACCGCCGTGCCCTGTCCGGACGGGTGCTGGACCGGCTGGCCGAGCATATCTGGGCCGTCTGTCTGTGGCCGGAAGATGCGCCGTTCCTCTCCACCGCCGAACTGAGGCTCTCAACCACGGTTGTGGACCTTCCCCTTGCCATCATCATTTCCAGCGGCCCGGGCGAAGACGTGCTGGTTACCCTCGATTTTGGTGACCACGACATTTGCGGTGACCTGCCCGGTGGCCTCGAGATCGACGAATGGATTGGCGAAGCCGGCTTTGATTATCAGCACGGGATCAATGTCTATGAGCGTCCATTCATCGTGCGCACCCGCAATCAAGCCTATGCCCTTGGCCAGGAGGTCCTGCGCGTCATGACTGATGTAATCCACTGGCGCGGTGAAGTGCCTCTTTCCTTCACCCGCAGCAAGGGCACGCGCCTGGTTCCCGGGGAGATCCTGCGCGGGCTTGATCAACATGACCTTGTCCGAATGCTGACAAGCTGGGGCCTGCCCGTGGACCGCCATCAGGCAAACGGGCCGATGCCGGTTGTCCACACCCGGATGGAAGGTATGCCCGTGGCCATTACGCTGTTCTGGCAAGATACCTTTGGCCTTGTCACCATCAATCTGCGGGCCATCCTGCCGCGTGGGCCAGGCACGCATGCGGACACAATTGCCACGCTCAACAGCATGACCCGCTTTGCCCGCCTCTATTTCGACGGCAAGGACGAGTGCAACGTGGCGGTGGAAACCGACCTGTGTCTCAGCGGCGGCGTTACCGTCGACTGGCTGCGCGAGAACCTGTCCATCTTCAGCCACGCCCTGACCTTCATCACCGCCCGCCTCAATCTGGCGGACAACATCAATCTTTCAGTCAACTGAGGTCAGGCCATGGCAGTAACCCTCATCCCCGCCGCCAAGATCGCCGCCTATGAAGCCACGCACTATGGCGTAGGTTCAGGCAGCGAGGCCTTCACCCTGCACATCGGCCAGTCCTCGCCCCACCTTGCGGCCCTCTACGCCGCCACGGGCACCAATTGCGCCCTCTTCATCACCGCCTGGAACCCCTATGGCGCGGCACGCGCGCTTGCCGACAACAAGGCCGCCCACCACCGGCTTGGCGCCGCACTCCACAGGCTTAGCACTCATGTGATTGAAGGTGCCGGCGCCGACCCCACGGGCGCCTGGCCCCCTGAACAAAGCTTCCTCGCCCTTGGGATAGATGCCGAGGCCGGCAGTCGTCTGGGCACGGAGTTTGAGCAGGACGCCGTGGTCTGGGCCGGGGGAGATGCTGTGCCGGGGTTGCTGCTGCTGCGGTAGAATCAAAGCAGTCGCCTCATCAAAAAGTCGCTAAGGCATTAACCGAGCTGTTCTTTTTCGTCGACAGATTGCGCCAATAGTATAAAATTTGAAAATGCTCTTTCAGAAGAGAGGAACAAGAGATGCCGAAAATTGATTTTATCAATCTTGAAACATCAGAAAGCCCACGGGAAATTCTGGAGCACGACTTTCCACGGTTAGGAAAATTACCCTTCAGGGGTGGCTGGGGATATGATCAGGCGACCGCCTGCATCATCGATAAGAATGATCCTTCCGTGCCAAAGAACCTTCCATTTGATGGAGTAGGATTAGAATATTTGTTTTCCGAGTACAGGAACTATGAGGAATTGATTATTTTCAGGCCAGAGGGCGAAAAATATGCCGGGATCAAGAGGGAGCTTTCACGGCAGAGCCTCAAGAAAATCGGAACTCTTGTGTACGACGTCTTGGAATTTGAAATTCAAGCGTTTCGAGAGGAGGATTTTTTCAAATTGAAGGCGAAATATGAAGGGCCAGATGGCATAAGAAACCCTCGTTTCGACAAGGAGGCCCATCATGCGCTCCACAATTCCCTGCTTTGCACGGCAACAAGGGAATACTGGTTCGACATAACAAGCTTCTATGGGACCCGCTGACGGACGGCGGATCGGTGGTGCCCGCAACAAGCTGGAACCTCCGGGGTACATTGCCTTTCGGTCATGAAGCCCGAGGGTCCAGACATTTTTTGCGCGGGTGGCGGTCGTTCAACTAGCAGAGTACGGACGCCTGACCATGCAGATGTCGAGGTCCACTGAACCACAGATGTTCAGCGCTCGCTCAAGGGCCTCGGTAATCCAGCTTTTGTCATTGCCGAATGCACCCCCGCCTAGAAGCGTGAGGAACACGGTGCGCGAACCGCCCTTGCGGGCATTGAGCACCGCGGCCCGCAAAGTTGCCTCATAGGCAGCCTCGAGGATGAGGCGTGCGAACACCTCCCATTCTCCGGCCGGGTGGTCGCCATAAGCCACCGGCAGGGCAGAGCAGAATGCTTGGCTCACAAATGGACGATCAGTGCCGGGCGCATCGGTTACCTCCACATTGTGATGCAGGCCAATGCGCAGCAGGCCACGCAACTGGTCATGATCCGCCTCGCCGCAAACATTCAGATGGCGGCTGATGGCAGCAAGCCCTTCACGGGTCGCCAAGGCATAGCCATTGCGCATGGCCCACAACCGCTCGATGGGAATGCCAAGACTGGAGGAAAGAGCGGTGCCGACGTCGGCAAGGGCATCGATCTGGCGTTCAGCCGTCTGCCCCTCGCTGTCGCCCACCGGCGCAAAATAGTTTCGGTATATGGTGGCGGCGCCCGCTGCAATGGCGCAGGCCGGCCCCTGTGTGCCATCGCCTGAGTAACGCGTGACCCCATCCTCCGGGGTTACATGCGGCCCGACCATTTCCAGCAGATTGAACTGCGAGGCAACCTGAAAGAGGGCGCCAGCACTGGACGCCTCGTGGTGCAGCGCGCGGACGTCCACACGACGCTCACGCACCTCCGGTCGCTTCGCGCCCCTACGAAGATCTGCCGTCCGGGTACGGAGGTCGCCGAGGGAGGCCAGTTCAAGGGTGCCAATGCCATGGCTGGTATCATTTTCGAGCAAGATCAGCCTATCGCACTCCACCGTCAACCGGGCACGCGTCTCGTGATAGCTGCTCTCGCGGAAACCCGTGAGCTTCTCGAACCAGTTTGTGCGATCCATGCCCATGCGACCCTCCATGTTATTTCCTGTTTATGCGGCGGGGGCCAGCTTCCCGGCTCACCGCCTGCGCAGCAATAGGTATTCGGACCCTGTAGCAGCGAAGTCGGCACTGAGGTCCCGGACAAGGTCGAACCCATTCTCAAGCAGCACGGCCCTGACAAAGCCGGAGGGCCAATAGCGGATCTGGAAGCGATCCTCGAAGTGCCGCGTCTGGCCACCCACCTGGATCGAGGAGGTTTCCTCATAATCGAAAATCTGGCGGGTGACCGGGGTGATCCGTACACGGCGGGCGCAGCTGTCGTCGCTATACCCAGCATCCTGGAACAGCCGCCGCGACGGAATGTCGAGCAGGAATTGCCCACCGGGCCTGAGCGCCCTGGCTGCAGCCACAATCGACTGCACCAGATCTTCTTCCGTAAGCAGATAAAGGAGCACGGTGAAGACACAGGTTGCCAGGTCAAAGCTGCCTTCAGACCTGAAGTCCTGCATGCGTCCAACATGGGTGGTAATGCCCCCTGCCCCCGGCTTTTGTGCGAGAGCCGCCAGCATCTGGGCGCTGGGGTCAACCGCCGTAACCTCATAGCCGCGGGCGGCCAAGGGCAAGGCGAGGCGGCCAGTGCCGGCCCCAAAATCAAGCACGCGGGCGGGTGCGGATTGAGCGCGAGTTATAACCTGCAGGGTGGCCTGGGTAAGCTGGCGGTAAAAGGCACCAAACGAGGCCTCGTAAAGATGGTCATAGCCGGCCGCCCAGCTGTCGTGAGGAACGGTCATGGCCGGTGCATCCCCTGATAGCTGACGAACATGCCATGGCCGCGCCACAGTGGCTCTGGCCTGCCGCCCGTCTGGAATTTCTCGTCGGCGCTGGCAACGCTTACGGGGGCAAAGGGCCCCACCTTGCCCATGGCGGCGCAGCGGGCGGCAATGGCCTGCCAATTGGCGGGGATGTCCGGATCTTTCTGCGGATAGCGGCAGGCTCGCACCACAACCCATTCGGGGCCGGAATCCCCCAAGAACCAGATGGAGGGTTCGACATGGGGGCTGCCCTGGACTGAGATCAGTTCCCGCCCTTCTTTCTCCAACTGGCCACGGACGATCTGCACCGCGAAATCGTGCAGTTCCCAGTCAGTCATTTCGACCTTGCCCTGGGTGACCAGATCGCGCGGGCTGACGGGCTTTTTCGTCGCCAGATCAACCATTCCCCAGCCGCGCAGGTGCGGGCGACATCCATCCACGCCCTCGATCATCGGCAGCAGCAGGGCATGGCCACGGCAGCCCTCAGCAATGTCCCGCAGGCCCTCCATGCTGCCAGGCGCCTCAAGGGTGCCAGAGACATCCTCGATGCGTATAAAGAACAACTGGTTGCCCAGCCGGAACGACATGTGCTCGAGAAAGGGCGGTGCAAGGTTGCCCTTGAGCCAGTTGATCTCCCCCGCACCCTGGCTCTGGATGTGGCGGCCGGCGGCCCGCCAAGCTTCGGCAAAAGCTTCGGACACGTCCTGCATTTCAATATCGTACATGGCTGCTCCCACTGGTGTCGAAGGGGTGGCGACACGGCCCGCCACGCCTCAGGTATTAGCATTCAGGCGCGTCAGTCTTGACACCGGGGGTCCAGTCATCCGGCCCAGGGTTACCCTCCGTACAGAAACTGTGCTAGGTTGACTTCGGTTTGGTCAGCCCCCAGGGATTAGACAATACGGCATGTCGCTTTATTTGCAATGTCGATTTGTTTGATGCTATGAAAGGGGCATGAAGACCAACGCCCCATCCCTTTCCGAACTCGCCACCGCCTCAGGGGTGGAGGCACGGACGATCCGTTCCTGGGTTGCCCAAGGCCTGTTGCCAGCCCCCCTTAACCGGGGACCGGCGGCCCGCTATCCCGCCGAAACGCTGGAGCGGATCCTGGCCATCCGCGCCATGCGCGAGGCCCTGGGCATGCCCATGGCAGAGATCCGCAAGGAACTGCTGGTGGCGAGCCATGAAAGGATCGAGGCCTATGCCCTGAAGGCTAAGGGCATGGCGCCCATGGGCGCCATCACCTCCACCTCCGCGCCCGATGCGGCCAGCGCCCTCGACTATATCGGTTCCCTGCGGGCGCAGATCGCGGCGACCCCGGCCAAGGCGGCACCTGCTCTCCCCACTTCCACATCGCCTATCCGCCCGCCCGCCCATGGCTTTGAGGCCTTGGAAAACCGCCTTGGCGAAGGACGCCGGCGGCCGACGCGCAAGTCGCTGGCCGAGATCTGGCTACACATCCCTGTAACCCCGGACGTCAGCCTTTCCGTCCGTGGCCCGCTTGAAGCAGAGCAGCAGGTCCAGTTGGAGCGCTGCGCCGATTATATTCGTGACATTCTTCTTGGGAGAGACAGATGACATCAGCACCTGATGCACAGAACCGGACCCTGCACCTGCAGGCGGGCCTCGACCGCAAACTCGCTTGGGAAGAAGGCGATTCCGTCCGCTATGTGGTGGCCGAACTTTCAGCCAGCGGCGCAAGCGTGGAGCGGGTAGATACCCCTGCCCTCAACCTCTCTCTTGCCATCGACATTTCGGGCAGCATGCGGGGCGAAAAGATCGTGGCCGCCAAGCAGGCCGCCCTTGCAGTGGCAGAGACGCTGGGCCCACGTGACCGCCTCAGCATCATCGCCTTTGCCGGCACCGCAGAGCTATGTCTCGACACCCTTACCATGGATGAAGCGGGCCGCATGGCAGCGGCTACTGCAATCCGGGCTCTCCACAGCAGCGGGCAGACGAATCTGTTTGATGGGTGGATGATGGCCGCCGAACGGGTGGCGCTTGGCATGGCACAAAGCCCGCAGGCATCCCATCGCGTGCTGCTGCTCTCCGACGGCAAGACCAACCAGGGCAAAACCGACCGCACTGAAATCGCCCAGCATGTGGGTGCGTTGCTGGAGCGCGGGGTCGTCACTTCTGCCCTTGGCATTGGCAACGGCTATGACGAAGAACTGCTGGGAGCCATTGCCGAGGCGGGCGGTGGCAATCTGCATGACGCGGCCGAGGCCAATGAGATTGGTGCCGTGGCACTGGGCGAGTTGCAGGCGGGTCGCGCCGCTCTGGTGGAGCGTGTGTCCTTGCGCCTAAGCGTACCAGCCAATGTGCGAGCAGAGGTCGTCGGCCCCTGGTCCCATGTGGCGGTACCCGGCGCCATCGAGGTGATGGCCGGCAGCATCATGCCCGAGCGCACACGCAAGATCGTCTTCCGCCTGTATTGCTCCTCGGGCGCACCGGGCGCGTCGATCCTCCTTGGACTGACGGCCAACGGCACCTCCCCCGAAGGGGATGCGCTGATCGAGGCAGCGCCGGTGGAAGTGGATCTGCGCCTTGCCTCCAGCCATGAGAACAATGCCCAGCCCCGCAACATGGCGCGCAGCCTTGCGGTGGTGGAAGCCTGGCAGGCCGATGCCATCCGCCGGGCCGTGCGCATGAACCGCGACGGCGAGCGCGACGCGGCCACCTATTACATCCAGCGCGAACTGGGCTTGATGGAATTCTATGCCCGTAATGTACCCGGTACCGAAACGCTGATCGACGAACTCATCCTCGTACAGCGCCGCGTCAATGAGAATTGGGGTGAGCGCATCCGCAAGGAAATGTCCAACACGGTACGCAAGCGCTCACGCGGCGAAGCCGAACTGAGCTTCCGCATGCGCCCTACCATCAGCGACCAGTTTCGCTGAGGGGTGGGAGCAGGCTGCGGCAGGCGTTGAGCCTTGCCGTGCCACGCCCTCGGGCGAAATTTGAAGAACGGATTTTCAATTTGGCTACCGTCGGAAGTACCGCCGCGTAACAGAACGCAAAGGATTAAACTGATGCCAAAGACGACCAATGTCAGCTACCGGAACAAGAATAATCAGGTGGTCATTAGAAACACCGGCAAACCAGGAAACGACCATAATCAGAAAATCTATGAGTTGCAGTGCCAGAACGAGCAAACTGCCGCCGCCGGAATTTGTGGCAACCTGTACGGTGCCAATGGTTCAGATATCTGGCAACGCAAATGCCCACGCTGTCAGGGCGGCGCCAAGGGGCTGAGTTACTAGGCCGCTGGTCGCGCTGGCTGTGATCTCTGTCATTTACCAGGTTCCGGCCAGCCCATGAGGCCCACCAGATCGGCTAGAGCGCAACCGCCGGCAGGCGGCAGACCTGGCATCTGACCCCCGGTCTTTATTTCGCGCCGGCACGCGAAAAGGGTAATCACGGTATGCGAGCCTAGGCCCAAAAGTATTCGATACCCCTATGGCCCACGCGATAAAGCGGATCAGCAACGGGCGTTGGCTTCACACTCCGTCTATCCCGGGTCCCTGAACTGGTCATTGCAGGACAGCACGGCGATTAAAGTCAAAGATCATTACTAGCGGCTAAAGCCTCTTAATCGATGCAATCATGTCCTCGGGCCAAACCGTTCGCTCGGGCTACTCGGTGTCAACAGTATCCACAGCCACACGCCCAGGTTTGCCAGACTACCGACCAATCCTAGGCCCTCATCTAAGACCGCAACTCCCGGCCCCACACCACCAAGCAGGTAAATCCAAATAAGGTGCTTTGCGGACCAGCCAATGTCATGCAGGCGCTTGCCAGAAAGACAAATAAATCCCCAAAAATACGCAATCCCAGCAATACCACCAAACACCATTGACACGTTGCCGCCAACGCCGTCGCGCGGAAGAAGCATAAACGGGATGAATGCCAAAACCCATAAACCAAAAACAAGAATTACCGCGTAACCCAGAAAAGCTCTTCGCTTCAG